>JBMFWV010000028.1:0-37662 GCA_049964915.1 Rhizomicrobium sp.
CGTCTCAAGCCATTGATTCAATATATCCAGCGCGGCAAATTGGCTCACCAATTTGGACCCTAACTGCGCAAGTCGGGCTAAAGCACCACGGGGGCAGCCTAAAGGGAGCGAGACCTGGTTCTTATGATCCAGGCAAAATGTAATGGCACGAGTGGCACCTGATCCTGCATTCCGCTTTGGGCAGGTCCAGATGCCGCTCTTGCCTATTGCTGGGTCTCTGCGGCACGCACCTGGGCTCTTGTCTCCCCGGTACGTCTTAAGGTTGGCACCTCAAAGACAACGCGCTTGATATGCCCCCCATAGCTGAAAGGCTCGACGTAATCGCCATTAACCGGCGCCAGACTGCGGCCGATATCCATCCCCAGCGATGAGATCATGAACAGGAGTTTTTTGATCTCACCGTTGGCGACACATTTGCCATCCACAGCAAGAGCGACATCGGCCCCACCATCATCGCGGCGTATCACCTGCACCTCGATTTGGTGGTCACCAGGGGAAAGACGTTCTGCGCCGATCAGGTGGGTATGGATATGGAAGCAATTATAGTCAAAATGAGGACGCCCTTCCTTCATGTACAGCACGAAGCCGCTATTAATGCTGCCCCGCGCCACCAGCGCGCCGTTGTCATTACCATCGGCGTGAGAGACTTCGACTGACATGCGCCAGCCACGGGCCACCGGCGGGCAGGCATCGGTCACGATGTGAGAAAGTGGAGGATAGTAGACGAACCGCTCACGCGACGTAGGCAACCCAGGGCGTCGGGATGCGGCAAAGAGTGCCGCGGCGCCACGATCGTCAAGCGGCAGGGCGCCGTTTGCCTCGGCTTCACGCCACCATAGATCGATCATGTCCTTGACACGTTCGGGCTCCAGATCCGCCAAATCGTTGGTCTCTGAAAAATCCGTGTCCAGGTGATAGAGCTCCCAGCGGTCTTGCTCAAAAGGCCGTCCTGCACGATGGCGTGTAACCGCCTTCCAGCCATCCTTCCACATGCCACGATGACCAAGCATCTCGAAGAACTGCGAGTCACGCGGGATACTCGCGTCGGCATGTTCGATTGCCAGCCGGAGGCTCTTGCCCTGCACCGGCATCTGCTTGACGCCGGCCACGACGTCCGGCTGGTCTATTCCCGCAAAGTCAAGCACTGTTGGCATGATATCGACGGCATGACAGAACTGGCGCCGAAGCACACCGGGCGAGCCGAGCCGCCCCGGAAAATGCACAATCAGCGGGTCCCTTACGCCACCGCCATGGGTATTCTGCTTGTACCACTTCAGCGGGGTGTTTCCGGCCTGTGCCCAGCCCCATGGAATGTTGCAGTGGCTATTGGCGGTCCCGATGTCGTCGAGACGCTTTACTGCGGCATCCACATCCTCTTCGATACCATTGAACCACTTCATTTCGTCAAGAACACCGGACTGGCCACCTTCCTGACTGGCGCCGTTATCAGATAGCAGAATGAATAGCGTGTTATCCCACTGCCCAATGCCCTTGAGAAAATCTATCAGCCGGCCAATCTGCTGGTCGGTGTGGTCCAGCATCGCGGCAAACGCTTCCTGAAGTCGGGTCGCGAAGGCCTTCTGGCTTGCGGAAAGCTCCTCCCATGGCTCGACACCGGGGTTGCGGGGCGCCAATTTGGTGTCTGGCGGTATAATACCCATCTGCTTCTGTCGGCGGTACCACTGCTCACGAATCTCGTCCCAGCCGGCATCAAATTTGCCACGATATTTATCGAGGAACTGCTGCGGTGCCTGATGAGGAGAATGCATCGCGCCAAAGGCCAGATACAGGAAAAATGGCCTTTCCGGGACGAGAGATGTCAGATCACGGATCATGTCCGTGGAGCGGTCTACGATGTCCTCGGAAACGTGATACCCATCGCTGGCGCGGGCGGGCGGGTCGACGAAATGATTGTCGCAGGTCAGCTCCGGATGAAACTGGTCGGTCTCGCCCTGCAAGAAGCCATAATAGCGATCGAACCCCTTCTGCAAAGGCCAGTTTGTAAATGGCCCGGCGGCCGAGCATTCTGCCATAGGTGCAAGATGCCATTTGCCTGCGGCGAAGGTTGCGTATCCGTTATCGCGCAGTATCTCAGCGAGCGTGGCTGCACTCTTTGGAATCGCGCCTCGCATATTGGGAAATCCGGTATCGAAATTTGAAATTCCGCGCATTCCCACAGCGTGATGATTTCGACCGGTTAGCAGACAGGCCCGGGTGGGCGAACACAGGGCAGTCGTATGAAAACCTGTAAAGCGCGCACCGGATGCTGCCAGGGCGTCGATATTCGGTGTATCGATCGTAGAGCCGTAACAACCCAGATGGGCAAATCCTGTGTCATCCAGTACAACGACGACAACGTTTGGTGCCCCCTTCTTCAGCTTCGGTTCCGGCCACCAAGGCTTCGACTCGTGGATGGTCTTGCCAATTACGCCACCAAATTCTTCACCTGAGGGATGTCGATACCCCATGATGTTCCCCTTACCTTAATGGATGAGCACCGGCGGATTGCACATCGGCCCGAGCCCGCTCTGTGCGTATTGCAGCTCGCCCTGTTGAGGTGACTACCAGCTTCCTGGACGCAGACCCGCACAGGACCAAATCGAGTTTACCAAAAGCAAAGTGCTTCGGTCCTCTCGGGCCTTGGCACCAGCAAATCCTGTCCACCATGGCCTGTCCGGTCAGCTGATGGCTCCACGACCCTGCAGTCCGGCCTGTGATGATGACGCGACACCGCGGCATCTGAAAACCGGAATTGCAATTCTCATTATTGGCGCGGAAAATGTGCGGGTCAAGCCATCCTTCGGGATGCTGGCTGGCTGGCTAGCTAGCGGCGGCGAGGTTGGGTGAACGCTTTTGAACCGGAGGGCCTCTTTCCCCTGGGCACCGGGATGGAGGCATCGCTGATTCCAAGAGAGCGTGTGGCGACACGGGCAAGATCATCTACGAACCGCGTCTCGTCTTTCAGTGCGTCTCCCGCATGAAGAACCGCGTGAACGATCGTGCCTTCGATTACGCGGACAATGAAGTCGCAATGATAGCGCGCCTCCGAGGGACTCAGCTCCCCGCGGCTGCGAAGGAACCGCGCCAGCCCCTCGCCTTCCAGGGCAGCGGCCTCGCGTATTTCCGGCCAGTAGTCACGATTTCCCTCATCCAGGGTGCGCTGGAACAGTGCCCGGATGAAGCCTGAGTTCTGTCTGAAATAGCCAAGTATGTCCCTAACAAAGAGCCGCACCACCTCGGCACTGGGAAGTTGAGCAAGTTCCGGACGGCTATAAAATAGAGCGGTGCGCTGGCGGCGTTGCTCGATGATCTTCTGGTGCAGCGCGCGGAAAAACGCCTCCTTGTCCCGGAAGCGCCGATAAAAGCTTCCTACCGAACAACCTGCCGCCGACGCGATGTCGGAAACATGGGCGTTATTGTACCCCAGTCGGGCAAATACGACTTCGCCAGCATTAAGCAAACGCTCTCGCGCGGCACGACTTCTTTCCTGGCGCGCTGGCAAGATGCCATCCAACTGCCCTCCAGCTACGGAAGAACGCATCACTTTTTGGGCCATTGAGCCTTCCCTCGACAGCGCCCCGCCGCGAAATCCTTTCTGTCGAGCGCTTCTTGGCAGAGCGTCAAAGCGCGGTCAATTCGGAGCATACAGTGTTTCGGGCCAGGAGAAGCTGAAGTTCAGAGTTAGCACAGCACGCAGCCGGGTTCTTGGCCACCCCCTTCTTCATCCGGCGCACAAGCCGTAGCCCGTGTGCCCCATGACACGCGCGCGCGACTGGAACGTGCTCAGTGTAAAGGATCATACCCATTGGAGGTGCACATGAGGCATACTGGTTGATGCTCAGAGGATATCCTTAATGGCCATGTCGACGCCCGCTGGTGGCCACCACCGGCTAGACAGCTCCAACGATACAGTGGTGCTTCAGTTCCGGGAGGAAGGGCTCCCGGAAATCCTTCATTGGGGAACGCGCTTGCCCGATGAAATCGACCTTGAGGAATTCTGCCGCGCCGCGGAACGTCCCGTCCCTCATGGCCTCTTCGACCTTGGCGAAGCACCCAGCCTGATTCCCCAGTCAGGGAGCGGCTTCACCGGACATCCCGCAATACAGGCACACCGGGGCGGCTATGACACCATCACGGATTTCCGCCTTGCAGGCTGCCAGGCGGATAGCACGAAGATAAGTTTCGTTCTCAATGATGAGACTTTGGCTGCTGCATTGCTTGTGCAGCTGATACTTGATCCAACTACGGGCGTGCTCACCAGTCGCATCAAATTGACCAACACGGGTGCGGACGGGTTGAATCTTGATTGGCTTGCCGGCCTTACGCTGCCTACAGAGTATGCAGATATCACGCAGTTCGACGGTCGCTGGGCGCTCGAATTCCAACTGGTGCGCCAGTACCTCAGCTCCGGCCAAATTGGCAAAGAAAACCGGACCGGCCGTACCTCTCATCACAGCCCGCCCTTTCTCATCGCTGGAGAAAAGGGCTTCGGTGAAAACCACGGCGCTGTTATCGCCCTGCATCTGGCCTGGAGCGGAAATCACAAGCTTTTTGCCGAACGCCTGCGTGACGGGCGCATCCAGCTACAGGGCGGTGTCCTCCTCACGCCGGGAGAGGTTGTTCTCAAAAGAGCGGAGAGCTGGGAGAGCCCGCCGGTGTATGTCGCACGGGGGGAACGTGGCCTGAACGATGCGTCACGAAAGCTCCATGCCTTCGTGCGGCAAAGCCTACTGTCACCGCGAATCGCCAAAAAGCCACGCCCGGTCCACTTCAATACGTGGGAGGCCGTCTATTTTCAGCACGATCTGGCTAAACTCAAAACTCTCGCGGACCTCGCCGCCGATATGGGCGTTGAACGCTTTGTGCTCGATGATGGCTGGTTTAAGAGACGAATAAACGACCGGGCTGGGCTTGGTGACTGGGAGGTGGACGATATCAAATATCCTGATGGACTTAGCCCGCTGATCAATCATGTCATCGCCCGTGGCATGGAGTTCGGATTGTGGGTTGAGCCTGAAATGGTCAACAGCGACAGTGACCTGATGCGGGCCCATCCAGACTGGATTCTCGGGATACAGGGCCTTGCCCAGCCGCTAGGCCGTGGTCAGTACATGCTTGATCTCACCCGTCCGGATGTTTTCGATGCCATTTTCGAAAAGCTTGATGCGCTGTTAAGCCAATATCCGATTTCCTATCTGAAATGGGATGCCAATCGAGATGTCAGCCATGGCCTCAGCGCTGGTCGACCCGCGATGTATGCCCAAATTCAGGCGCTCTATCGCCTACTTGACCGCGTACGGGATGCCCACAAGGATATCGAAGTCGAGGCCTGTGCATCTGGCGGTGCACGCGCGGACTACGCCATGCTAACTCGAGCCGAACGGATCTGGACCTCGGACTGTAACGATCCCTATGACCGGCAGACCATCCAGCGTGGCTTTTCAATTTTCTTCCCGCCCGAGATCATGGGCTGCCACGTTGGTCCGAGACGCGCGCACACCACAGGTCGCGAAGCGTCCACGGCATTCCGCGCCTATACCGCATTTTTTGGTCACATGGGCATTGAGGCAAATCTTCTGGATCTGACTGCTCAGGAACGCCTTCAAATCGCTACAGTCATTCGCGAACATAAACGCTGGCGTGATCACTTGCGTCATGCGCAGATTATGCGCCTGGAATACGACGATCGCTCCATTTGCGCCTTTGCGGCCATAGGTGAGGCTAGCGCCTTGATATCCGTGGCCCACCTCTCGTCCTCGCCCTATCCTTTGCTGGCACCGTTGCGAGTCCCTGGTCTGGACAGGGGTAACTGGAGCGTACAACAGCTCAACATACCCCCGGCTGCCCACTCACGGGTAAAGTATGCACCACCGCTGAGCCTTGGAGAAAAAGTCATACTTCCGGCGCTTGTGCTGCGTGAACAGGGGTTGCCGTTACCAGTCATGGCGGTCGGTGAGGTCGCCATATTTGCACTCCATCGCTTGAGCACTGCCAATGAGTGACGTCATGTGTGTTGTTCGCCGCGATTGTCTTTTGGGCGAAGGGCCTTGCTGGGATGAGCGCGGCGGCACGCTCTATTGGGTCGATATCAAAGGCTACGCTATCGAATCCTTTTGTCCGAGCACCTCTACCCACAGGCGCTTCAAGCTTGATGCGCAGCCAAGCGGCATTGCAACGCGGCGGGATGGCACTCTCATTGTCGCCTGCGATCGCGGTTGCGCCCTCTTTGATCCATCGCGCGGCACACTCCATAGCAAATGGAGCATCGAGGAAGATCGTATCGAGAATCGCTGCAACGACGCCAAAGCGGACAGCATGGGACGCTTTTGGGTTGGCACCATGCATGATGGTGAGAAAGAAGATACTGGTGCGCTTTACTGCATCAGCGCCGATCGGAGCGCCAGATGCATGCTCGATAACGTCGGCATATCCAATACCCTAGCCTGGAGCCCGGATGACACCACGTTTTATTTTGCTGATTCCCGAATTCAAACCATATTTGCCTTCAACTTCGACAAGAAGACGGGGCAGATTTCAAATCGACGCATCTTCGCCACGACCCTTGGACAGTCCATGGCACCTGACGGCTCCGCGATGGACGGCGAAGGTTACCTATGGAATGCGCAATGGGGCGGATCACGGGTGGTGCGTTATGCACCAGATGGGCAAATCGATCGGATCATCACTCTGCCCGTTTCCCAGCCTACAAGTTGCGCATTTGGCGGGCCGGGCCTGTCAACTCTCTATATTACGAGCGCGCGTACGGGTCTTGACGCTGGCCAGCTGGCCGGAGAGCCCCTCGCCGGCTCGATTTTTGCCCTCGATGCCGGCGTAGCGGGACTGCCAGTTCACGACTTCGCGGCATAGCGAAGGGTCTATCCTCTATTACTGGGTGCAGATCCGTTCGCCGGTCCCAAGTGCCATCATCAGGCCTGACGCCACGACCAGCCGCAAGCCGACGGCGCGCCTACAACGGTCGCATCTTACAGACCGTCCAAGTTGCGTTCTAATAAAGGATAGCGAACCTCGGGATGTGACAGACCAAATACTGCTCCTGCATAGCCTGTTCTACCCCGCCAAATCATGTCACTTTGGCAGATACGCAAGCTTGCCCAACTAAGACCTCTTGCAGCGTCAAGGGGGCAGGACTTTGTAGGATACGATCATGACCCTCGCCGCTTTCTGATCTCTTGCCTGATGCGCAAAATAGACAAATCACTTGAGGACAACACATGACCGCGCGCCCGCGTTTAGGTGTCTGCTACTATCCCGAACATTGGGACGAAGAGTTGTGGCCGACAGACGCTCTTGCCATGTCTGAACTGGGTATAAGCCGGGTTCGAATTGGGGAGTTTGCCTGGAGTCGTATCGAACCCCATCCGGGTCAATTCGACTGGGAGTGGCTTGACCGCGCAATTGAGGCGTTGGCCAGCCAGGGTCTGGGTGTCGTCATGGGAACTCCCACGGCCTGCCCACCGAAATGGCTTGTTGATCGCTATCCTGAAATACTCGCGCGTGACGCGGGCGGGCAGTTGCGCAAATTTGGATCACGCCGCCATTACTGCTTTTCTAGTCCGATCTATCGCGCGGAAGCCGCCCGAATCGTTACCGCCTTGGCTTCGCGGTACGGCATGCACGATGCCGTCGTCGCGTGGCAAACGGATAACGAGTATGGTTGCCACGACACCACGATCAGTTACTCAGACGCCGCTGCGACGGCGTTCCGCGATTGGCTGGAGAAGCGCTATGGCGACATTCAGACGCTCAATAAAGCCTGGGGTACGGTATTCTGGTCGCAGGAATATGAGGAATTTGCACAAATTGATCCCCCCTCGGGGACCGTAACCGAAGCTACGCCCGCCCATCGGTTCGACTATTGGCGCTTCTCCTCCGATCAGGTCGCTTCCTTCAACTCCCTGCAGGTGGAAATTCTGCGTCGTCTTTCCCCGGGGCGGGACATAGTTCACAATTTCATGGGATTTTATACGGAATTTGACCACTTCGCCGTGGCACAGGATCTCGACGTAGCCGGATGGGACTCCTACCCGCTCGGCTTTACGGAGCAATTCTGGTTCTCAGAGTCGGAAAAGCGCGAATTCATGCGCCAGGGCCATCCCGACATCGCGGCCTTTCATCACGATCTTTATCGCGGCTGCGGCCGTGGACGCATGTGGGTTATGGAACAGCAGCCCGGCCCGGTAAACTGGGCCGCGTTCAACCCGGCTCCACTTCCTGGGATGGTGCGGCTATGGACGTGGGAAGCCATCGCCCATGGTGCTGAACTCGTTTCCTACTTCCGTTGGCGTCAGGTGCCCTTTGGCCAGGAACAAATGCACGCCGGCCTCAATCTGCCGAATAACAAACCGGACGTCGCATATCTTGAGGTAAGACAGGTTGCCGAGGAAATATCCAAACTCGACACGTCTTCAGTCTCCAAGATCGCTCCTGTGGCACTTGTTTTCTCTTACGAGGCCGATTGGCTGCTCCAGATCCAACCCCAGGCAAAGAACTTTCGCTGGCTACGTCTGGCGTTCGAAATGTATGAAGGGCTACGAAGCCTGGGGCTTGATGTCGATATCGTGCCCGAGAATAGCGATCTTTCCGGGTACAAGCTCATCATTGTTCCCTCCCTGCCAATTGCCGACAACAAATTCGCAGCCACTCTTGGTCAACTCCGTGTGCCAGTCCTGCTTGGCCCGCGCTCAGGATCGAAAACAAATACGCTTTCCATCGTTCCCAACCTGCCACCAGGAAACCTGTCCGAATTGCTGGACATAACCATAACCCGGGTAGAGAGCCTGGCGATGCGATGGAGGGAAACTGTGCGCATCAAAGAGCGTGAGTTCCATGGCCTGGTATGGCGTGAGCATATCAGCACCTCACTGCCACCGCTTGCGACTTTTTCGGATGGGGCTGGTGCATGGTATCGCAAGGATCATATTGAGTATCTTGCGACCTGGCCGGATCGCGAATTCCTCAATTATGTTTTGTCTGAGCTTGCGCTTCGCGCAGGGCTGGAGCCACAAAGTCGGGACTCGGGCGTGCGTACGCGTGACCGCGGCATGATGAGGTTTGCCTTCAACTATTCCGCTGAACCACGAAGGGCGCCAGCGCCGGCCAATGCCGAATTTCTCATTGGGAGCCATGACATGCCGCCAGCCAGCGTGTCAGTCTGGCGGCTCGCCCAAGGATGACATTGTGAATTATTGAAAAGATACGGAAGCGGAAAATAGACGTGTCACGCAGCAGCAAAAGCTATGGAAAGCTCGATCGGGACGGGTTCATTCATCGGAGTTGGATGAAAAGCGAAGGCCTTCCCGATCACGTATTTGACGGCCGCCCGGTTATCGGCATTTGCAACACCTGGTCGGAATTGACGCCATGCAATGCTCATTTGCGTGATATCGCCGAGCACGTGAAGCGCGGTGTTTGGGAAGCAGGAGGTCTGCCACTCGAGTTCCCTGCGATGTCGCTTGGTGAAACCCAGATGCGACCAACGGCGATGCTCTTCCGCAATCTTTTGGCGATGGAAGTTGAGGAATCCATCCGGGGAAATCCTATCGATGGAGTCGTACTTCTTGGCGGCTGCGACAAGACTACGCCCGGCCAGATGATGGGGGCGGCGAGTGTTGATCTGCCAACAATCGTGGTGTCCTCCGGACCAATGCTGAACGGAAAGTACCGCGGCAAGGATATTGGCTCAGGCACAGATGTGTGGAAGTTTTCCGAAGCTGTACGGGCAGGAGACATGACACTTTCCGACTTTATGGCAGCCGAAAGCGGAATGTCGCGTAGTGCAGGTACTTGCATGACAATGGGTACCGCCTCGACGATGGCAAGTCTGGTGGAAGCCCTGGGTCTCAGCTTGCCCTACAATGCGGCACTGCCCGCCGTGGACGGGCGTCGGCGTGCGCTTGCTCACATGAGTGGCCACGCAATCGTCAAGCTGGTTCGCGAAGAGGTTCGTATGTCGAGCATTTTGTCGCGGCAGGCTTTCGAAAACGCCATTCGGGTACATGCCGCAATTGGTGGATCGACCAACGCGATTCTCCACCTACTCGCCCTGGCTGGCCGGCTGAGCGTGTCTCTTACCCTGGATGATTTCGACCGGCTTGGTCGCGACGTGCCCCTGCTTGTGGACCTAATGCCATCTGGCCGATTTTTGATGGAAGATTTTTGCTACGCGGGAGGTATACCAGCCGTTGTTCGTGAACTGGGAGAGCTGATCAATCGGGACAGCGTTACTGTTTCGGGCAGTACAATGTCAGCTATCGCCGATAATGCCGAATGCACGAATCAAGACGTAATTCGTACCATGGCAGATCCGGTCTGCACGACATCTGGTGTTTGGGTATTGCGCGGTAACCTTTGTCCCCTGGGTGCAATAATCAAACCGAGCGCGGCTACTCCATCGCTACTCAACCATCGGGGTCGCGCTGTAGTGTTTGAGAGTATTGAGGACTACAAAGCGCGCATCGATGATCCCGCTCTTGATGTTGATGAGCATTCGATGCTCGTCCTGAAGGGGTGCGGCCCGAAGGGGTATCCCGGAATGCCAGAAGTCGGAAATATGGCACTTCCAAAAAAGCTACTCGAAAAGGGTGTGCGCGATATGATTCGTATCTCTGATGCGCGAATGAGCGGTACAGCTTTTGGGTCGGTCATTCTCCATGTGGCGCCCGAGGCCGCCGCAGGAGGAACATTGGCTCTGGTGCGCGATGGCGATGAAATCGTCCTGGACGGACCTCATCGCCGTCTTGACCTCCTCGTTCCCGATAATGAACTCGCATTTCGGCGGAAGCATCTCAGGTCAGCCAAGTATCAACCGTCATATTCGCGGGGTTGGGCAAAACTCTATTGTGATACAGTTCAACAGGCTGACCAGGGCTGCGATCTTGATTTTCTGGTCGGTGCAAGTGGAGACGTCGTGGAGCGGGAGTCGCATTGATGCGGCATGGCGCAAAGTATCCCGATCTGGCTGAAAGAAAGGTACTGGTAACAGGTGGTGCAACCGGAATTGGTGCAGCTATCGTCGCCGCCTTCTGTGAGCAAGGTGCAAATGTAGGCTTTCTGGATATTGATAGTCAGTCCGGAAGTTTGCTCGCTGAAGGTACTGGAGCAGTCTTTCGGGCCTGTGATGTACGGAACGTACCGATGTTCATGTCGACTATCGACGAGTTGTCGGAAGCTCTCGGTGGGGTCGAAATTCTCGTGAATAATGTCGCGCACGATGAGCGCCATGACGCTGCATCGCTGAGTTGGGACGCATGGCGGAGCAATCTTGCGATAAACCTTGATCCGGTCATGCTTGCATCTCAACGCGTTTTTGAAAGGATGAAGTCACGAGGCTCCGGCACAATCATCAATCTGGCTTCAATCAATGCATTTTTGGCACCGGAAAATCTCGCCGCGTACAATACTGCAAAAGCCGGAATCATCGCGCTTACCAAGACGCTCGCCCGTGCCTGGGGGCAATTTGGTGTGCGCGTCAACGCGATATCGCCTGGCTGGGTTGTCACCGAAAGGCAGTTGGCACTGTGGCTGTCGCCGGAAGCGGAAAGCGATTGGATGAAGCAGGTGGCACTTAAGCGCCGCATTGTTCCTGGGGATGTGGCACGGCTGGTATTATTCCTCAGCAGTGTGGAAAGTGCGGCGATAACCGGCCAGAATTTTGTTATCGATGGTGGTCGCATATGAGTGGTGATTGGCTTGCTGTAGATTGGGGGTCGACCAGCGTTCGGGCTTGGCGGGTAGATGATGGCGGTCGGGCTTTACAGCAGGCGATCTTTCCTTTTGGCGTAAGCCGTTTAAAGCAAGGCGAAGCTGCGCAGAAATTTGCACAGTGCATTCAAGCAGAATTACATGCGCAGAATTTACCGGCGCTGCTGTGTGGGATGATCGGATCCAATCGTGGTTGGGCTGTCGTTCCGTACCGTCCCTGCCCCGCATCTGCTGAGGATCTGGCAGGCAGCCTCTTTCGGGTTCTGTCCGAGCCCAACGTAGATATTGTTCCAGGGCTCGTCTGCAAGAACGGGCTGGGTACGGATGTTGCGCGTGGCGAGGAGACACAGATCATTGGCTGGATCGAGCAGGCCGCAGGACACCAGCTGGATAGCCATGTTCTGTGTCTGCCTGGCACACACAGCAAGTGGGTTTTGGTCGAAAATGGGAAAGTGAAGAGGTTTGTCACCGCGATAAGCGGCGAGCTCTTCGACCTGCTATCGAGTCAAAGTCTGCTGAGCGCGCCCGAGGCACCAATTTCGATCTCCACCTTCGATCGCGGGATTGCGAGTGCCGGCGATGGCTGTGCGCTCTCGGCGCGACTCTTTGGCGTGCGGGCGAAAATGGCCGCGGGCGAAATGACTGCTGCCGATCAACGCAGCTACCTTTCCGGATTGCTAATCGGCGCAGAGGTTGCATCACTGCCTGATTTGTTGGAGACCGCATCAAAGGCAGTTGTGCATATAATTGGCGTTCCATTACTCACGGACCTGTACGCCCGTGCCCTAGGGAAATTCAACGTACGCAGTATCAGCTATGACGGAGCTGTGTTGGCGCTTGCTGGCCTCAGCTACCTCCATGCAAGGATGTCGTCGCAATGAAGTTTGAGGAAGCGCTGGCGGAAATGCCAATCGTAGCGATCCTGCGCGGTATTACGCCCGCAACGGTTTTGACAGTGGCAGACGCGCTGGTGTCGTCCGGAATTAGAATTGTTGAGGTTCCGCTCAATTCGCCAGAGCCGTTGGAAAGCATTTCGCGGCTGTCGCGTGAATTTTCCGATCGGATGGTGTGCGGAGCAGGGACGGTTCTTGACCCCAACAGTGTTGACCTGGTGCATGGAGCTGGCGGTACACTCGTTGTGACCCCAAATACCAATCCCGGTGTGATTTCCCGCTGTGTCGCAAAGGGCATGACCGTCATACCGGGATTTGTGACGCCCACTGAAGCATTTGCCGCTCTTCAAGCCGGGGCGAGGTACTTAAAATTGTTCCCTGCCGGACCGCTTGGTCCCGCTTATCTCAAGGCGCTTAACAGCGTTCTGCCAAAAGCTACAGCGGTTTTTCCGGTAGGGGGGGTCGGAGCGGCTGACCTTTCTGCCTGGCTGGCTGCAGGCGCCTCAGGATTTGGCATAGGTGCGGAGCTGTTTAGACTGGGAGCTGACGCTGCGGAGGTTCATCGGCGCGGGACCATGCTGGTTCGCGCTTGCCAGCAAGCTCAGGCGCGTTAGCGCGGAGAGCATGTTGTAACCCAGGTTTTCGGTTACGCGTCGCTGCGGGAAGCCGCATTGCGGCGCTCGGTTGGTGGAGCCCCCTAAGCGTACGCCTTCTCCCGCGGTAACCCTGGCCACGCGTGCGGTCTGAGCAGATGGACCTGGGTCGGGTGGAAAATTGCTTTGCGAGAGGAATGGAGTGGGTTGGCGGAGGCCGAGGCCGTGCCGAAGCGGCGAGGTGCGTTTCTATTTTGCGGCCCAGCACGAACGGACCTGGAGGGTCGATCAAGACGACTGGGGTCGTTTTGCCACAGAGGCGTAAACGACCTCGCGCTCCCGCTGGCCCAGAGCGAGGTGTCCTGGCTGGCTTACCGCAGCAGCGTAGGCCGTTTCGCAAAGGGAGTTTAGAGGGCCTGCCGGCGTCGGCAGGAGGGGCGCGATGATGCTAAGTGCCTGGTGGAGCTGAGCGGGATCGAACCGCTGACCTCCTCATTGCGAACGAGGCGCTCTCCCAACTGAGCTACAGCCCCAGGCCGGTTCCGCGCCTCTTTAGGATCAGGCGCGGGGGCGTATCTAGGGAGCGCCCCCGATCACTGTCAAGCACAAGCAGGTGTTCGGTGCCGTGTCCGGCGGGTTGCCGGCGGACCGCGGTGTGGTTACAAGCTGGAGCCCGCCTAGACGCAAGGCCATCGCCCATGTACGCCGCCAATCCATTCATTTGGTTGATCCTCGAGATCCTTGATCTATACACTTGGGTGATCATCGCCGCGGTGGTCGCCAGCTGGCTGGTGACCTTCCGTGTCATTAACGTTTACAACTCCTTCGCGCGCTCGGTATTAGGGGCCCTCGAGGCGATGACCGAACCGGTTTTTCGCCAGGTCCGCCGCGTCGTTCCGATCGTTGGCGGACTTGATCTGTCACCCTTGATCGTGCTGATCGCGGTGATGTTTCTGCAACGACTGGTGATCTGGCTTAGTGCCGGCGGTCTTTCCTGAGGCAGGATCGGTACTGGCAGGTGTCCCCCCGTTATACGCAACGGCGGACTTTACCTTCAAAGCCAAAGCGGGCTCGCGCCACCACGATAGCGTGGTAGCGATTTCCTGCCGATTGGCAGGTGACCTGAGGCTCAGGCTAAAGCGGTGGACGGCGTGGGCCCTGCCGGCTATGTCCAACGTTATCCGACGGGAGAATGCTCATGACCGCAACGCTCATCGATGGCAAGGCTGTTGCCGCGCGCCTCAAGCAGCGCCTCTACGAGCAAACCGCCAACCTGAAGGAGGCCCATGGCCTGGTGCCGGGGCTTGCCACGGTGCTTGTCGGTGCTGATCCGGCAAGTGAGGTATATGTCCGTAACAAGAATAAGATGGCCCAGAGTCTGGGCTTTACGTCGCGCAGCCATCATCTCTCTGCCGATGCAAGCGAAGCAGAGGTTCTGGACGTCGTCAGGGCGCTCAATACCGATCCCAGCATCCATGGGATACTGGTGCAGATGCCGTTGCCTCCTCAGATCCGCGAGGCGGCCGTTCTTGACACACTTGATCCGGCCAAGGACGTGGATGCCCTTACAGCCGCCAATGCGGGGCTGCTTCTGAGCGGGCGTGCTCGTCTCATATCCTGTACACCGATGGGTGTCATGCTGCTCCTAAAGGAATATGTCGGCGACATCGCCGGCCAGGAGGCGCTGGTGATCGGTCGCTCTTTGCTCTTCGGCAAACCGGCGGCGCAATTGCTTCTGGCTGCCAATGCAACCGTAACCATGGCCCATTCGAAATCGCGCAACCTGCCAGAGCTTTGTCGGCGTGCAGACATTCTGGTCGCTGCGATCGGACGGCCGCAGTTCGTTCAGGGCGACTGGGTTAAACCTGGTGGTGTCGTGATTGATGTTGGTATCAACCGTGTGCAAGGCACCGACGGCACGAGCCGGCTTGTGGGTGACGTAGCCTTCAGCGCTGCCGCCGAGCGCGCCCGCGCCATCACCCCTGTACCGGGTGGTGTTGGCGCTATGACGATCGTCTGCCTGATGCGCAACACGCTCATCGCGGCGATGCTTGCCGCAGGACTTGATCCATCTTTGATTTGAAGGCTCGAGCGCGTCTAGGCACCGATATGGCGCGCGATTGCGGCGGCCAGCTTGTCCGGGCCCAGGGTCTCGTCATAATTGGCGATGAACTTGCCCTCAGGTCCCATCAGGTAGATCACATTGGAGTGGTTTACCGCATAGCTTCCGTTTTTGGTCGACTTTTGGACCTTGTAGTAGACGTGATATTCTTTGGCTAGGGCAGCGATGCTGCTGGGTGAACCTGTTAGCCCTACGAACTCCGGCCCAAACGCGGCCAGATAGGATTTTAGCACGCGCGGCCTGTCACGCGCGGGATCAACGGTAACAAAGATGGGCACTACCTGATGGGCAGCACCGCCAAGTTTTTCCATCGCGTCGGCCATGACGCTAAGCGTGGTTGGACAGACGTCGGGACAATTGGTGTAGCCAAAGTACACAAGCATATAATGGCCAATAAAATCCTTGTCCGTGCGCGTATGGCCATTTTGATCGGTCAGCGAAAACGGTCCGCCGATTTTCGTGTCGCCGACGCTCGTCATGTTGATCCTGTTTGAGGCGAGCTGGTCGCCAACGTACCACAGGGTCCCAGCGGCGATGCCGGTGACGAGGATGATCATCGCGATCAGCGCGCTGCGGGGCATGGAAGATCCTGGTTGCGGGCCGCCGGGCTGGCAGTCAGAGGTGAGACTGATAGACTCTTGACGGTGTCAACTGAAGCGCGAAATCGTCGCTCTTTGGGGGCGGGCAACTGCTCGGATGGCGACAGTGTGATGAAAACATGAATACATTGACAGAAAAGAGACCGGGCTGGATTGGCTTACGGCCGCAAAAGTTTGCCGATGAGTTTGCCTTTGCCGCGCCAACGAGCCGCGGTCGGGTGCGTCTGCGTACCCTCTCCAATCTGCGCTGGCTGGCGGTTGGCGGGCAGTCGGCAACCCTTTTCATCGTCTATTTCGGACTGGCTTATCAGCTCCCGCTCGCCGAGTGTATTGGCGTCATAGCTGCCAGCGCGATCCTCAACGTTGCTCTAGCGGTACACTTTCCTGCGACCCATCGGTTGACCAATCTCGAGGCGACCATCTTTCTTGCCTATGACGTCCTTCAGCTGGCGGCCCTGCTCTATCTCACAGGAGGGCTCGAGAATCCCTTCGCCCTGATGTTTTTGGCTCCAGTGGTGATCGCCGCCTCGACGCTCAACCTAGGAAACACGCTGATTTTGGCGGGATTGTCTTTTGCAGCGGTTTCGCTTGTGGCGATCGTGCACCTGCCTCTGCCGTGGGCGCCACACGAGCTGCTGCAGCTTCCCGCGCTCTATCAGGTTGGAATTTGGGCCTCGATCGTAATCGGGATCGGCTTCACCTCGATCTATGCCTGGCGCATCGGCAGTGAAGCGGCCCGCATGTCGGCCGGCCTGGCAGCAACGCAGCTGGCCCTGGCGCGCGAACATCGCATGGCATCGATTGGCGCCTTGGCCGCGGCGGCGGCTCATGAACTTGGAACTCCCCTCGGCACCATCGCGGTCGTCGCACGCGAGCTTGAGCGGGAGCTGCCCAAAGGCTCAGAGCAGGCCGAGGATGCGAGCTTGTTGCGTGCGCAGGCCGAACGTTGCCGCACGATTCTCACCCGTCTTGCCCGCCCGGAACAAAGTGTCCTCGACGCTACCAACCGCATCTCGGTCGCCGCTATGCTCGATGATCTGGTCGGACGCTACCGCCATGAGGAGCTGCAGATCGAGATTCAGCTGGCCCCTTCTGGTGATGCCGGGCCAGTGCCCAAGATCTGGCGGGCCCCCGAATTGCTGCACAGTCTCAATAACTTCGTGGCCAATGCAGCTGATTTTGCCAATCATCGCATCGAGATCCGGGTAGCGTGGGATGCGACCTCGCTCCAGCTCACCATCGAGGATGATGGCCCCGGGTTCGCACCAGAAATTCTCGAACGCTTGGGCGAACCTTATGTCACGTCCCGTCCGGGGAGCTATGCCTTAGGGGAAACCCAGCTGTCGCCGAGCGAGAACTTTACTGGTCAGCAGGGTATGGGTCTGGGCTTTTTTATCGCTAAGACCTTGATCGAACAGACGGGCGGCCGGGTCCAGGTGCGCAATCGCCCCGAGGGTGGCGCCCGAGTGAGTTGCCGCTGGCCACGCGGAACCATTGATGCCGAACGCCCCCCCAACGGCACCATAGGGCTCTAAACGACGACAGATTGTCTCATCTTTGCTTGCGGAAGTGCTCGAAGGGCGCTATCGGAGCGCCAAGGATTGACCGATGACCCTTCAAGACCAACCCCTCCCTGAAGACCGCAGCCTATTGATCGTCGAAGATGATCGCCCTTTGCGCGAGCGTCTGGCCCGGGCCATGGAAGCTCGGGGCTTCCACGTGGCGATCGCCGAAACCGTGGCTCAGGGCCTTGCCCGCGCCAAGGAAGACCCTCCAGCCTTTGCCGTCGTTGATCTCAAACTCGATGATGGCAATGGTCTTGATGTGGTGGAGCTGCTGCACGGTATTCGTCCCGATGCCCGTGTGGTGGTACTGACCGGCTTTGGCAACATCGCCACCGCGGTCGCTGCGGTCAAATACGGCGCCATCGATTACCTGCCCAAACCCGCCGATGCCGACGATATCATGGCTGCGCTGCTCGCAGCTCCCGGCGGCAAGCCCAAGCCGCCTGAAAATCCCATGTCAGCCGATCGTGTGCGCTGGGAACATATTCAGCGGGTCTATGAGCTTTGTGGCCACAACGTCTCGGAAACCGCGCGTCGGCTCAATATGCACCGGCGTACCTTGCAACGTATTCTCGCCAAACGCAGCCCGCGATAGGCTCAGAGCGCTGCGATCAGCGCAGCGTTGTAGACCTCGCTCATCTTGCCTCCAAGTGGCGCGATCTGCACCGGACGGTCCAACCCGACAAGGAGTGGACCAATTACATTGCCGCCGCCCATCTGCTGCAACAGCTTTGTTGAAATCGAGGCGGAGTGGATCGCGGGCATGATCAGCACATTGGCGGTATCGGTAAGGCGGCAGAACGGATAAAGCGCCAGCTTCTCACGATCGAGCGCTACATCGACAGCCATCTCTCCATCATACTCGAAATCGACATCGCGTCGGGCAAGTATCTTGACCGCTTCGACGATGCGCTCACTGCGCTCAGAGCGTGGGAAACCGAAGGTCGAGGACGCCAGCAGGGCCACGCGCGGTGTAAATCCAAAGCGCCGGGCTTCATGCGCGGCCTGTACCGCGATATCAGCGAGTTCCTCGCTCGTGGGCATCTCATGCACACTGGTATCAGCAACAAATACGACCCGACCTTTTAAGAACAGCACGTTGATGCCGATCGGCCGTTCGCCGCGTGGCGGATCAAGCACCATGCGCACGTCATTGAGTGCAACGGCGTAGGATCGCGTAATTCCGGTAACCATGGCATCGGCATCACCAGCGCGCAGCATCGAGGCCGCGTAGATGTTGCGATCATTGGTGACCATGCGGACGCAGTCCCGGTAAAGCGCACCACGGCGTTGCAGACGTTCATAGAGCGCCTCGATATACGGTGCTGCGTCCTGCGCCGAGTGCGGTACGCAGATTTCGAAGGCGGATTGATCAAATCCCGCCTTACGCAGGCCGTTCCTGATAATCTCCTCGCGTCCCACCAGAAGAGATTTGCCGAGGCCGGAATTCTGAAAGGCCGCCGCGGCGCGGATCACCGCTTCCTCCTCACCTTCGGCAAACACAACGCGTTTGGGATGGGCGCGCACGCTTGCGGTAATGCGCTGGAAAAGGCTGGCCGAGGGATCCAGGCGCGCTGAGAGCTGATCGCGATAGTTCTGCGCATCCTTCATTTCACGCCGCGCCACACCGGTGCGCACCGCGGCCTCGGCTACCGCCGAGGACACCCTGCTGATCAGGCGGGGATCAAACGGCACCGGGATGATGTAGTCGGGTCCATAAGAGGGCCGGCTGCCGCGATAGGCCATGGCCACCTCATCGGGCACGTCTTCACGTGCCAACGCCGCCAGCGCCTCGGCCGCCGCAATTTTCATCGCGTCATTGATGGTGGTCGCGCGCACGTCGAGCGCACCCCGGAAGATGTAGGGGAAGCCCAAGACATTATTGACCTGATTGGGATAGTCGCTACGCCCGGTTGCGACGATGGCGTCGGCACGCACCGCCTTGACCTCTTCGGGTGTGATCTCTGGATCCGGATTGGCCATCGCAAAAATAATCGGAGCCTTATTCATGCTCGCGACCATCGCCTGGGTCACGGCACCCTTGACCGACAGGCCGAGGAAGACGTCTGCTCCCTTGAGTGCATCTGCAAGGTCCCGCGCGTCGGTTTCGCTCGCGTGGGCACTCTTCCACTGGTTCATGCCTTCCTTCCGGCCGCGATAAACCACGCCCTTGGAATCGCACAAAATCGCATTGCCATTGGGCAGGCCCATCGACTTCAGCAATTCGAGGCAGGCAATGCCTGCGGCGCCGGCTCCATTGACTACCACCTTGATGCTGTCGATCTGGCGGCCAGTCAGGTGCATCGCATTGATGATGCCGGCGGTCGATATGATCGCGGTACCGTGCTGATCGTCATGGAACACCGGAATGTCCATGAGTTCGCGCAAGCGTTGTTCGATGATGAAGCAGTCGGGAGCCTTGATGTCCTCGAGATTGATGCCACCAAAGGTTGGCCCAAGGTAGCGGACACAATTGATGAAGGCGTCGACGTCCTTGGTGTCGATCTCAAGATCAATCGCATCGACGTCGGCAAAGCGCTTGAAGAGCACGGCCTTGCCTTCCATCACCGGCTTGGATGCGAGCGGCCCCAGATCGCCAAGTCCGAGGATTGCCGTGCCGTTGGAGATGACCGCAACAAGATTACCCTTGGCGGTATAATCGAACACGGCGTCAGGACGTTCGGCGATCGCCCTGACCGGCACCGCCACACCCGGGCTGTAGGCCAAGGACAGGTCGCGCTGCGTGGACATCGGCTTGGTGGGCGCGATCTCAATCTTTCCGGGTTTGCCGCCCGCATGAAAGGCAAGGGCTTCTTCTTCGGTGAAGGAAGGTCGTTTGTGAGGCATGGGCATACCGCGTAAGGTCAGAGATCCACAGAATATCGACCCATCCGAGGGGCCGTTTCAACAGCTGCATTCGCGCCGGCCAGGAAACGATCTGTTAGGCTGAGCCCATCATGAACCGTCAAGACCCTGTCACCAACAGCGCCACCCCTATGATGGCGCAATATCTTAAGATCAAGTCTGACCACGCGGGCTATCTCCTCTTCTACCGCATGGGAGACTTTTATGAGCTATTTTTCGACGACGCTGCCAAGGCGGCTGCGGCGCTCGATATTGCCCTGACCAAGCGCGGCAAGCACCTGGGCGAGGACATTCCGATGTGCGGCGTACCCGTTCATGCCGCAGAGGCCTACCTCGAAAAATTGATACGCAAGGGCTTTCGAGTCGCAGTTTGCGAGCAGATCGAGGATCCAGCCGAGGCCAAAAAGCGCGGTGCCAAGGCGGTGGTGGCTCGCGAGGTCATCCGTCTGGTTACGCCAGGAACACTGACGGAGGATGCGCTCTTGGAAGCGCGCAGTGCCAACATTCTGGCCGCTCTGGGGCGGGCCGGTGGTGATTTTGCACTGGCCTCGGCGGATATGAGTACCGGACAGTTCCTCGTCGGATCCACTAGCCCCGAGGGGCTCGCTGCGGAACTAGCCCGGCTCAATCCTCGTGAGTTGCTCGTTTCTGATGGGCTCCTGGGCGATGCGGCACTTGGTCCTATCCTTTCGGCTCTAGGTCCGGCCCTGACCCCGCTTCCGGCCATCAAGTTCGATTCGATAGGCGGTGAGCGGGCACTCAAGCAGCTCTATGGGGTGGCTGCTCTCGATGGTTTTGGCGCCTTTGATCGCGCTGAACTGTCGGCAGCTGGTGCGCTTGTGGGCTATCTCGACCTGACCCAGAAAGGAAAATTGCCGGCACTGCGCGGATTGCGGCGCCTCAGTGCTGGCAGCCTGATGGCGATCGACGCCGCGAGCCGACGCAATCTTGAGTTGACTGAAACCCTTTCGGGCACACGGCGTGGGTCTCTTCTTGCCACCATTGAGCGTACCGTTACGGCAGCCGGGGCTCGGGAACTGTCGCAACGTCTCTGTGCCCCGCTCACAGACATCGCGGCGATCAAGCAGCGACTGGACGCGATTGCCTTCTTTTTGAGCCACGTCACGTTGCGCAGAGAGTTGCGCACAGCGCTACGTGCAACGCCCGATATTGCCCGGGCACTCGCCCGTCTCTCGGTCGACCGCGGTGGGCCACGGGATTTGACGGCAGTACGTGACGGACTGGTGGCAGCGCAAGGCTTGTGGACCCAGTTGGATCAAGCGCGTGATCCATTGTCGGCGGCGGCGGGCGAAATCGATGAGGCCTGTGCCGCGCTGAGTAGCGGACTTACCGCTTGCCGGAGCCTTGGTGAAAAGCTGGCAGCGATGCTGGTCGATGAGGCACCTTTTTCCACCCGCGACGGCGGCTTCATACGCAGGGGCGCGCATGAGGAACTCGACGAACAACGTGCCTTGCGGGATGAAAGTCGCAAGGTCATCGCCGGTCTTGAGGCGCGATACCGTCAGCAAACCGAGATCGCATCGCTCAAAATCAAGCATAATGGCATTCTCGGCTACTTCATTGAGTTGACCCCAAGTCATGCCGAACGGCTGGACGCAACCAAGGCACAGGAGCTGTTTAGGCACCGCCAGACCATTGGTAGCGCGGTACGCTACACAACCGACGAACTTGCGACCTTGGACAACCGTATTGCGCAGGCTGCCGACATGGCCCTGGCCATTGAAAAAGAGCTGTTTGGAGGGCTCACCGCCGATGTGCTTGCGGTACAAACAGCCATCGGGACAATCGCTGATGCGTTGGCCTGCCTCGATGTTGCAGCAGCTCTGGCTGAACTGGCGGATACAGAAAACTATGCCCGTCCTCAGGTAGACAGCTCGCTCGTGTTTCGCATCCGACGCGGGCGACATCCGGTGGTTGAGGCGGCGTTGCAGGCCGAGCAGTCCGGCAGCTTTGTGGCCAATGATTGTGATCTGTCCCCTGATGGACCTGGCCGGTTGTGGCTTGTCACCGGACCCAACATGGCTGGCAAGTCAACTTTTTTGCGTCAAAATGCCGTCATTGCGGTACTGGCGCAGATGGGAAGTTATGTGCCGGCCGAGGATGCCCACATCGGTGTGATCGACAAGCTGTTCTCTCGGGTGGGAGCGGCTGATGATCTGGCGCGAGGACGTTCAACCTTCATGGTTGAAATGGTCGAAACTGCCGCCATCCTCAATCAGGCAAGCGAACGCTCGCTTGTGATTCTCGATGAGATTGGCCGCGGTACTGCAACCTATGATGGACTTGCCATTGCATGGGCCGCCGCCGAACATCTGTGTGAGAGCAATCGCGCCCGGGCGCTGTTTGCAACCCATTATCACGAGATGACGGCGCTCAGCGAAAGGCTGGAAGCGATGACCTGCGTGACGATGCGGGTGCGCGAATGGAATGATAGCATCGTCTTTCTGCATGAAGTGACAGCGGGCGCCGCCGACCGCTCCTACGGCATCCATGTTGCCAAGCTTGCGGGACTTCCCCCCGCCGTCATCGCCCGCGCCGAACTTGTGCTCAAGGCGCTGGAGGATGGACGCGAGGGGCACAAGCCGCTGGCACGTATCGACGATTTGCCCTTGTTCTCAACGGCGATGACCCCGAATTCCCAACCCAAAAGCCAGCCTTCGGAGCTCGAGGCCATGGTGGCTGCTGCTACGCCCGACAGCCTGACACCGCGGCAGGCGCTTGAGCTCATCTACGAGCTCAAGTCGAAACTCACCGGCCAATCATGATCTGGCTCGGCACGCCTGCGCTGCACGGTAGAATAGCGCAGGGCAGGAGCGGCACGCGCCACTAAAGTTGCACAGGGAGATCGCGCCCGCCGTTGCCATCGCTCCTGAGAGCTTGAATGATGGTGGCGTCGACGTCCTGGCCTGAACACATTGATGGAGAGTTCTATGCGCTACTTGCACACCATGGTCCGGGTATCGGACCTTTCCGCCAGTCTGGACTTTTATTGTGCCAAGCTTGGACTGAAGGAAGTTCGTCGCGTCGACAACGAAAAGGGGCGCTTTACCCTTGTCTTCCTGTGCGCTCCAGAGGATCTGAAGCTGGCCGAAGCCAACCAGGCTCCGCTAGTCGAACTGACCTTTAATTGGGATCCGGAAGACTATGGTGGCGGGCGCAACTTCGGACATCTGGCCTATCGGGTGGAGGACATCTACGCCATCTGTCAGCGTCTGATGGATGGTGGTGTGACCATCAACCGGCCGCCACGTGATGGACACATGGCATTTGTGCGCTCTCCCGACGGGATTTCCATTGAGCTCCTGCAGGCGGGTCCGCCCAAGGCTCCAGCTGAGCCCTGGGCTTCTATGCCCAACACCGGGAGCTGGTAAGACTTAGCGCAGCCACTGCGACACGACCCATTTCTCGCCCGAGATTGTGGGTCGGCCGGCGTGATAGGTCAGAGGATCCGGTCGGCCATCGGCCCGCAAGTTCCAGAACACCAGCGCATCGCCTTTGCGCCCACGGTGGCTGAAGCCGATCTTGAGAAATTCGGTTTCGCCACCCTGATAGTCATCATTGAGATAGACAAGGCAGGTAGCGCTGCGTTGTCCCTTCTGCGCGACTTCGCGGGCCGAGCCCGGATTGCTCAAATCAAAGAAATCGTAATGCGGCAAGAACTCTTCGCCAGGACGGTAGTACAGGAGCGTGGTCAGTTCAGGCCGAGCTGCCGGTGAAATGCTGGCCAGTATCCGTGCCCGCAACAGCGTAACGACCATGCTCGTATTGGGCAGGTCGCAGATCACGTGACTGTTGGAGCGTGCATACTCGATGCGGTGCTGGCCACTGGCGGGGTCATGAACCGGCGCACGTGTACCCTTGTCGCGGTTCTTAAGGATCAACCAGTCGCACAGATCAGTGCGCAGGCAGCCGCGAATGATGGCGATTCGAGGCTCCTGGCAGATGAATTCCAGTGGCAGTGGGCTGACAAAGCCGTCCACGGCAAAGCCGGAAACCCCTTCTGGCGCCAAAAGTTGTAGCTCCTCACGGGCCATGGCGAGCCCACGTTCGGCGGCGTCGCCAAGACAGGCCATGCCAACCTGCCAGCGTTCGGCAAACCTGGCCTCGGCGGTCAGAAGGCCCCAGTAATAGGCCGCCAGGGCGTCGCCGTCACGGGCTGCTGCCTGCATCATGCCCAGTCCGTCATGTTCAACGATCGGCAGGCGGATTAGAAGATTGGTGGCGAGCTCACGCAGCCCGTCGCGGCTTCCGGTCTTGGCGGCACGCGCAAACCAGCCGCGTGCCAGCGCCACCTGGCCTTCCGCATCGAATTTGCGGCCAAGCGCGATCTGCGCTTCGCCATCTCCCTGTTCGGCGCGGGCCAGGAGTTCAGGGGGGATCTTGTCCATGCTGAGGGTTCCTATCTCCCATTTGTCAAAGCGCCTAGGCGAATCTACCATGGACCTCAATGGCATGCCGCGCGGAGCCTGATGGTGGTTCCTCCATGTGCCGGCCTGCGAAGGAAGGTTACGTGAGTGGTTTGATCTTTGTCGGCATCGGAATGGCGGTTGTTGTCGTCATTCTGATTCTTGGCCTGTCGACCTTGTTTGTCGAGGGTGCTAAGGCTCGTAGCTGGTCCAATCGGCTGATGCGCATGCGCGTATTGGCACAGTTTGTAACCATACTCATCATGCTTGCAGTTTTCTACTTTGCACACAAATAAGACGTGAAACATGGCCAAAACGCTGTATGACAAAATCTGGGATGCCCACCTGGTAGCTGCCCCGCAAGGGGCGTCGCCGATCATTTATATTGACCGCCATCTGGTGCATGAGGTCACGAGCCCCCAAGCGTTTGAAGGCCTGCGCCATGCTGGGCGTAAGGTGCGCCGGCCTGATCTGACGCTCGCAGTTGCCGATCACAATGTTCCGACCAAGGATCGCGACAAACCCATCGCTGATCCCGAAGCGGCGCTGCAGGTCCGCACGCTGGAAGAGAATGCTGCCGCGTTCGGTATTGAATATCTTGCGATGAACGATATCCGCCAGGGCATCGTCCATATCGTTGGTCCCGAGCAGGGCTGGACCTTGCCCGGTACCACCATTGTCTGTGGCGATTCCCACACCTCGACCCATGGTGCCTTTGGGGCATTGGCTTTCGGCATCGGTACGTCGGAGGTTGAGCACGTTCTTGCCACCCAGACACTGGCTATGCCCAAGTCCAAAAACATGCGGGTGACGGTCAATGGCCGGCTCGCGCAGGGCGTGTCTGCCAAGGATCTCGCGCTCGCCATCATTGCCCGCATTGGTACCGCTGGTGGTACGGGCTATGTCATCGAATATGCCGGCGACGCGGTGCGCGCGCTCTCGATGGAAGGGCGCATGACCTTATGCAACATGACCATCGAGGCCGGCGCGCGCGCAGGCCTGGTTGCGCCTGACCAGACTACCTTCGCCTATATCGCGGGCCGCCCCCGTGCGCCCAAGGGCGCGGCTTATGAGGCAGCCCTTAAATATTGGCGCACGCTGAATTCTGATCCGGAAGCTCAGTTCGATCAGGAAATTGTCGTTGATGCGGCCGCCGTGGGCCCCATGGTGACCTGGGGCACGTCGCCCGAACAGGGGCTCACCATTGACGCCGTGGTCCCTGATCCCCTGAAAGAAACGGACGCCAACCGGCGGAGCGGCATCGAGCGCGCCCTTGCCTATATGGACCTCGTACCGGGAACGGCACTGAACACGGTCCGCATTGATCGCGTTTTCATCGGTTCCTGCACCAATGGCCGCATCGAGGATCTGCGTGCGGCAGCTGCGATCGTGCGCGGTAAAAAGGTGGCGCCGCATGTCGGGGCCATGGTTGTTCCCGGCTCCGGGCTGGTGAAAGAGCAGGCTGAAGCGGAGGGCCTCGACCGCATCTTCATCGAATCCGGATTCGAGTGGCGCGAACCTGGCTGTTCGATGTGTCTGGCTATGAACGCTGATCGTCTGGCTCCTGGTGAGCGCTGCGCCTCGACGTCAAACCGTAATTTCGAAGGACGACAGGGCCGGGGCGGGCGTACGCATCTGATGAGCCCGGCAATGGCTGCGGCTGCTGCCATTGCCGGCCACCTTGTCGATGTACGTGAGCTCGCAGGCAAATAGACTGCCTAGAAGAAGCTGATCGGATCGATATCGATCACCAGGCGGACGCTGGCAGGCAGTTTGATGGGCCCCAGCCATTGACGCAGATAGGCCTGTACATCGACCGATCGTTCCGCCTGCACCAGAAGGCGCTCTCGCGTGCGACCGCGTAAAAGCTGATAGAAGGCCGGTGTTGGTCCCCAGATCCTGACGCCGCGGGCCGCGGGTGCCTCTTGTGCCAAACGCTTGCCCATCGTTCGGACAGCATCGCCGTTAACTCCGGACAGGATGAGGGCGGCAAGTCGGCCAAAGGGTGGGGCGTGGGTCCGCTCCCGCAAACGCCGCTCCTGATCATAAAAAACATCGCGATCCGCTGCCGCCACCGCCTGCAGAACTACATCTTCGGGGCTGTGGGTTTGCACCAGGACTCTACCGGGTTTAGCCGCGCGCCCTGCGCGCCCCGCGACCTGGTGCAGAAGCTGAAAGGTTCGTTCGCGCACGCGGACGTCGCCGTCCGCGGAGCCGAGGTCTGCGTCGATCACACCCACGAGGGTAAGATTGGGAAAGTGATGGCCTTTGGCGATCATCTGCGTTCCGATCAAAACCTCGATTTCACCGCGGGACATGGCATGGATAGCAGCCTGTAGCTCCGCCGGCCCATGCATGGTGTCGGATGAGGCGATGGCCATGCGGGCTTCGGGAAAATGCTGGACGAACTCTTCAGCCAGACGTTCCACGCCTGGGCCACAGGCGATCAGACTGTCTTGCGCGCCACAATGAGGACAGACGGTGGGCGTTGGTGTGTCCTGGCCACAATGATGACAGACGAGGCGGCGGTGATAGCGATGCTCGACGAGCCAGGCTGAACATTGGTGGCAGGTGAACTTATGACCGCATTGCGCACACAGTGTCAGGGGAGCGTAGCCGCGCCGGTTCAGAAAAAGCAGGGACTGTTCGCCCTCTTCCAGCGTCGTTCGCAGCGCGTCGATCAGTACCGGAGACATCCAGTGGCCAGGCTCCGGGCGATGCTGACGCAAATCGATGAGATCGATCCTGGGCAATTTCGCCACGCCGTGCCGCGCAGCCAGCTTCAGCCAGCGATAACGGCCAGCCTGGGCATTGACATAGCTCTCCAGTGAAGGCGTTGCACTGACAAGCACCACGGCCGAAGAGGAGATGCGTCCACGCACCACCGCCATGTCACGCGCGTGGTAGATGACGCCCTCTTCCTGTTTATACGCCTGCTCGTGCTCCTCATCGACGATGATGAGACCCAGATCCTGAAACGGCAAAAAAAGTGCTGAGCGCGCCCCTACCACAACACGGGCTTCCCCTCCAAGCACGGCGCGATAAACACGCTTTCGCTCCTTGTGACCCAGATCGGAATGCCATTCGGCCGGTGGCACACCAAAGCGCGCGGCAAAGCGCTCCAAAAACTGCACGCTGAGGGCGATTTCGGGGAGCAGGATCAACACCTGCCGGCCCAGCCTGAGAGCCTCTGCCACCGCCTCGAAATAGGTCTCGGTCTTGCCGGAGCCGGTTACACCATCGAGCAGGGAGACCGAAAAAGTCCTGGCCATAACGGCCTCGCGCAAGACCTCGGCGGCACTGTGCTGCTCGCTGCGCAGAACTGGCACGGCAAAATCCGGCTGCGGAACGGGTAGTGGTGCGAATTCAGGTAGTGCGTCAGCGGTCAGTGCGCCCGCGGCGACAAGCGCCCGTACAATGGCCGACGAGACATTGGCCTCCTCTGCAATTGCTGCGATGCCGCGGGCCAGTCCATCTGCTGTCACATCAAGTACACGCTGGCGCTTGTCGCTGAGACGCGGCGGCGTAACCGATGAGCGACGATAAGCAAGGCGGAGTGTCTCTGTGTCAAAGGCGCCACGGGCTCGCAACGCAAGGGCGAGGACCGAGCCTTGTGGGCTCAGGGTGTAGCGCGCAACCCAGTCAACGAAGTCACACAGCGCTTCTGGCAGACAGGCGTGGTTGCCGAGCGGAACTGCAGTCTTGAGCCTGTGCGCCGCTATCTTCGCATTGCCACTGCCCCAGACAACTCCAAGTTGGGTACGCGCACCCAAGGGCGCCTCGACCAGAAGTCCGCGCGGAGCCGTCACGCCGTCCGGAAGACGGTAATCGTACGGGCCCGGCAGCGGCAACGGCAACAAAACCGATACCGGCTTGGATCCAATCTCGGCAGCAGCAGGCTTCAAGCGGGCTGAATTCATAGGTACACTTTCGAAGAGTGATTCTTTGTGGTCAATCCCGGCGGGTCTTGTCATCGATGGAAAGCGCAGTCCTTATAGATCCGGCTGAAGCCGCTGCCGAGGCAGTAAAAGCCTTTGTGCGCCTGAATCGGGCGCGCCTTGCTGCCGACGGCGAATTGTTGGCCATGCTGCTGCCGGAACGCTTTCGCGATTGCGAGATCAGGGATCTGCAGCGTCACGTGATCGAGCAGCTGGTGCGCGAGAATGCTGCGCTGAGAGCTGAATGTGACGGGCTGCGATCACGCCAGGGTATTGGGGAGGCTGTTAGACGTATTCTTCTCGAGCTTCTTGATGCGCGCAGTTTTGAGGAGGCGGTGGGGCTTGCCGTCGGCTCACCCGATGCCTTTGGCGCAGATCTTGCCGGCATCTGTATCGAAGGCGAGGCTTGCCGCGCCGTACCCGGAGCGCAGCGGGTGCGCCTTGTTGCGCCAGGTATGGTGTCGCGTATTCTGGGACGAGACGGAAGCGGCGTGATTCTGTCGAATGGTGGAGAAGTCCTTTTGGGGCCGGCCGGGCGTGGCTGCAGGAGCTTGGCTGTGTTTCGCTTGCGGCTAGGAGCAGATACGCCTCCCGCAGTTTTTGTGCTGGGAGCGCGCGCGCCTTTCTGCTTTGAAGGAGAAGAAAGCTCCGAAGAAATTGGATATTTTGCACGGGCGCTGGAACGAGCGATCAGGGCATGGCTCGATCTGCCGAAGCGCTAAAACGTGACTGGCTCGCGTTTCTGGCTCACGAGCGCAGAGCCAGTCCTCACACGCTTGTCGCCTATGGTTATGATCTCGACTGTTTCCTTGATTTTCTTACCGCCCATCTGGGGACTGTGATCGAGGAAGAGGCGCTGGCCGCTCTTTCGGTGAGTGATATCCGTGCCTTTATCGCCGCCCGCCGACGGGATGGCCTCGGGCCCCGTGGCATACAGCGTGCACTTGCCGCAGTCCGCAGCTTCTTCAAGCATATGGCACGCGAAAATGTGCTGGACAATCCGGCCGCACGTGCCGTGAGGACGCCGCGCATCGCTCGCCCGCTGCCGCGTCCCCTCAGCGAACGTGATGCCGAACGCACACTGGCGGCGGCCGCCGAGCATCCGGTCCAGTGGCTTGCTGCCCGTGACGTCGCGTTGCTCACCCTGCTCTACGGAACCGGGTTGCGCATTTCCGAAGCCTTGTCGCTGCGGCGTGGCGACGTGCCCTTGGGCGAGACCCTCAGTATTCTCGGCAAGGGCCGAAAGGAAAGGGTTGTTCCGCTCCTCCCGGTCGTACGCGAAGCCACTGCCCAATATGCTGCGCTTGTGCCTTTCGTCCAGACGCGTGAGGCATCACTGTTTGTGTCGCGCACCGGAAAACCGATGTCGGCACGCGAAGCGCAACTCTTGATGCAGCGCCTGCGCGGTGCCTTGGGACTATCTGCCCGGGCTACGCCACACGCCTTGCGTCACTCCTTTGCAACCCACATTTTGGCTGGGGGTGGGGATCTGCGCGCAGTGCAGGAGCTTCTGGGGCATGCCTCCCTGTCGACGACCCAGACCTACACCAAACTCGAAACGGATCAGCTGTTGCAGATCTATGCGCAGGCCCATCCGCGCGGAGCCTAGCTGAACGGAAGCGTGAGGGCGTGTCGCTGAGCCGAGGCATTGAGATGGCTCCAGATCACTTTGCAGGCTTCCCGCGCTGTCTTGTCCGCGCGCATTTCAAGGTCTTCCTGCAGTGTAATGAGTAGCGTGCTGAGTTCGCCATGGGTGGCATCAAGGCTCGCAATGTCGAGGTGATGATCCTCACCAGCGTGCGCGGCGCGCAGACGAGCCTTGAGCTCGGGGCCAACCAGCTCGGATAAGCTACCAAACATTGCGCGCATGCTGCGGATGTCCTTGAGCCGAACATCGGCTGCTCGCGCTTGTTCCTGGTTTGTTAAAAGACAAAGTACGGCCCAGAGCTGGGCACTGCTTTGCAGATAGGTGTCCGCGAGCGCCGGTGCGATGCGCAGGCTGAGGTCTTGTAGGAGCACCATGAGAAGTTCAGAGCTGGATGGTTTCATGGTTCACATATTTCCAGGAGCCGCTCGGAAAGCGTGCGATTGTGAAAGGCCGTACAATAGATTCCGGAGAAGGCATTAACGGCTTCAGTGTTGCGTCCCTCGGAAAATTCGCGGGCGGCAGAGATCCAGATCGCGAGACCTTTCACCTGGGCGAAAATTTCCCACCATGCAAGAGCCTGCGGATCCACCGTAAGTCCGCTTGCCTCCTGCCAGATGCGCAGTGCTGCGTCGCGACCGATCATGCCGCCCGGTCTGTCGGGATTGCCATGACTCCAAAGCGGATCAAGCGCCCAGGCGAGGTCCTCAAGGGGATCGCCCAGGTGCGCCATTTCCCAGTCGAGGATTGCCCGAATATTCCCGGCACCATCGTGCAGGAAATTTCCGCTGCGATAGTCACCATGTACGACGCAGAGCTTGGCCGCCGGTGGCGGCGGATGCCGTCGGAGCCAGCGAATGGCTCCCAGTGCAATCGGCTGTGGCTCAAGACTGTCTTCGCGGATCACCTGCTCCCAGCGGGCAAGCTCGTGGGGAGCGCTCTGTGTGCTGTCTTTGGGGCTCTCAAGGCTCAAGAGCCCAAGCGTAGCCGGATCGCTGCCAGCGATGCGACCAAGCGCGCTCCAGAACTGCTCGCCGATGGTCTCCTGATGGCTGCCATAGGGGTCCGCAGCAAGCAGCGAGCCAGCAGAGCAGCCCTCGATCGCCTCCATGATGAAAAAGGGCCGTTCCAGTGCCTCACTGCCAAGCTCGAGGACGATCGGCTCAGGGACCGGAAGTCCAACCTTGTGAAAGGCGCGATAGGCGGCGAATTCTGTCATACGCTCAGTCTCAATCAGACTGAAGGCCGGGTCCCGGCGCAGGATCAGAGCGCGCTCGACCGGCTCCGGGCCTGAAGCGTAAGAGGCCATAAAGCGATAGGTTTGCCGGCTCGCACCGCCGGGAATGCGTGATAGGTCCTTCACCTCGACCGCGTGGCCAAAGTGTCGGCTGAGATAGAGTGCCAATTGGTCGGCAAGTATTTTTTCTTCAGTCATGGTGCGGGATCCAGAAGTCCGGTTAATCCAGATGGCGCGTGCGGTCCCAGTACCAGCTGCTCCAGCACACCTGCCCCAACGCGCTCGCCATCTGGTCCCTTAAGGCGCGCCGTAACAAAGGCCTGCACGTGCAGGAACAGTGGCAGGGCTTCGTTGACCGTGGCCGTGTCATAGACGTCATAATGGACGGCAAGCTCACCTTTGTAGTGGCCATGCCCCCACTCGGGATGGGTGTACCCGATGCCCGACATGTAGAAATTAAAGCGCGGCGTCAACTCGACATCCCATTGTCCTCCCACATCATCGTAGAGATGGATCATGGCCTTCGAAGCATGCCGGGTGCCTGACTTGTAGGTGACCTCGCAATCGCTCTTCGACATGATCTTGGGCGCTGCATCGCCAAGCTCGCCCAGAACCGCAGCGTTGTTCCAGGGGCGCCCACTTGCGTCCGCATTGATATGAAAAAGCATGAAGCGGTCAGGGAAGTTCAGGGGTGACCATAACCAGTAGAATTGCGGCGGTGCTGGTGGAGCGGCGGGCTGTGGATCTGCAAGTCCGATCGGGCGGATGCCCCAGGAGCGATCGCGCGTTCCCAGCATCATTCCTGCGTCGAGGTCAACGCGCATTCCCTTGATCAGGATGAAGCCCTCATAGCTGCCGTTCTGCGTCATGCGCGTGTAATCCATCACCGTGCGCGGGCCTTGACGAAACGTGAAGCGAGGCTCTTCGACGGCACGCGCTCGGGCTTCAAACTCCAGTTCGGCATAGATGTGATGCGCTGCATCGTTGATCTGGATTTTAAGCCGCTTGAGTGGCTCGATGATTTTGATCTCGATCGGCCCGACGCGGGTGTCGAGCCGCTCACTGTTCAGGAGGCGCGACGCGTGCAAATTATGCTGCACGCCGTCAATGACGACGCTGAACGCTGCGTCCATCACATTGAGATGCGGATAAACACCTAGCGCGCAGGCGAAAAAGAGGTGACCGTCAAGGGTGTAGCCATTGAAGAAATAACGATCGTAAAAATTGCGGTCTGTACCAGATACCGCAATCGGTTCCGGGCGCTGATGCACCGGATAATCATCGGCTTTGGTGAGCATGGCGTTTCCGTCAGTGATTTTTTATCACTGTGACGGAGCCAGGGCTGGGGTGCAATGGCCGCTTACTCGCCAAACTCACGAAAGAGTTGGCGCTGTTCGCTGCGGGGGCGCGCGCCAAGGGGCAGCGTCAAAATGTAAAGGGCAAGTCCACCGGACAATGTTGCCCAAGGCCACAGCACAGCCAAGGTTACGATTGCTGCGCCAACAAGGCCTGCCAGCCACAAAAACCGGCGTTCCAGGTGCAGGTTTTTCAGCGACAGGGTGGGGATTCGGCTCACCATCAATAATGAGACGATCGAGACGACTGCACCGTTCAGGATCGGATCGGCGAGCCAAGCGCCGGCAGTGGTGTCGTGCCACTGGAAGCTGACGAGCATGGTCAGCAGCACCATGCAGGCTGCGGCCGGGGTCGGCACGCCGGAAAAATGAGCATTGGCCGCGTGCTGATCGGTCGCTTCCACGGTCTCGATATTGAAGCGCGCCAGGCGGATCGCGCAGCAAACACAATAAATGAGTGCAATGGTCCAGCCAGCTCCACCAGCCTGGTGGAGGGTCCAGCGATAGGTCAGCACAGCCGGAGCGATGCCAAAGCTCACAAGGTCGGCCAGGGAATCGAGCTGCGCCCCAAATTTGGAATCGGCACCGAGCAGACGGGCGATCTTGCCGTCCATAGTGTCGAGCACCGCTGCGACAATGATCGCGATCACGGCGGCCCGAAAATTGCCGTCCAAAGCGAAGCGGATTGCAGTCGCCCCTGAGCATAGGGCCAAAATCGTCAGGCCACTGGGGACAAAACGGCTGAGTGCTGAGGGCTCAAAGCCGTCGTCACGGGTCTTGGCGGTAATACGACCGTATCTCATTCTTCGCATAACCGTCATCCTTAGCCCGAAACCTGAAATTCCGCCAGAACCGTCTTACCTGCCCGGACAAAACTCCCGGGCTGCGCCACGATATGAGCCCCTTCGGGCAAGTATATATCAAGACGGCTGCCGAAACGGATCATTCCGAACCGTTCAGCCCGGCTCAAATGTTGCCCCGGCGTCAACGGGCAGTAGATCCGCCGCGCCACGAGACCGGCGATCTGTACCACCACGAGCTCCTTTCCGGCCGCTCCAGTGGGGGCTCCCAGCTCGAGCAGGATGGACATGCGCTCATTGTGAACAGAGGCTTTATCAAAAGACGCATTGAAGAACTTTCCTGGGCGATAGGCCAGTTTCGCCACCCGTCCGATAGCTGGACTGCGGTTTACATGTACATTGAAGACGTTCATGAAAATGGAAAGCCGGGGCCTCGGACCGGGCGCCAGTCCCAGTTCAGGAGGGGGCTCGGCCTCGGTGATAGGCAACAACCGTCCATCTGCGGGACTGACCATGCGGTGTTCCCCGGGGGGCGCAGTGCGCTCAGGGTCCCGGAAAAAGGCAATGACCCACAGGGTCACTGGAAGAAGCATCAGTCCCCACCAGCCCAAGCCCCAGGCCAGCAAGAGGTTGGCCAGGGCAGCTGCGCCGATAAAGGGCCAGCCTTCCGAGTGAATGGGGATGCGCAACCGAACTAACCTCCTAAAGCTGGCAACTGGAGCGTGAGCACAGATAGGCGCTCTTGCCTTACCCTGCAATGCAGGGTGAGGCAGTCCTCCCGTGCGTCAGCGAAATCCGCCCTGCCCGGTTGCGGTGCGACCAATGCTCGATTACTTTCCGCCGCCTGTCGCAAGCCCTCCGTGCTTGTGTGGGGGCCGCCTTAGCTCAGCCGGTAGAGCAACGCATTCGTAATGCGTGGGTCGGGTGTTCGAGTCACCCAGGCGGCACCACACAGTCTGTTCTGCAACCCAGTTTTCGCTCTAGGCCCGTCAGCCCCACAGAACCCCGCCGAACGGGCGTTATTGTTTGCAAAGCGTGGGCTCGGAGACTGTCGGCCGCGGAAATTCTCGCGGGATTTTGCTCTTCGTCTCCGTTTGAAGAAGTAGAGCCCACACAACTGACCATCCGTGGGCTCAGAGTGCCCGAACGAGTCCGCCCCGGGCTGACGAGCAGTCCGGGGCGGATCAACGTCCTCAGAGCCTGGGAAGCTAGATGCCACTCGTCCTGCACATGCTGAGGTATTCGTCGTCCGCGCGCAGTTGACGCTGCGAAAGTGCGTAATAACCCTTATTGTGCAGAGGCTATCTGCCCATAGGCTGAGGAAATGTCATCCGGAGCCGAACTTCCCGCCGTGCATGAAGATGGCGATGCGCACTTCCTCACCGAGATTCGTGCATTTCTCGCCCAGGAATTGAGCGAAGACTTGCGCCAAGCGGGCCGGCGGACCACTGGCTTCCACACTGAGATCGCCGCGGCACGGAAATGGCATACGCGACTTTACCGCCGCGGTTGGATTGCGCCGGGATGGCCGCGCGAGTATGGCGGCTGCGGTTGGAGCGTCCGCCGGCGCTTCCTGTTCGAGCAGGAATGCGCGCGCAACGATGCACCAATCATCTTCGGCACGGGTATCCGCAGCATCGGGCCGTTGATGATCGCGGCTGGCACGGCGGCGCAGAAGGCACGGTTTCTCGAGCCAATCCTTAGCGGTGAGGATCTGTGGTGCCAAGGATTCTCCGAGCCGGGTGCTGGATCCGATCTCGCCGCACTCACCACACGCGCCGACATCGAAGGCGATTTCTATGTGGTGACAGGACGAAAAATCTGGACCACCGGAGCGCACCTAGCCAATCGCATGTTTGCGTTGGTGCGCACCGCACGCGCAGAGCGGCCACAGGAAGGCATCACCTTCCTACTTATCGATATGGACAGCCCAGGCCTAACTGTATTGCCGGTGGTCACAATCGACGGCGAGCATGACTTCAACGAGGTTGTCTTCGAGAATGTGCGAGTACCGATTGCCAATCGTATAGGCGAAGAAAACCACGGTTGGGCAATGGCGAAGCAGCTGATGCGATTTGCTAGGAGTAACAATACGACCACCGGTTCGCTACGGCGGGCATGGCGCCTGCTGGAGCGCGAAGTGGCACGATGTCAGCCCGGCCCAGACTTCGCTCTACGCATGACTGAAGTCAGCATCGCGCTGACGGCGATGGAGTCGCTCGAGCTACATCTGCTTTCGGCGGGCAGGCTGGACGGCGAGGACGAGATGGCCTCCTCGCTCATGAAGACGACTGCCACCGAGCTCCACCAGAAAATTGCGGAACTAGCGCTCGAAGCAAGCGGGCCGCTCGCACGGGGATCCGAGCATGGTGCGAGCGGAGCCCCGCAGATGCCTCTGGCGACAAGAAAATATTTCGCCACACGCGCAGCAACCATCTATTCCGGCACCAACGAAATTCACCGCAACATCATGGCACGCCATCTCCGGCAGTGAAGTCAGCGTAAGGTGATGCAACAGGAAGTTTTACGTAACATATGACCTCGCTATGCGAAGATTATAGATCTGTTCAATAGGCTCAGCGGGTTCACCTTAGACGTAACGCCCAGCCCAATCGCAATGGAAATCGCATCCGGCTGAGGATCACAACCCCAGCGGCCTTCGAGGACTATAGACGCAAAAAATTCCCGATCATCTCCCGGCACCGCTGCCATTACGAATATGGGCAATTTCGCCAACGAAAGAGCCGTGATGGGTTTATTCAAATTGCCTGCCCAGTCCTGAAGGGCCACCGAGTCAACAGCTGCACAAATTTAACCCCGTTAGCATCAAAAGAGTTTCTCCAAGGCGTGCTTCGTCGCCAGACATATCGAACCAGAACCCAAATTGAATGGTAGCCCAACGGCCAAGAGCCCATGTCGCTCCGGACACCAATGTACTATGGGTTGATCATGAGGATTGGCGCTGCGACAAGCGCGATCTAGACTGCGCAGCTGGTAGGAGCTTGAGCCCGAACTCAAATTCCGAAGTGACGCTTCCCGCGCGCTGCGTTTCGCGAGCAAAGAAGGAAAAATGCTTATACCTATGAAGAGAACCCCCGACGAGTGCTTCGCGGACCTCCCCGACTGGCCCTATTTGCCGAATTATGTAGAGGACCTCAGCGGCTATGAAGGTCTCCGCATGCACTATGTTGACGAAGGGCCACGAGATGCAGCAGCGACGTTCCTGTGTATCCATGGAGAGCCCAGTTGGGCTTACCTTTTCCGCAAAATGATCCCGGTTTTCACCGCGGCCGGACATCGCGCGGTTGCTGTCGATATGTTCGGCTTCGGGCGCTCCGATAAGCCTGCCCGCGACGATACCTACACTTACCACTTTCATCGCAATGCATTGCTGCGCTTTGTTGAAAAGCTTGATCTAGAAAATGTCTGCCTGGTGGTTCAGGACTGGGGCGGCATATTGGGACTGACACTGCCGCTGGAGTCCTCCGCGCGCTACACGCGCCTTATCGTTATGAATACCACCCTGCCCGCAGGTGAAGACGCTGGCAGAGGTTTTGCCGACTGGCGCGCGTTCAATCGCTCACAACCAGATCTCGATATCGCCGGCTTGATGAAACGCGCGACGCCGATCTTGACGGAAGCCGAGGCGGCTGCCTACGCGGCGCCATTCCCCGACAAGAGCTATAAAGGCGGCGTTCGTCGTTTCCCTGAACTCGTCATGATGAAGGGAGACGGTGGCGAGGAATTGACGGAGCTGTCGCGCGAGGGCGTTGCTACGTCTCTCAAAGCCCGATGCTTCTGGTCCGAGGAGTGGGCGGGGAGCGCCTTCATGGCTGTCGGCATGCAGGACCCGGTGCTTGGTGCGCCCACTATGATGGTGCTGCACGGGACGATAAGAAACT
>JBMFWV010000029.1:0-32346 GCA_049964915.1 Rhizomicrobium sp.
GCCCATACCCCGTGGGGCCGGCTTCATAGCAGAAATGCAGATGCCCAGACTTGCGCTCCAGCTGGCGCACAAACCGTTCCACCGCCGCCACTGTCGCCTCGATCTCGCCGAAATACCGCACCTCTGCGTCCCGTCCGCCCTCGGCAATCGCAATCGCGTGTTTGGCCTTTGATACGTCGACACCAACGTAAAAAACTGTATCCTCTTTCATGGCCCGTCCTTCCTTTGCTTGGGGCTCGGCTCGGCACTCCCGAGCAACCCCCGTTCGACTTCTGTCTGCAAAGTCTAAGGACGGGCCGCCGCTCAGACCACGGTCATACGGTCTAGCCTTGTTTACTGGTGCTTGAAGCCCCGGCGGCGATCGCCTAGAAGGGCGCCGCGAGCCACCCGAGGTGTTCCATGACTGCAATTGTCGATATCACTGCGCGCGAGATCCTCGATTCCCGTGGCAATCCCACTGTTGAGGTCGATGTGACATTGGAGGACGGCTCGTTTGGCCGGGCTGCTGTTCCTTCGGGTGCCTCCACGGGAGCCCACGAAGCGGTGGAACTTCGCGATGGGGGGAGCCGCTACGGGGGCAAGGGGGTCGAGGAGGCTGTAAGTGCCGTCAACACCGAGATTTTTGACGCCCTCGCTGGACTAGAAGCTGAAGAGCAGACCCGTATTGATCAGCTGATGTGCCAACTTGATGGAAGTGCGAATAAGTCGCGTCTGGGAGCTAATGCCATACTGGGCGTTTCGCTTGCGGTTGCGAAAGCGGCGGCGGAAGCTGCCAACATGCCGCTATACCGTTATGTCGGGGGTACTTCGGCGCGGCTTTTACCTGTTCCGATGATGAATATCATAAATGGCGGTGTACATGCGGACAACGCTATTGATTTTCAGGAATTTCTGATCATGCCGGTCGGAGCGCCGAGCCTGCGCGAAGCTCTACGCATGGGCGCAGAGGTGTTCCACACGCTCAAGGCGGCTCTGCGCAAGGCTGGGCACAACACGAATGTTGGTGACGAAGGTGGCTTTGCTCCCAATCTCAAGAGTGCTGATGAGGCTCTGGGATTTATCATGCGGGCGATCGAAGGTGCTGGTTATCAGCCGGGCGACGATATCATGTTGGCACTAGATTGTGCTTCAACCGAATTTTTCAAAGATGGACGCTATGATCTTGAAGGTGAAGGCAAGGTGTTGGACAGGGATGGGCTGATCCGACTTTATGAGGATTTGGTTGGTCGCTACCCGATTGCTTCCATTGAAGATGGGATGGCGGAGGATGACTGGGCAGGCTGGGAGTCATTGACGAAAGCACTGGGGCACCGCTTACAACTGGTTGGCGATGACGTCTTCGTTACAAATACCTCGAGGCTGAGCGCCGGAATATCCCGGTCGGTTGCTAATGCGATTTTGGTCAAAGTAAATCAGATCGGCACTCTCACGGAAACTCTCGAGGCGGTTGATATGGCCCATCGTGCGGGTTACCGCGCGGTGATGAGCCATCGCTCGGGTGAGACGGAAGATTGCACGATTGCGGATCTGTCGGTCGCGACCAATTGCGGTCAGATCAAAACCGGGTCGCTGGCACGTTCGGATCGCCTCGCGAAGTACAACCAGCTACTGCGCATTGAGGAAATGCTTGACGATCAGGCGCGCTATGCCGGCAGTGCGGTCCTATTACGCTAGCCTTTGTCAATTGAAAGTGTTTTCTGAGGAAAATCGGTTATGGCTATGAAAAAGAAAAAGGAAATGCCGCAACCCTTTGCCGCAGCAACTAAGGACCAGCGCTTCGCGGGAACCTTCGAAGTTCTGGTCCCAGTTGAGGGCCGCGTCCGTCCGCTTAGGGCGGCCCAGAATTTTCCAACTCTGAAGGCGGCTGAGGACTGGATCCACTCGCCGGATGGCGTGGACATGATCGCACGCCTTGTTGCTGAAAATGCGGGCTGAAGGCGTTAACCTATTTTTGCTTGACGGTTGGAATCACAAGTGATTCCTTGATGTTATGCAGATTCGACACAGTGTTTCGAGCTTGATTGCGGCGATGATTGTGCCGGCAATCTGTATTGCCTTCAGTGCATATTTTGCTTGGTCTGCATTTAATGGCCCTCGAGGACTTGAAGAACTTGGCGCAGTGCGGGCCCGTCTGCAGATCAGGCATGCCCAGCTGGCATCCTTAGTTGCCCATCGGAAGCGCCTGCAGCAGCGGATTCATTTGCTGGAGCCTGGTTCGGTGGATCCAGATATGCTTGAGGAAGTGGCGCGCAACCAGTTGATGGAAGGCATACCGGGGCAGGTTGCGGTCCCTCGAAGTGCCATACACTGAGAGGCATGTGACAGAGTGACAAAACGTCATGGCTTGCCAAATGATGTTTGGCTTGTCACAAGGCGCAGCGGTCCGCCCGCATCACTTTGTCATATTCAGGAGTTGTCCTGCCATGGCTGATGCCACGCCGACCACTGCGACCCCTCCGACGCCGCCGGCGCTGGATGCGGACACTGCAGCGCGGCTTTATCGTGACATGTTGCTCATCCGTCGTTTCGAGGAAAAGGCTGGACAGCTCTACGGAATGGGCCTGATTGGTGGCTTCTGCCATCTTTATATCGGGCAAGAGGCGGTTGTAGTTGGTATGCAGGCCTGTGTCGAAGAAAGCGACCAGGTAATCACTGCCTATCGTGACCACGGACATATGCTGGCCGCCGGGATGGATCCCAAAGGCGTGATGGCCGAATTGGCGGGTCGCATCACTGGCTACTCAAAGGGCAAGGGTGGCTCGATGCACATGTTCAGCACGGAGAAGCGCTTCTACGGCGGCCATGGTATTGTCGGAGCACAGGTGCCGCTGGGGACCGGGCTTGCTTTTGCCAATCGCTATCGCAAATCCACTGGGGTGTGCCTGACCTATTTCGGTGATGGCGCGGCTAACCAGGGCCAGGTCTACGAGAGTTTCAACATGGCAGAGCTCTGGAAGTTGCCAGTCGTTTATATCGTCGAAAACAACCAGTACGCGATGGGAACAAGCGTCAATCGCGCCAGCGCTGACAAACACTTTTATAATCGGGGCGCGTCATTTGGCATTCCCGGTGAGCAGGTCGATGGCATGGATGTGGAAGCGGTGCATGCGGCTGCCAAGCACGCAATTACCTGGTGCCGCGAAGGCAATGGTCCCATCATCCTTGAAATGCAAACTTATCGCTATCGCGGCCATTCCATGTCGGATCCGGCGAAGTACCGTTCGCGCGAAGAGGTCAATGAGGTACGTGAGAAGCGCGATCCCATCGAGCATTTTGGACAGAAATTGATTCAGCGCGGCCAGATTGATGCGGATGGTCTGAAGGCGGTGGATCGACAAATCCGGCAGATTGTCAATACTGCAGCGGAATTCGCTACAGAGAGCCCTGAACCCGATCCTGACGAACTTTACACGGACGTTTACGCCTGATGGCTAGCCAGATTCTTATGCCAGCTCTCTCGCCGACGATGGAAGAGGGCAAACTCGCCAAGTGGCTCGTCAAGGAAGGGGACGAGGTCCACCCCGGTGACATTCTCGCGGAGATTGAAACCGACAAGGCGACGATGGAATTTGAAGCCGTGGATGAGGGGCGTATCACCAAAATCCTGGTTCCGGAAGGTAGTGAAGGGGTGAAGGTCAATCAACCTATCGCGACCTTGCTCGGAAGCGAAGAAACGCTCAGTCCCGGCATCTCTGCTCTTGGTACTCCCAGCGGAGAAGGCAAGTCAGCAAGCGGTACGAAGCAAATCAGTGTCCCCCCCGCGCCCACCATGGAGAAACCTACGCCGGTTGCGGCGCTCGTAGAGCCTGAGGTTCCAGCGGGTACGGAATTTGTCACGATGACTGTGCGCGAAGCGCTGCGTGACGCTATGGCCGAAGAGATGCGCCGTGATGACAGCGTATTTCTGATGGGCGAAGAGGTCGCTCAGTATCAGGGGGCATACAAGATAAGTCAGGGATTATTGGAGGAATTTGGGGCGGAACGCGTGATCGATACGCCAATCACCGAACATGGATTTACCGGGTTAGGGGTTGGCACAGCGTTTGCGGGATTGCGCCCAATAGTTGAATTTATGACCTGGAACTTTGCGATGCAGGCGATCGACCAGATCATCAATTCCGCTGCCAAAACTCGATATATGTCAGGTGGTCAAATGCACTGCCCGATTGTATTTCGTGGCCCAAACGGTCCAGCTTCAAGAGTGGCGGCACAGCACAGCCAGGATTACTCGAGTTGGTACGCTCACATACCGGGCGTAAAAGTGGTTGCACCCTATTTTGCTGCAGACGCAAAGGGACTTCTCAAGGCAGCAATTCGTGATCCTAACCCGGTCATCGTACTTGAGAATGAAATCGTGTACGGTCGCAGCTTTCCGGTTCCTGTTCTTGAAGACTACGTGGTTCCTATCGGGAAGGCCCGTGTAATTAAGGCTGGCCGCGATGTCACGCTTGTGGCCCACTCGATCAGCGTGGGACTGATACTGGAAGCCGCGGAAAAGCTTGGTCAAGATGGGATAGATGCGGAATTAATCGATCTACGCAGTTTACGTCCGCTCGATACTTCTACAGTGCTTGCAAGCGTAAGAAAGACCAATCGCATTGTTACGGTGGAGCAGGGCTGGCCAGTTTGCTCAATCGGCTCAGAGATTGCCGCAATCGTGTCTCAGGAAGCCTTTGACTGGCTTGATGCGCCACCGATGAAGGTAACCGGCAAGGACGTTCCTATGCCATATGCGGCCAATCTGGAGAAACTCGCGCTGCCAACCGTGGAAGACGTGATCGATGCGGTTAAGGCGGTTTGCTATCGAAGGTGAACCGTGGCGGAGATGTCTTGGAAGAAGGGTGGCTGTCATTGTGGTGCGGTAGCCTTTGAGGTTGAAACCGCCGAAGAGATCGAACTGCTGGAGTGTAATTGTTCGATCTGTTCGATGACCGGCTTTTTGCATCTCATTGTGCCTAAATCTCACTTTCGTCTTGTGCGGGGCGAGGACATCCTAACCACCTACACGTTCGCAACACATAGTGCCAAACACCTGTTTTGTTCGCGCTGTGGAATTAAGTCCTTCTATGTGCCACGTTCCCATCCAGACGGCTTTTCAGTGAATTATCGCTGTTTGAAAGGGTTTGATTTTACCTCGGTCGTAACCACACCCTTTGATGGCCGCCATTGGGGTAAAAGCGCGGCGAAGCTCAAGCCGCTGGAGAGCTAGCGTGTCCACGAACATCCTAATGCCAGCCCTGTCTCCCACCATGGAAGAGGGCAAACTCGCCAAATGGCTCGTCAAGGAGGGCGATGAAGTTCATGCCGGTGACGTCATTGCCGAAATTGAAACCGACAAGGCAACCATGGAGTTTGAGGCGGCTGATGAGGGTCGGATAGCAAAGATCCTGGTACCAGAGGGCAGTGAGGGGGTTAAGGTCAATCAGCCCATCGCCCTGCTCGACAATGAGGAAGAGACTGGGGTTGCGGGTGCAGCTTCCATTTCCTCCGCAATGGCTTCGATCAAGGTCGCCGTTGCAACGGAAGCAAGTAAGCCCTCTGCAAGTACCAAGGATGGCGCGGCACCTGGTCCGCTTGAACACTCAGTGCAGCCTGTGCAACTCCCGCCTACTGCCGCGACGCCACAAAAGGCTACAATCGCGAACGAGGAGGTAGCCAGCAGGGCAAGAATTATGGCGTCACCTCTGGCGCGCCGCATTGCCGCGCAAAATGGGATTGACCTGAGTACAGTGGCAGGAACTGGTCCGCGAGGCCGCATAGTTAAGTCGGATGTCGAAGCTGCGCGACGCGCTGGGCCCGTGCCGGTCGCTGTGCAAGCTGCGGGCGCCCCAACTACTGCTCCGGCCAAGAGCATTGGCATGTCTGGTGTGGCGCCGCTTCCCGACGCGAAGGTGTTCTTTAAGCCCACGGATTATGAGCTAGTACCTCATGATGCCATGCGCAAGTCGATCGCCCGGCGCCTGTCGTCTGCAGCCTCGTTGATCCCTCACTTTTATCTGACGATCGACTGCGATATCGGTGCTTTACTGAAGATCCGCGCCAATCTCAACGCGCAATCACCAAAGGGCGCAGGTGCTTACAAACTTTCCGTAAACGATTTCATTGTCAAAGCGTCGGCGCTGGCACTGAAGCGGGTACCTGAAGTCAATGCCAGCTGGACTGAGGAAGCGGTCCTACGACACCGTCATGCCAATATCGGTGTTGCGGTGGCGCTCGACTTCGGACTGATCACGCCGATTGTTTCTCATGCTGAAGATCTAGGACTCGTAGCTATCTCGAATTCGGTAAAAGAACTGGCAGAGCGTGCACGGACAAAGCAGCTCAAGCCCCAGGAATTTGAAGGAGGCACTTTCGCCATCTCCAATCTAGGGATGTTTGGTATCAAACAGTTCACCGCTGTAATTAATCCTCCTCATGCAGCTATTCTGGCTGTAGGTGCAGGAGACGCTCGGCCAATCGTGCGTGATGGTAAGGTAGAGACTGCCACTATAATGACTTTGACGCTATCCTGTGATCATAGAGTTGTCGACGGCGCTACGGGCGCGCGGTTCCTTGCGGTTCTCAAGATGTTTCTCGAAGATCCGGCCGCGATGTTGCTGTAAAAATGTGCCGTCACGGAGGGCAGCATGGGCAGCGACGCTGGAGGCTTGGAAGGTGCAGCAAAGGAAGATGCTATTGAAGCGTCCAATTTGCTTGGAGCGTCGCATCGTGAATTTTGTGGCAATTGTGGCACAAAATTTTCGGGACACTTCTGCTCCGACTGTGGTGAGGAGCGTGATACACACCGTCGCTCACTCGCACGACTCCTGCATGATCTCATTGAAGACGTGCTCAGCTTGGACAGCCGTATTCTGCGTACCGCGAATGCGTTGATCTTTCGTCCTGGGGAACTGTCTTGTGCTTTTCGCGAAGGGCGCCTACGTCGCTATGTTCCGCCTATACGTCTGTATTTCTTCGTTACACTGCTTTTTTTCCTGACGCTTAGTGTTACCGGCGTTGCTTTGATGCGGCTTGAGATAGTTGGTCGCCCTGTGACCCCGGCACTGCGTGCTAAAATTGAGAATGCGACGAACTCCGCGCTTGTCAAGATTCAACGAGACGCTCGCAAAAGTAGCCGGCCACTGCAGACATCAAAGATTAGCAGTGGGCATGACAACATCTACATTGTCAGTACTCAGGGTAAGATATTACTTCCAAGTTTGCAGGCAGACTTCTTTGTACGCAAGGGCACGCCTGCTCCAAAATTATCGTCAGACACCCGAGAATTTCTTGCTAAGGCTAGACTTCGGCTTAAGAAGGAGCAGGCTTATTTAGTGGCGCGGCAATCTGAATGGGGTATTGGTGATTGGGTTTTGAGCCATGCCCAGAGAGCCATTCTGGTCCTTGAGCGTGATCCAGACGCTGTAAATGGCCCATTGATGTCCTGGATACCGCGTGCGCTATTTTTGCTCCTCCCAATTTTTGCGATGTTGCTTGCGCTCTTTTACATAGGCTCCCGTCGAGACTTTTACTTTGTAGATCATCTTGTTTTTTCTCTTAATTTTCACAGCTTTGCGTTTGTCGTTCTGACGCTAGTTGCGATATCGACGAGCGTGGGGATTCGGTTTCAACTTGGTTGGTTTGCGCTTGTTGCCGTTGGGATATACATGTTGCTTGCGATGAAACGCTTCTATGGACAAGGTTGGGTAAAGTCGTCGTTAAAGTTCTTATGTGTTTCATTTATATATTTCTTCATTTTTCTTATTCCTGCACTCTTCATAGTAGCGACAGTAAGCACCTTGGAATCGTGACTAGCGGAGCCTTTGATGTCTGACAGTTTTGACGTTGCTGTGATAGGAAGTGGACCGGCCGGCTACGTCTGTGCCATTCGTTGCGCGCAACTTGGCTTCAAGACGGCCGTCATAGAGCGTAGCGAACTTGGTGGCATTTGCCTCAATTGGGGCTGTATCCCGACCAAAGCATTGTTGCGATCAAGCGAGATCTTCCATCTGATGCAACGTATGGAAGAGTTTGGTATTTCGGCGTCAGATATCAAATTTGATCTTGGGAAAATGGTCGCGCGCTCACGTGCGGTTGCCCAGCGATTGTCCGGTGGCGTGTCCTTTTTGATGAAAAAGCACAAGATCACAGTGATTTCTGGGGAAGGACGAATTGCGGTTGCGGGAAAGGTGGAAGTCAGAAATGGCACGTCCGTCAACCATCTGACAGCAAAAAATATCGTGATAGCGAGTGGGGCTCGGGCCCGAACGATGAAGGGACTGGAACCAGACGGAAAGCTGGTATGGACCTATCGCGAGGCCATGGTTCCCGCGTCTCTTCCACGTCGTCTCCTGGTCGTTGGATCTGGCGCGATCGGCATAGAGTTCGCGAGCTTTTTCCGAACTCTTGGTAGTGAAGTTACCGTAGTTGAGGTTTTGGACCGCATTCTCCCTGTGGAAGATGCGGAAATCTCAGCGCTCGCCGAAAAGTCCTTCAAGAAGCAAGGTATGGTTATTGCCACGGATACGACTGTCGAGGCACTTGTCAAAGGCAGCGACGATGTCACTGCGACGCTAAAAGGCAAGGATGGAAAGACACGAACATTGACGGTGGACCGCGTCATACTCGCGATCGGCATCGTTGGGAATGTGGAAAATCTAGGTCTTGAAAATGTCGGGGTAAAGGTTGAGCGTACTCATATTGTTGCTGATAGCTGGGGCGCGACAGGTGCGCCTGGAATATGGGCGATTGGAGACATTGTTGGTCCGCCTTGGCTGGCCCATAAGGGCATGCACGAGGGCGTCATTGTTGCTGAACGCATCGCGGGGATGTCTAATTCTCATCCGCTCGACATAAGTAAAGTGCCAGGCTGTACTTACTGCTATCCGCAGATCGCCAGTGTTGGCATGACAGAGGCTGGTGCGAAAGAGGCGGGATACGACGTAAAAGTCGGACGCTTTCCATTTGTTGGAAATGGTAAGGCGATAGCCCTGGGCGAGCAGGAAGGACTTATCAAGACGGTCTTTGATACCAAATCCGGTGAGTTGCTCGGGGCGCACATGATTGGCGCAGAGGTCACCGAACTTATTCAAGGCTACGCAATAGCTCGCACGCTAGAGGCTACAGATACGGATTTGAGAACCGTGATATTTCCTCACCCAACGCTGTCTGAGATGTTGCACGAGGCAGTTCTAGACGCCGACAAGGAAGCTTTGCACATCTAAGACCTGCTCGAAGCTTTGGTTTTGTGATAGCGGGTAAATTCGGCGTGGTTCGCCTCGGTAGAGCAGACTTCTGTACATGTTCAGGTTGAGTTTTGCTCCAGTAGTCTGCGCACGTCACTTGCCAGCCCATTTACATTGCTGGTCGATAGTGTGACTAGGCGCGCATGGCCGGAGCGGTCAAAGATGAACACCGCAGCAGAGTGGTTGACCTCGTAGGGGTGGTGGGCGGTCGCCTTGTGCACACTGTAGGCCACGCGGTAGCGGCGAGCGAGAATTGCAATGGAATTTGGGGTTCCGAGTAGTCCATCCATGTAGGGTGAAAAGGCGTGGACATAGGCCCTTAGAATCTTTGGCCGATCGCGCGTGGGGTCTACACTGACGAAAAGAACGCGTACGTGGTTCGCAGCAGGACCAAGTCTGCGTAACATTGCTGAAAGATTAGCCAAAGTTGTCGGGCATATATCCGGACAATTTGTATAACCAAAATAAAGTAGAACTACGTCTCCGCGGTAATTGGCGGCCGTTACCTCGTGATCGTCATTTACGCGCAGCATGGAAAACTTTAGAGACGGCAATGTGCCAGTGATATTGTCACTGTGCCAGCCGCCCCTCTTCAGGCCACATCCGGTCAGTCCCAAGGCTAGAAGCAGGACGGGCAGCAAGAGGATCAAAAATCGTCGGGCCATGAGTGATTCTTAGCACGCAAGTAGGGGGCGGACGCGATGCCCCCTGTGACCAATCGCCCCGCCTGATTACGCCCTTCCTGTCTTATAACCAGATCCACTGATTGAGGCGAACAGGGCGTGCCGGCTGCTCTTAACCAATCACCTAAGACCTTAACCGCGCTGGCTATGTCCGGCTGGCTGGCCTATGGCGGAGTGCTAGGAGTTGGTGCGGTCTTCTACGTCCTCTGCGGCTGGTATCCGGCAGATCTTCCGTTCTGGATGCCATGGGAATTTTCCTGGAAGATCTACCTGACAGTCAGCTTGACACTTGGATGGTACGTGCGGGGCTGTCTGCGCCTCTCTGGCGTGGAACGCCCGAATATCTGGCGTAGCATCTCTTTCGTATTGGGCGTGGTGCTGATGTACGCGGTGGTGCAAACCCACTACGATTATCTCTCCGAGCACATGTTCTTCTTCCATCGCTTTCAGCACCTGGTGCTGCACCACCTTGGGCCTTTTCTCGTCGCGCTGGCCTGGCCGGGAGTGGCATTACAGGCTGGTATGCCGAATTTCTTGCGTCCCGTCACCGGTAGCGCGGCGGTCCGCTGGATGGTGGATCTGGTCCAACACCCAGTGGTAGCTCCCTGTTTGTTTGTCGGCCTGATCTACGTCTGGCTCATTCCCAGCATTCATACCTTTGTCATGCTGAATGACCAGTTGTACTACTTTATGAATTGGACAATGGCGGTAGATGGATTGTTCTTTTGGTTTCTCATACTCGATCCTAATCCGAAGCCTCCTGCTCGAATAGGATTTGGTGTCCGGGCCATCCTTACGATGGTCGTCGTTCCCCCACAGATCGCGGTTGGCGCAGTGTTAGCGCTGTCCAGCCACGACTTTTATCCGGTATACGAAATATGTGGTCGAATATTACCCATATCACCAATCAGTGATCAGCATTTTGGTGGACTAATACTGTGGATTCCAAGTTCCATGATGAGCGTTGTGGGATTGATCCTCGTGCTAAATAATCTGCGTAAGAGCGATGAACGGAGGGAACATGCGCTTGCTACGGTCACTTAGTGCGGCTCTTTTGATTGCGTCGGCGATTGGCGGTGCTGCTCACGCGGCAGACGTCGTAATCACAAACGCCTGGTTCCGTTCACTACCGGCAGGCTTGCCGGCGGGAGGATATTTTGTCCTAGCCAATACAGGCACTCGCGCTGCAACCTTGAGCGGCGCCTCGTCGTCGGCCTGTGCCCAACTTATGTTACATCGGAGCATTGAAACCGGAGGCATGAGCCGAATGGTGATGGTACGGAAAATTCGTATTCTTCCCCACCATCACGTCGTCTTCAGACCAGGTGGATACCATTTGATGTGCATGCATCCTGATCCGCTGAAGATGAAGCCGGGCAGCAGCGTCGCCGTTACCCTGGACTTTACGGACGGAACAAAGACTGCGACGAGCTTTATCGTCCGCAATGCATTGGGGCGATAAGCTTAGTAGCCGATCGCTGCGCCATCTTTACGCATTTCTGAGGCGCCCCAGTAGACGCGATTTTTTTCATCAAACTGTATAGCTTCATATCCTCCGAATGCCCCGGTGCCAGCAACCACCTGGTAGCCGCGGCGCCTCAGTTCTTCTTTAACTTGCGGCAGGAATCCGGGTTCCATTTCTACTGTACCGACCCCATGAGCCGGCTCACCAGTTGGTTCCGAACCGCCATAATGGCGCCACCGCGCCGCATCACCGGCTTGCTGTAGGTCCATTTCGAAATCGATCATGTTGACGAGTACCTGGACATGACCTTGGGCCTGCATGTCTCCGCCCATGACACTAAAGGCGAGCCAGGGCCTTCCGTCCTTGGTGACAAAGCCTGGAATTATAGTGTGGAAGGGGCGTTTACCTGGAGCGTAAACATTGGCGTCGTGTTCGCTGAGTGAAAAGAGCTCTCCACGATCCTGAAACATGAAGCCTAGCTGATCGGCGACAAGTCCTGATCCCATGCCACGATAATTGGACTGAATCATTGACACCATCATTCCGCATGCGTCAGCAACAGCAAAGTTGGTCGTATCTCCCTCAAACAGCCAGGGATCACCCGGACCTATGTCAGGATTAGCGCGCGACATATTGATCAGTTTGCGTCGTTGATTTGCGTAGTCGTCGGAAATAAGGCCCTTCATGGGGATCTTGGCAAAGCGAGGGTCGGCGTAATGCTTTGCCAAATCTTCATATGCTAGGCGTTTGGCTTCTAGCATGGCGGTGATTGCGTCAGCGGAACCAGCTCCCATCTTCTTTAGATCGTATGCTTTGAGGATCTGAAGCATCTCCAAAACCGCGAACCCCTGACCATTGGGAGGCAGTTCAAAAACGTCATACCCGCGATAGTTTACCGAGTGGGGTTCAATCCATTCGCCCTGAAAATTTGCCAAGTCTTCGTAGCGAAGATCCCCACCGATACGTTTGAAGTACGCATCAATGGCATGGGCGATTTCGCCCTTATAGAATGCATCACGGCCATGCTCGGCGATCTGCTGCAGGGTTCGGGCAAGATCGGGATTTTTAAAGATTTCGCCGTGACCTGGTACATGACCATCGATGAGATAGGTTCGACGAGCGTTATCGAACTCTTCAAGCATTGCTAGATTCTTCTGAAATACCGCCATATTGCCCTTCCAATAGGCGGCAACCAGCTCGGTCACGGCAAAGCCGTTTTCAGCATAGCCGATCGCTGGAGCCAGAATCTCAGCCAATGGCAACTTGCCAAAACGTTGGTGAAGAGCTGACCAGCTATCGACGGCGCCAGGAACCGTTACAGATAGCGATCCAAGTGGCGGAATGTGATCTTTGTAAGGAAGGCCCATGCGTGCATAAAGATGGCTGACATCGGCTCGCATCTTGGCAAGGGTTCGTCCCATGGGGGCAGGGCCGGTGCCGTTATACCCAAAAAGCTTCCGGGTCTCGGGATCCCAGACGATCGCAAAGCAATCGCCGCCGATGCCGTTGGCGACTGGCTCCATAAGGCCAAGAACCGCGTTGGCAGCAATGGCCGCGTCGACTGCGCTACCGCCCTTCTTGAGGATCTCGATTGCAGTCAAAGAGGCAAGGGGCTGTTCACTTACGGCCATACCGTTTTGGCCCAGTACTGGTGAGCGCGACGCCCATGGCACGCCCGTATAGCGCTCGCCACCACTTATGCCGGAGATCTCCGCATCCGCGGTCGTCACAAAACCCATAACCATGGCAAATGCTTTCTAGACAAAAGTAATATTAGGAAACTTCGAGCTCGGCAAAGCTCACGTGGCAGGAGGGTAGGTGATGCTTTTCAAAATAGCGTTGATGATAGTCTTCAGCACGCCAGAAGGATCTTGCGGGTTCAATCGTGGTGACGATGGGCGCTCGATAGCGCCCTGACAGGTTTGCCTTTGCTCTTTCCTCTTCGGCAACGCGCTTCTGGTCATCTGAATGATAGAAAATTACGGAACGATATTGGGTTCCGACATCAGGGCCCTGCCGATTCAGGGTGGTAGGGTCGTGCATTTTGAAGAATAGCTCCACCAGACTAGCGTAGCTGCGCTGCACCGGATCGAACGTCACCTCGACCACTTCGGCATGCCCAGTTCTGTCCGAGCAGACCTGTTGATAGGTAGGGTGATCGACATGCCCGCCACAATAACCGCTGACGGCATCGATGACCCCGGGCACTTCCCGAAAGAAGCTTTCTACCCCCCAGAAACAACCAGCCGCAAAGGTCGCCTTTTCCATCGCTTTCCTCGTTTGACTCGCGAAACCGCCTCGGAACGGACTATAGGAAGCCCTACAGGTTGGGTCACCTGCTAAAGTGGTTTGACGGCAGGGCGCCAAGGCCCTAGGCGTCGAGGCGAATTGAGGGCGTGAACGGAAGCACATGAAGGTCATCATCATTGGTGCGGGGGTAGCCGGGCTGGCAATTGCTTGGCGTATGGCCAAGAGCGGGGCGCAGGTGCTGGTCCTGGATCGTGCCCAACCGGCGCGTGGCGCCACTTATGCCTCCGCAGGCATGATTGCGGCTACTGCTGAAGCTGCTGTGGCGGGTTCTCCCGGGGTTCTATTTGGGCGCAGATCCCGGGATTTATGGCCTGATTTTGCCAAAGAACTTGAGTCCGCTTCGGGTGTAGAGATCACTTTTCGTCAGGACGGAGCTTTGATTGTTCCGGCCGGTTCCGAGGACGCGGAGCGTCTGCAACGCGAGGCTATGGGGGGGGATGCGGAATTTCTTGGTCCCGAGCAAGCCCGGATGCGTGCACCCATGTTACCACCGGATATCGCAGGCGCTCTGTGGGCCCCGCGTGATGGTCAGGTGGACAACCGAGCCCTTGGACAGGCCCTGACAAACGCGGCCATCCGCGCTGGTGCAAAGCTGTCCGCCAATGAGGCGGCCGTTCGCATTGAGCAGGCTGACAGCGGCGAATTCGTCGTCCTAACAGCTTTCCGTATTCACCGCGCTGACGTGGTTGTACTCGCGGCCGGTGCGTGGTCGGGTCAGATTGGCGGACTAGCTGCGGATCTACCTATTCGCCCAGTTAAAGGGGAAATGCTGGCACTTGTTGCCCCAGAGGGTGAGCCAATGCCCAGGCCTTTGCTTTGGGGCCATGGCGTCTATCTGGTTCCGCGTAAGGACCGGATTTTCATCGGAGCGACAGTCGAAGAAGTCGGATTTGACACGATGCCTTCGGCCCATGCCCGGTCCTGGCTTCTCGAGCGGGCGCGCGCTCTGGTGCCCGGTCTCAGGGGGTGGTCAGTTCGTGAACATTGGGCGGGACTGCGGCCGGCGAGCCCCGATGGCCTGCCAATTATCGGAGAGAGCAGCATCCCCGGATTTTTCATCGCTAGCGGCCAATACCGCAATGGGATCTTGCTTGCCCCCGCGTTGGCCGAGGCCGTAGCGCAGCTCATCTTGAAGCAGGAGCCGGCAGAGGAGATTGCGTCGTTCTCCCCGGTGCGCTTCGATCGGGCTCAGTAGAGCGCATAGGAGCCTCCATTATGGAACGATTTGCCCTGGATCCTCGCCTTGCCGCTGACACCGAGTGGGTTGCGGATTGGGCCCTCTGCACCGTGCGCTTGATGAACGATGCCCGCTTTCCATGGGTAGTCCTGATTCCTCGTCGCCCGCACGTCCGTGAGCTCCACGACCTCGGCCATGGAGAAGCTCTGGTGCTGCTTCAAGAGCTGCAGCGTGTTTCCAAAGGGCTCCAAAGCATCTTTGAGCCAGACAAGATCAATATCGGCGCGTTGGGCAATATTGTCGCGCAGCTGCACGTCCACGTGGTGGCACGAAGGATGGACGACGCGGCCTGGCCCGGGCCCGTATGGGGCAAGGCGGGCCGAGAGCCCTATGGCGAGCAGGCTCGTCAGACGATGATCAAAACTCTGGTTACCGGTCTTTAACCACGTTAGTGCTACTGCGGTAGTATTATCGAGTTTGGCTTATGGGCGCCGCAGGATAACCACCGCCGATGATTCCGCAGTCTACTGGACCAGATACATCGTTACGTTCGGAGGTGATTAACGCCCTTCGGCAGGCAAGCGCTGCGACCGGCTCGGACTTCAGATATCTGTTGGGTACGGCGATGTGCGAAAGCAGTCTTCGTCCCGACGCGCATGCCTCTGATTCCACTGCCTCCGGCTTGTTTCAATTCGTGCAGCAGACTTGGCTAGGGATGGTCAAGCAATACGGTTCCAAGTTTGGACTGAACTCCTATGCCAATGCAATTGAGCGCGAACCGGATGGTCAGTATTCAGTGGCAAATCAGGCAGATCGGGCAGCAATTCTTTCATTGCGTAATGACCCCAAGATATCCGCATTGATGGCCGGCGAATATGCCCAGCAAACGCGCGCCCAGATGCAGGCCCGTCTTGGTCGCAACGTGTGCGGCGGGGAGCTTTATGCCGCTCATTTTCTTGGTGCTCCTGCCGCGTGCAGATTGATTGAAATGGCCACACATCAGCCAACAGCTAGTGCGGCCGCCTGCTTTCCGGCCGCCGCAGCTGCCAATCGCGCAGTTTTTTTCGACAGAAATGGCACTCCCAAGACTGTGGGGGAGGTCTATCAGTGGGCGTTGCGGCAACCTGGCACAGAATATCTGGCGGCCCGGCGGGAGATCGGCCCTACGCCAGCCACTACCGCGGTTGGATCCCCCGCGGTTCCTGCAACGTTTGCGGCCGGGGGGCAGCCTAACTCTGTAATGCAAAGCTTTTTTGCCGCAGCCCAATCCCCGAGTGACCTCTCCACCCTGGGTCTCTTCCGTGACATTCCGCCAGCAGCTCCCCTGGAGAGCACGCCCCTCCCGCAGGCTCCATTCGCGTTGAGCCCGGAGGTAATGAGTGTCCTGGCGGCTCTCGACCCGGGAAGCGCCCTTTCTGCGAATAATCATACCAAATCCAGCTAGAGCTTGGCCGGCCGGCGGATCTGTGCCTACACTTGGCGACAAGTGAGGAACCATGCCTGATACCACCATACCTGCTGCCACCATACTGATCGTTCGCGACGGCACGCGCGGTCTCGAGGTCTTTATGGTCAAACGCCATCATCAAATTGATTTTGTCGCTGGGGCGCTCGTCTTTCCTGGCGGCAAGGTTACGGTCGCTGACGGCCATGACGAATTACGGCAGTACGCAGATGGCATTGATGCCATAGACACCAGTCTCCATGGTCTCATGGCAGCTGCCATTCGCGAGGCGTTTGAAGAAAGCGGCATACTGTTTGCCCGTCCAAGCGGCGAGACTGAGTTGGTGTCTGGTGCGCGCCTCAATGAACTTGCGGGTTATCGCCAGCGTCTAGAAACACAGGAGATTTCGCTGCTCGAAATGTTGCAGCGTGAAGGACTGAGATTGGCCTACGATCGACTGGCGCATTTTGCGCATTGGATAACGCCAAAAAACATGCCCAAGCGCTTTGACACGCATTTCTTTGTTGCGGAAGCGCCAGTTGGACAGATTGGCATGCATGATGGCCGCGAGTCTGTGGACTCTCTGTGGATTACCCCCCATGAGGCAATTTCGGACCGTAAGCGTTGGAACGTGATATTTCCGACCAAGCTTAATCTCATGAAGCTAGCGAAATCCGAAAATGTCGCGGCAGCATTGAGGGTTGCTCGCGACAGTCGTCCCTTGACAGTCACTCCGTGGGTTGAGGAGACCCCAGAAGGCAGTGTGTTACGCATTCGTGACGATGCAGGATACGATCAGACACAGGCAATGCTCAAGGAATCGCTTTAAGCTCTGGTGATCGGAGCAGGCAGGGTCTCCAGGACGTCTGGCCTTACCAATCTAAGATCTTAGCGCTTGGTATTGGAAGCGGATAGAAACTCTGCAACTTGTTTCTCGAGTTCTTCCGCCAAGAGATTGGCAGTTGGGTCGGAGGGATCCAAAATATTCCGCTGTTTGCAGATCACCTGGATCGCATCGACATGCGCTTCAACCAGGTTCGGTGGTGCTGGTCGATCGAGGTACGATAGCAGATGGCAGAGCGAGCCTGTGACGCGAGTTATGAGCGGAAATCCGAAGTTCTCAACCGTGATCCGCAATGCGTTTGCTGTCTGGTTTAAGTGAGTGCGACTGCGTGTATCGGGACGCTTTCGATAGGCGACATATGCACTCCGGAGCGCAAGCGTATCTTTACTGATCCAATCAGAGAACTCTGGAGCCAGTTCTGCCACCGCCGTTTCTGCTCGCTTAATGGCGGCCATGTCGATGCCAGCAAAGCGGCCGCCTACGCGCGCCTTGAGCATATTGGGTGGCATAAAAATTTCTATTGGTGGTTGTTTGCTCAGTGTCTTGACCTTTCGCCTTACGCCACTGCACCGACGGGATCTGTGTCAGCGCCGGTGTCATTGGCTTTATTGCTCCGACGCTCGGGCACGCCGAAGTGTGCAAGTTCTCGCCTGCGGCGGCAGGGACCAAAATAGGAATTCGTGCGCACAAAGGGCCGTGGGTTCTCGATGACGGAAATGAGCCTGGTCATGATGCCATTGACGGTTACCGGCTTAGCCAGAAATTCGGTGCAGCCGGCATCACGCGCCTGAAGCACACGTCCTGGGCGCGTTTGCGCGCTCATCATGATAATGGGAACAAAGGGATTTGGGCTTGCTGCAGAGGTGCGTACTAAGCGTACCAAGTCTAGGCCGCTAGTCCCGTCCGCCATCCAATCGAGAAAGACAACGTCCGGATTGACATCACGCAGAGCCTGCCAAGCTGCGTCCGCCGTATCGGCCTTATAGACATTGTCCACACCAAATGCCAACAGGATTGTGGTGAGGAGTCTGCGCATATGGGCATTGTCGTCGACGACGAGCAGCCGCAAGCGGTCGAAGCGATAGCCGCCCATGTCTGATCCATCATTTCCCCACTGACGAGAACAAGGCTAACGGGTACATCTTAACGCCAAGTGAATACCGTCTCTCTAGTCCAGAAACTGCTCACGTACGACGCGTTCGCTGAGGCTGTGGCCAGCATCAAACAGCATGGTAACCGAAATCGACCGGTCCTCCGCGACGTCCACCGCGGTTACGTTCCGAACTTCGAAGTTATCAGCAACCGCACTGACCGGCCGTTTGTCAGCCTCGAGGATCTCAAATCGGATTTGGGCGCGGTGAGGTAATAGCGCACCGCGCCACCTGCGAGGGCGAAATGCGCTAATTGGGGTTAATGCCAGCAAGTCTGCGTCGATCGGGAGGATTGGTCCGTGTGCGGAGAGGTTATAAGCTGTACTGCCCGCTGGTGTGGATACCAATATGCCATCGCATACCAATTCGTTAATGCGAATTTTTCCGTCCACTAGGATGCGAATTTTGGCGGTCTGCCGCGTCTGGCGCAGCAGTGAAACTTCGTTAAAGGCGAGGGCTTCTTCATTCTTGTCGTCGCTCGCAGCCCGCATACGCAAGGGGTGTAGCTGTGCAGCTTCAGCGGCCGCCAATCTTTGTTCCAGTCCGTCCACAGCGAAGCTGTTCATTAGGAAGCCGACTGTACCCAAATTCATGCCATAGATCGCCCGTCCTTGCCCCAGAAAGGTGTGAAGGGTCTGTAACATGAAGCCATCACCGCCCAAGGCTATAATGATTTCAGCATCACGGGCGCCAACATCATTGTAGCGTGCGCGCAACTGGCAGAGCGCCGTACGGGCCTCCTCAGCAGGTGAGGCAACAAAATGCAGCTTGACCATTCCGCTAGCCTCCCGTCATCGACATGTGTCGGGCGACGGCTGGGCTGCGCCGAGTGCGGTCAATTACAAAATCATGTCCCTTGGGTTTGCGCCCGATGGCTTCGTCCATCGCGGCCAAGAGTGGGCCGTCCTCGTTGCTCGCCCGCAAGGGCTGGCGCAAATCCGCCGCATCGTCTTGTCCAAGGCACATGTAAAGAGTGCCGGTGCAGGTCAGACGCACGCGATTACAGCTTTCACAGAAATTATGGCTGAGCGGAGTGATCAGTCCAAGTCTGCCACCAGTTTCGCCGACGTCATAATAGCGGGCAGGGCCACCTGTGCGATGCACGCTCGATGCTAGCGTAAATTGACGCGAAAGATCGGCTTTGACCTGAGATAGCGGCAAGTAGCGACTGCTGCGGTCTTCCTCGATTTCACCCAGGGGCATGGTTTCAATCAGGGTCAGATCCATATTTCTGCTATGTGCCCATAGCATCATCGGGACAATTTCGTGTTCATTCAGCCCCTTGAGCGCCACCATATTGATCTTTACCTTTAGCCCGGCATCCTGCGCCGCATCGATGCCTGCCATAACCTTCTTCAATTCACCCCAGCGGGTGATTTGGGCAAAGAGCTCACTGTCCCGGCTATCCAGTGAAACGTTTATGCGGCGAACACCGGCATCCCATAAGGGTTGAGCAAAGCGGGCCAATTGGGTGCCATTCGTTGTTAGGGTCAGTTCTGACAAGCCATCACCGATCTTCCGTCCGAGCTCCTCAAACAGATGCAGCACGTTGCGCCGCACGAGGGGCTCTCCGCCGGTGATGCGGATGCGGTTGACTCCCTTAGAAATGAAGGCACTGCAAACACGCACCAATTCTTCAATGGTAAGCATGTCCGACTTTGGCAGGAAGGTCATGTGCTCAGACATGCAGTAGACGCAACGCAAGTCGCAGCGGTCGGTGACAGACACGCGCAGATAGGAAATGGCACGGCCAAATGGATCAATCATGGCGCAAGTGTAGCAAGCCTGGGCGGGCATCTCTACCGCCAGGGCTGGCCCGAACTAGCTTAAAGTGCCAGCCAGGGCGCGGACCCGCCCCAGAGCTTCGCCCTTGGTAAAGCTCTCAAATGCAGTATCGGCCTGGGTGATTTCTGCGACGGTCAGCATGGGGGGCGCGCCAATGGCCTGGCGCGACAGGCTGTAAACGGTGGAAAAGACGCAACGATCAATACCCACGCTACGGCAGGCAAGAGCTAAGGGCACGACTCCAGAACGATGCAGAATCTGGCTGACCCGTTCCGTCTCCAGTCCCAAAAGTCTGGCGAAGGCGATGTCAAAGAGATCCAGCTGACCTTGGTGGAGTACACGCAGAAGAAATCCGGCCTTAAGCTGACCGGCACCCGCCAGCTTGTCGACTAGCTTGGAGGCCCCCGGGCTGACCGATGGAGCCGGGGACTGAACGGACTGTATTGCCGCGTCCAGCTTCTGCTCGGCGGCGGCGCTTATCTGCGGGTAGCTAAGGCGGATGTGGGTGCGCAGGGTGTCGGAAACCCAGTCGCACATTCTGAGTGCCAGGCTTGCGGGAAGGTCTGCACGATGGGCGAGTGGGCCCTGTAGGCCGGCTATTTCCTTTGACTTTTCGATCAGGGTTTCAAAGGTTTGCGGGTTGATTTGCGCGGTCGCATTGCGCACGAGGGCCACGAGCACGCTTTGTGAATGGTTTTGCGCAAGGCAGGCGCAGACCCGCTCGCCGATATGGGGTCGTTCGGCACAGGCCACCAGGTGCTCCTCCCCCAGGTGATCAAGGAGGGTGAGCAAATCTTCATCGGTCAGAATACGGCTGCGCAGCAGTACGGGGCGCGCCACCTCGATGCGATCGTCCGCCAGCAACAGAATTAGCTCGGCAGGTGCTTGATCATCCTCGGCCAGCCGCTCGGCGAGACTGATACGTATCGCCATTTCCACATCGGCGCTAAGGCGCAGCAGGATCTCTCGCATTAGCCGGCGTTCGCGCTCTGAGAGCCGAGTCGCCTGAGACTGGTAAAGAGTGGCCACGGCCAGATAGATATCCCCGCGGCGCGCAGTCTGGGGATCAGCCGCCAGCTGGGACAGCCTTGCCATGCTGCCAAGATCCTGAGCTGTTAGCCCCACATCGGCCCCCAAACACTCCCCACGCATCACGCGCTCGCCCCAACCTTAGGAGCAATTGCGTTAACACCGTGTAAACGTTAACAATGGCCAAATCCTTACGGAATTCGATTCGGGGGCTGGAAAATCCCCTAGAGCTGATAGGTTTTTAGAACCAGATGGCTCCGGACCGGCGGCTCGAAGAACATGGCATTCCAAGAGTTTCTTGCCCGGATTTCCTCTCCCGCCCTGCGTCAGATCGCTGAGCATTGGCGACAGTCCCGGGGCCAGGGTGCAATGCCGGCTTGGGCCGACCTACGACCCTCAGCGATCTCCGCGCATCTTTCAATAATCTGGTCATGGCGCTACGACCCTGTCTCCGACAGCTTTACAGGTCGTCTTGCTGGGGATGCGATAGAGGCGGTGTTCGGGCGGACCATCCGAAACACCTCCATGCGTGACATCTTCCCGCCTGACCGCTTCGAGACGATTTTTCGTCGTCATAAGCGTGTGATTTCCGGACCGGCCTTCTTCCATGGTTCCGGTTTTGTTTTTCTGCATTTGCAACAATTGGGCAGCGGCGAACGCATCATCATGCCGCTATCCGATCGGCGAAGCGAGGCCGACGGGCTGCTTGGTGCGACGATATACAAGATCATCGATCCGCGACCTGATACAAGGCTGATCACCGCCCAGGAACATGAAGAGTGGTTCGCGCTGGACTGACGAGCTGCTAAGCTACTGGCAGAGACAGTACTGAGGTCATGCGATGACGCCCCGCTTTCTTCTTGCGCTTGATCAGGGAACCACGTCGACGCGCGCCATGCTGTTCGACGCGCATGTCCGTCTGGTCGCTAGTCATGCGATCGAACTCGCACAAGTCTATCCCGCAAACGGGTGGGTTGAGCACGACGGCGAGGAGATCTGGCGGGCCTCGGTGGCCTGCTGTCGAGCGGTCCTCAAGGATGTGCGGTCGGACGAGATTGCCATCGGTATTACCAATCAGCGTGAGACCAGTCTTCTGTGGCATCGGTCGACCGGTGTGCCTATTCATAACGCCATCGTATGGCAGGATCGACGAACGGCATCACGGTGCCAACAGCTCGCGGTCGCAGGTCTCGATCGCGAGATCGCTAACCGTACAGGTCTTCTCATCGACCCCTATTTTTCGGCTACCAAGTTAGAATGGCTGCTAGATCATGTTCCTGGTGCACGTGAGCTGGCAGATCAGGGTGAACTCGCATTTGGTACTATAGACAGCTGGTTATTGTATAAGATGACGGGCGGACGTGTTCACGCCACTGATGTCACCAATGCGTCGCGCACCATGCTGATGGATTTAGCCCGGCAACAGTGGGACGAACGTCTTCTGGAGGTCCTACGCATACCCCATGCTGTTCTGCCCAATATTTGTGATAGTGCGGGGGACTTCGGCTACACCGACCCGGAACTGTTTGGAGTGAAGCTGCACATTTGTGGTATGGCTGGAGATCAGCAGGCAGCTATGGTGGGGCAGGCGTGTTTCGCCCCTGGCGACGTCAAGTCTACCTATGGAACGGGTTGCTTTGCGCTTGTAAACACCGGACCTGCACTACCCAATTCGCAGCATCGTCTGCTGGCAACAGCCGCTTATAGAGTCGCTGGACAAATGGCTTACGCCATCGAAGGCTCCATCTTCATTGCTGGTGCCGTAGTACAATGGCTTCGCGATGCTTTGGGGCTGATTGGTGCTGCATCTGAAATAGAGGCCTTGGCGCTCTCTGCCAAACCAGCTGACGGTCTATACTTCGTACCAGCGTTTACCGGTCTTGGCGCTCCGTACTGGGATCCTGCGGCGCGCGGCGCCATAGTGGGATTGACCCGCGACTGTGGTGCGGCAGAGATCGGTCGTGCGGCGCTGGATGCTGTGTGCTATCAGACCCGCGATCTGCTGGAGGCCATGCGGGAGGACATGGCCAAGGCAGGGCTTAAGGCGCCTAGGGCGCTCAAGGTTGATGGTGGCATGGTCCGAAATGATTGGTTCTGCCAACGACTCGCCGACCTGACTGGCCTGCCAGTGGAGCGGCCTGTCATGACCGAAACCACGGCGCTTGGCGCGGCCTATCTGGCCGGTCTGGGGGCTGGTCTTTTCCAGAGCTTCTCTGACATCGCAAGTGCCTGGGCCCTGGAGCGTCGTTTTGAACCTGCGCTATCCGGACGGGTACGCGATACGCTCTATGGCGGTTGGCAAGGCGCCGTCAAACGCGTCCGCAGCTGAAAATGCAGCGAGTATGATGGAGATCGCTTCTGCCAGTACTCCGTAACAAGGTCCTTGACTGACGCTGCATTATGGTATTTTGCGAAGTTACGCTCTCAAGAATTGACACCCTGTGTAAGCAAGCCCAATCTCCAAGGTCTTGCGAACTGCCGGAGAATGACCATGAACGCGCCGCTCAATCATGCCTCGCTCAAGGACAAAGTCAGCCCTGATGAATGGGCATTGCGTGTGGACTTGGCGGCAACCTATAGGCTCGTCGCCTTGTATGGCTGGGATGATATGATCTTCACGCACATATCAGCGCGAATTCCGGGGCCGGAGCATCATTTTCTGATTAATCCATATGGATTGCTGTTCGATGAAATCACCGCGTCGAGTCTAGTGAAAATCGATATGGATGGAAACAAAGTGGTGGACTCGCCCTACAAGGTCAATCCGGCCGGATTTACCATCCATAGCGCGCTTCACATGCATCGTGAAGATGCCCATTGCATTATCCACCTCCATACCACGGACGGGGTCGCCGTTTCCGCTCAGGCTGATGGTCTTTTGCCCCTTGATCAGCACGCGATGCTGATCTGCGCGGATCTCAGCTACCACGATTATGAAGGCATCGCTCTCGATCTTGATGAACGCCAGCGCCTTGCCAAGGACTTAGGTAGTGAGCATCACCTGATGGTTCTGCGTAATCACGGAACTCTGGCATTAGGTAGATCCTGCGCGGATGCATTTTTACGTATTTATTATCTGGAGCGTGCCTGCTCAATGCAGGTGCGTGCGATGGCAGGAGGTGCCCGCCTGAACATTCCTAATCAAGGAGTTCCGGAGAAAACGGCGGGCCAGGGTGGGCCTGCTTTTGAGGGTTTGATCAGCAACTTGGCTTGGCCTGCGCTGCGTCGTAAGCTCGATCGCATCGACCCCAGCTATCAGCATTGAGGTATTGCTATGAAATTTGGCATGGGGCAATCCGTCCGTAGGACGGAAGATTTACGTTTCGTTACGGGGCAGGGGCGCTACACGGACGACCTTCATTTCCCAAATGAAGCTAATGTTGCGTTTGTTCGCTCGCCGTATGCAGCGGCTACGATCAATAGCATTGATATCTCGGCGGCCCAGGCGGCTCCAGGAGTAATCGCCGTTCTTACCCAGGCAGACGTGGAGAAGTTCGGTGCCGGACCAATGCCGTGTCTGGCATCTCTTAAGAATAGAGATGGCACGCCGAGCAAGCTGACGGACAAACCCCTTTTGGCAGATCGTAAAGTGACCTTTGCCGGAGAGGCTGTGGCAATGGTCGTGGCAGAGACGCTTTGCCATGCCCGTGATGCTGCGGAACTTGTTGCTGTCGACTACACCATGCAGGATGCATGTGGCACCCTCGAGGCCGCACCAACCGGCCCGCTGGTATGGGAGCATGCACCAGGGAACCTCTGCTTTGATTGGGATATTGGCGATGCGACGAAAGTGACTGATGGCTTTGCCAAGGCTGCGTTTGTGGCAAAGGTAGCTACTGTACAGAACCGTATCGCACCAACGTCGATGGAGACCCGCAACGCTATCGGGACCTATGATGCAGAGCAGAATCTGCTAACCCTTTACAGTGGCAATCAAGGCGCCGGAGGCATGCGCGACCGTATTGCCGGTATACTTCGCGTAGATCGTGCCAAGCTTCACGTCATCTCGCCGGACGTCGGTGGTGGTTTCGGCATGAAGAATTTCGTTTATCCCGAGCAGCCTCTAGTATTGATTGCAGCTAAGCAACTTCAACGTCCGATACGTTGGTCATCTGACCGCAGTGAAGCATTTCTCTGCGATGACCACGGGCGTGACATGATCATGAATGCAGAGCTGGCATTGGACCGGAATGGTCACATTCTGGCAATGCGCATCGACAGCGCAGCGAACATGGGTGGCTACCTTTCACAATTTGCGCCATTTATTCCCACCCTTGCGGGCGGGCGGATATTCGGTGGTCTCTATAAGATCCCTGCTCTTTATGCGAACGTAAAAGGCTATTTTACAAACACCGCACCAGTGGATGCCTATCGGGGTGCAGGTCGGCCAGAGGCAGCCTATCTGATGGAACGGCTGATGGATGCGGCCGCTGAGGTTACGGGCATCGATCGTGTAGAGCTACGCCGACGCAATCTACCTACGCCACAGGAGTTGCCTTTTAAAAACTGGCACGGCGTAGCCTTCGATTCTGGCGATTATCCTCACATGCTGCAAGAGGGCCTCAAGCAGGCTGACGTTGAGGGCTATGAAGCCCGCAAGGCACAAAGTGAGGCACACGGTAAGCGTCGCGGACTTGGCATTGCGTATTACGTGGAGATTACTGCGGCAGCTGGCTCTGAACCGGCGCGGATCTGCTTTACTGATAATGGTGGGGTAGATGTCTACGTTGGCACTCAGTCAAATGGACAGGGGCACGAGACCGCATTTGCTCAGGTAGTTGCGGAGCGTCTGGGGGTTCCCTTCGAGAGCGTACGTGTCCGACAGGGTGATACAGACTGGGTCAACGGAGGTGGTACAGGGGGGTCTCGTTCGCTCAATATGGCGGGAGGGGCGATCCTTGTTACGTCTGATGAAGTTATTCGCAAAGGCAAGCAAGCAGCGGCTCAGGTGCTACAGGCTGGTGGCCGTGAAGTTTCCTTTGATGTCGTTGAAGGGCTTGGACGTTTCTCTGTCAGTGGCACAGAACAAAGCATGAGCCTGACAGAGTTGGCTGTTGCCCTTAAGCGCGATCGTCTCCCGGGCTTTGAAGATGGGTTGGATAGCGATGGACTTTTCAATGGCGAGGCGTCCACTTTTCCCAATGGTTGTCATGTCTGCGAAGTGGAAATTGATGAGGAAACCGGGAAGGTCGAAATTGTCCGTTACAGCGTCCTGGATGACTTTGGACGCGTGATCAACCCTATGCTTGTCCGCGGACAAGTGCACGGCGGCGTAGTGCAAGGCATCGGTCAGGCTCTACTTGAGAACTGTGTCTACGATCCGGAGAGCGGTCAGTTGTTGACGGCAAGCTTTAGCGATTATGCTATGCCGCGCGCGGATGATGTCCCGGACATAGTGTTTGGGTACCAGGAGATCGCCTGCAAGACTAACCCACTAGGTGCTAAAGGTTGTGGTGAGGCTGGTACGGTAGGCGCTATGCCTGCGGTGATCAGCGCTGTAGCTGACGCCTGTGGAGTGTCCCATATCGATATGCCAGCTACGCCGGAAAAGGTATGGCGGGCGCTCAATACCGCGGCTCTCGCGTGAATTGATTGAAGGTGGCCAGAGCAGTGGAGAAGACCACGGCAATGTCTAGTCGTGACGCCGTGAAGCCAGCGAAAGCTGACAATCCGCGGGCAACGCGCCGCAAGCCTGAAAGTCTCGCAAAGTTGCGACTTGCGGCGCGCAAACTCTTTGTCGAGCGCGGTTATCATGCCACTCGGCCTCAAGATATTGCCCGCGAGGCTGGGCTCGGTCACGGGACATTTTATCTGCACTTTCCGGACAAGCGCGCCTGTTTCCTTGCCTTTGTCGAGGAGGCGCGGACGGAACTTGATAGCTACGTACGTGAGCGCACGCCAGCTACCTCCTCGTTGCGTTCCCTGATCGAGAGTCTGCTCAATGCCATCTACGATTATTCAGAGAGCCACCCCGGTGTACTTAATGCAGCGATGACTGATGAGGCAGTGATCGATGCTGAGGGTGACCCCTCGACACCGTTGCTGCAACGCTGGGGTAACGACTGGGCAGAATTCGTGCGCGAAAATGTTGATGAAGGGCGCATGGCCAAGGGGTATAATTCCGATATCGTCGGGCAGGCCATTCTTGGTGCTGTGCATCAGGCCTCAAGCGAGGGGTGGCGCGCAGGTAGGCCGCGCTCAGAGGTCGTTGATAATCTCGCAAGGTTTCTTGTACGTGCGCTGGAACCCTAAGGCTTACAAGGTAGGCTTGTTAGATTGAGCAGCGTCATTCATGGTGACGGGGCATGCCCCAGCACCAAGGGGTTCCGTCTGTGCGGTTTTGAAAGCGCGTATGGTAGGTTAGTGCCTACGGTGCGCACGCCGGATGGAGGCGCTCGTGGCCGACGCTTGGCAGGCAGATCGGCGAACGGCGATGGCTCAGTCCATCTACGGCTTGGCGGCCTCCAGTGGCATCAAGCTAATGGTCCTCCCGTCTTCCCAGCATGATTGACAGAGATCGAAAACTGACAAATTCTCAGCGCTGATCCACCCGGCTCGTCGCAGTCGCGCGACAAGTCCTTAACTATAACACAGCGAGGGAAGGCCCGATGATTGAAGAATTCCGTGGGAAGACAGCGTTCGTTACCGGTGGCGGAAGTGGCATCGGTTTGGCTATGGCTAGAAGTTTTGGACGGGCAGGCATGAATGTGGTGCTAGCCGACATCGATCGTGCTGCCGCAGAGGAGGCTGCCCATACCCTGTCGAAGGAGCAAATCCGGACCCATGCGGTCAGCTGTGATGTCGTCGACCACGATAGCCTAGCTGCGGCTGCGGCGCAGACCTTAGCAGTGTTCGGTAAGGTTCATGTCGTCTGCAACAATGCCGGAGTGGCTGTTGGCGGTGAAATCAGCAGTGTCAGTGACACAGACTGGAATTGGATCATTGATGTCAATCTGAAGGGCGTCGTGCATGGGATGAAGGTATTTCTGCCCCACATACGCGGCCACAAGGAAGGTGGGCACTTCATCAATACGGCATCTATGGCCGGCATGATCAGTCCGCCGGGCATGGAACCTTATTGCGCTACAAAATTTGCGGTTGTCGCAATGAGTGAAGGCTGGTCCCAGCAGCTTGCGCCGGAAAATATCGGCGTATCAGTGCTGTGTCCTGGCTTTGTGCGTACCCGAATTCATGAGAGCGGACGGGCTCGTCAAAAGCAGTACGGTGGCTCGGGCGAGGTTGATGCCTTGGGGCAGGGCAGCAGTGAATCCGCTCAGGCGGTGCTCTCCGGGATCGATCCGGACGTGGTGGGCGCGCGCGTCCTTGAAGCTGTGAAGGGGGGAGAGCTTTACATCTTTACCCACCCGGGTATGCGCGAGATCGTGGCTGCGAGATTTTCAGCGATTATGTCGGCGTTTGATCAGGCCGAACGTAGTCCCGCGTTGGCAGCGGTAAAAAGCTGGGCGCCCATACCAACGCTGCAGGCCGGTGATCGTAAATGAGGTTCGGCATTTTTTATGAACACCAGCTGCCGCGCCCGTGGGTAGAGGGCGCGGAGCTGAAACTGTTTCAGGACGCGCTTGATCAGGTGGAACTGGCCGACCGGCTGGGTATTGATCACGCGTGGGAGGTTGAGCACCATTTTCTTGAGGAATACTCTCATTCATCTGCGCCCGAGGTGTTTCTGGCTGCCTGCTCGCAGCGCACCAAGACCATTCGTTTGGGGCACGGTATCGTGCTTATGCCTCCTGGCTATAATCATCCCGCCAGGGTCGCCGAGCGTATAGCAACACTCGACTTGGTGTCTGGTGGTCGCGTGGAATTCGGAACGGGAGAATCATCGGCGGCACTGGAATTGGCTGGTTATCGGGTGCCTGTAGACAAAAAACGTGCGATGTGGCGCGAGGCTACTGAGCAGTGCTTGAATATGCTTGCGATGGACCCCTATCCCGGCTTCAAGGGCGAATTTTTCGAGATGCCCTGCCGCAACATTGTTCCCAAACCCGTGCAGCGACCTCACCCACCGGTATGGGTAGCTTGCTCTAACCGCGAGACCATCAAGATGGCTGCACGATTGGGAATCGGGGCCCTAACCTTTGCGTTTGTTGATCCGGCTGAAGCTCGTCAATGGGTAGATGACTACTATCGCATCCTTAAAGAGGAATGCGTCCCGATCGGCCATGCGGTAAATGCGAATGTATGTATGGTGACGGGTTTTTCAGTGCATCATAGCCACGATGAAGCTGTGCGCCGCGGTATCGATGGCTTTAATTTCTTTGGCTACGCTCTTGGACATCATTATATATTTGGACAGCACAAGCCCGGGCGCACCGATATCTGGAAGGCATTCGAGCAGGTCAAGGATAGGCTACCTGAAAACGCAGGAGCGCGTGGTATTGGCACGCCTGAGGAGATGCGCTCCCATCTGCGCAAATTTGCAGAATCCGGTGTTGACCAGGTTGCATTCATTCAGCAGGGCGGGCGCAATCGCCATGAGCATATCTGTGAGGCATTGGAACTTTTCGCATCAGAGGTCATGCCTGAATTCAAGGAGAATGAGGCGACGAGAATGCGGCGAAAGGATGAAGAGCTTGCGCCCTATATTGAACAGGCTTTCGCACGCAAAAGAAAAATGATGCCGCTGTCCGACGACGCTATTCCGGTCGTAGAGGCGTTGGGGCGACAAATTTCTGAAGCTCCGTCTAAATCCAGCCAAACATGATACTAATCTCAGGATTTGGGACAGCACCTAGGGTTTGCAAGGGACAGAACGAGGCTGAGGTTTGAAGCTCATTCAGGCCGGTTCGTACATGAGGTATCCAGGAACTGCTTTGTGTCTTCAATGTCCGATATTATAAAGGAGAATTCGACTTTCTGGATGGTTGATCGACGCACTCGTACAAAACAATTTAAAAACTGATTATTGGTCTAACTTCATCTTAAGCGGTTGAGGGTATGTCTCTTTTAGGCGATTAGCGGCGTGTTGGTACCGAGAATCATCTATGATGGCTGCCATGTCCGAACTCAGCGCAGACCCAAAAGACGTAGATCATTGGAAAAAGGATGCCACCCGGCAGGCGATCCTGGCGGCGGCCCGGCGGCTGTCCGCGCGTGAAGGCATCGATGCGGTAACTCTGGGCCGGGTAGCGGTAGAAGCGGGCTTCGCGGCGACGGTCGTCTACACCTATTTTGTGACAAAGGACGATCTGCATCTTGCCCTGGTTGCCGATGATCTGGAAACCATCGCCGAGGTCATGCGTGACGGTACCGGCGAGGAGATCGCACCTACTCTGGAAGCAGAAGATCAGCAGCCGAGTGCTTCAATGCCAATCTCAGGGTCGGATTTCGCCGCCCTGGCGCCTTCTGGGCCCCCAACTTCTTCGCCCCGTGGACCGCAATCTCTTGTGGAACTGGAACAGGCGCTCGGCGTCGTGCGTCAAGCGACGGATGAGTTTCTTGCCGATCCCGGCTCCGACCTCGAGCCGATTCCTGATGCGTTTCCCGAGGAGACCGTGCAGGAGGTAGAGGCGTCCGTTTCAGCACTTGGGGAGGTGCGCCCTCGTGAGATGGAACCAAGGGTTGAGTGGCAGGGTAACACGGAGGAAGCCGGTAGGGTGGGGCCGCATGATATTGCAGACAGTATCGTGCAGCTGCAGTCCCGCATCCACAGGCTAGAGCGTGGAACTGTGCATGGCGAACTGGTTCGGCGTTTAGACAGCCTCGAGAAAGGCTTGGCCGTTCTAGAGGGACGGATTGATCGCCTCGGACAAGAAGTTGAAGAAGCACAAGCAAAATTCGAGGAGAACCAGAGTCGGCTGACGAACCAGATGGCCGAAGCCCTAGGCACCTCCCATCGTTCGCTTTTGGAGCGTAACGAACAACATGCGCTGGTAGTCGCAGACCTTCGTATCTATGTCAAAGAGCTAACGGGGCGAATTGGCGCGGTAGAAAACTGGCTGGCCCGAACAGCTAGAATTCCCACTGCCGCTGAGGACCAACGGGCGCAGTCGCTCAGATCTGAGGAGGCGCATACCCAGGGGGCTTCTTCGATTGCAGCCAGCCATGATCGTTCGCCAAAGAACCGCCAACCCAAGCGATCCGTGGGACGGCGTACTCTCCGGTTGCCGCGAAAGCGTTGGTTGGTTGCGCTATCTTTGATAGCGGTGCTAGCTATCGGTGTTGTTGGCGTACTGATAGATTTGCATCTCCTCCCGCCGGGATTTGGTCCAACATCGCAAGTAGCCACTGTTCCGGCGCGCACGACAGTGGATGCTCGCATAGTGGCTATGGCCAAGGCGGGGAGCGCAAATGCAGAACTTGTCGTTGGCCTGAAATTGCTAAACGGTGACGGCACGGCGACAGATATCCCCGGCGCAGCGTATTGGCTACGGCAGGCTGCGCTACAAAATCAGCCGGTTGCCGATTATTGGCTAGGCACACTCTATGAACGCGGTCAGGGACTGCCGCAAAATCGTGCTCTGGCGCAGCAGTGGTACGCAAAAGCTGCTGCTGCCGGCAACGCCAAGGCGATGTATAGGTTGGGTGTAGGATACGCTGAGGGTTGGGGTGGTACACCTGACCTCACCTCAGCCGCCAAATGGTTTGCGGCCGCGGCTCAGTACGGTGTTGTTGATGCCCAGTTCAACCTTGCTGTGCTCTATGAACGAGGCTCTGGTGTAGCCCTGAGCCTTAAAAATGCTTTCATGTGGTACTCCATCGCAGCGGCTCAAGGCGATGCACAGTCGAAGGCCCGCCTTGATATGCTTGCAGCCCACATGAGTTCTGCGGACGTGGCGGCCGCCCAGGCGGCCGCTAGCACATTTAAAGCTCTGCAGCCTCCGACGGCGGCCAATGTTGTGCCAGATCCCGCCGAGCTCGCCGCTCGCTTATGAGTTGATTTTTACTTTGGCTCAGATGTTTCCAAACCCTAAAGTGTCTGCTGCCGCAGTACCTGATGAAAGGCAGATATGTGACGCTAGTCACGGCTCCAGCCCAAGATCAAGGTCTGAAAGTCATTCGCTTCAGACATCGCTGAGACGGGTAACCGCCAGGACACGCAAAATCCCGGCAGTCTCCTCGGGCTTTTGGTAGGATTTGTACCCAAGCCGCGTTCGTGAAGATGCGCTGTAAATCGATCTTCCGTAACCTCACAGTATGGCGACCGAAGTCGTTACTGGGAGCGCTGTGAAAGAGCGCGCGCGGATATAAAAGGCGCGTCACCGTCCACTGGATAC
>JBMFWV010000030.1:0-32019 GCA_049964915.1 Rhizomicrobium sp.
TGGTACGGACAACAGAAAATGGCCGCATGAAAACTTGACTCGTTTGCATCAGGTTTTGCTCAATCAAGGACTCTAGCGGCGTACCAGCTCCGTTTTGCACTCCGGGCGGGATAACATTCCGTACATAATCTTCGCTCAATTTGAATGCGGGTTGACAACCGCGACCCCAAGGTGTTGGCGTTCTTTGGAGTTTTGGGTATGGGACCGGCATTGCAAGCAATCTCATGGCAATCGGATACACGCAGTCCTCTGCACTCTGTGGTCCATGTCGGGTGTGTCTGCTTCCGTTCCCAGATCGGGGTGGGAGATGCCAGTCGGGCACCGGTAAGCTCAGCTGACTAGATTGGAAAAAAGGGGCGTAATGGCATGATGCGAGAGCTCATCCGGAACAGATGTCAGGTCGGCCTGCGGTTGCTAGGCGCAGGATTGGGTGTGGCGTTTGCTTTTGGTTTGCCGGCTTGGGCACTGGGAGATGGGGCGCATTTTGTTCCAGCCCCGGTGACCGTCACGACCGCTAACCAGACGCAGTATAGCTCCGTGCTGCCGACATGGCGCCGCGTAAGTCCTGTAGGGCGGATCATCAGCACTCCGAATTTTCCCACGAAGGTGCTCGTTACCGACAGGCATGTGCTTGTGCTAGCAAATGGTGCAACTCCCTACAGGACGATCACCTGGTACAGCCAAGACCTGCAGCGTCAAGCCCGCCTGGGGACGCTCCTTCAAGAGTCACCCCCGAAGACTTTCGTCACGACCTTCGGCGGCACCACCGCCGTCGCCCTCGATCCACAACACACTGGTGCCCCGGGCATGGTGTATACGACGGATCAACCGGCGAAGCAGCGCGCACTAGAAGCTCTCGCGGCACAGAAAGCCGAGCGTAATCCTCAGGCCGTTCCTACGAAAATTGTCTCTCATGGTGATCTATTTCAGGGAATGGCTGTTGGCCAAAACGGCCTTGTTTACGCAACGGGAGGTGACGCCGACACGGTTCTGGCGTTACAGATGCAAGACAATGCTGTGCACGTTGTACGGCAATATTCTCTACACTGGCAGACATTTCCTCAGAGCCAGTACCCCTATACCTATCAGGGCAGTCACGAGAGCAAGCCCTATAAGTTTTATCCGGACTCGGTGGTTGTGGGTCCGCATGGCCGGCATCTGTATGTAACGGGCATGCTCTCCAATAGTCTCGCGCGTATAAATATCCGTACGGGAAACACCAAGTACGTCAACGTTGGTCCATATCCGTTTGCCGTTGTGATTACAGATGGTGGCCAACGGTTGGCGGTAAGTGATTGGGCCGGAAGCGGTGTTACTATACTCGAGCGACGTAGTCTGAAGGTGCTCGGTGTGGTTGCTACGGGTCCGGCACTCAGCCCACACTCGGTGGCCGCGGGCGTTCATCCAACTGCCATGGTCGCAGTAAAGGGCGGTGCTGATCTTTGGGTTGCCAATGCGAACAACGACCGGCTGGTGGAAATTGACACCCAAACGCTCAAAGTCGAGCGTAGCATTGAAGACAGCCCCTATGCTCATGCGCCGCCTGGCAGCTATCCAGATGCGCTGGCGATTTCTCATGGTAAGCTGTTTGTTGCCAACGCGGGAAATGATGACGTAGCGGTCTACGATGCCGCATCTGGTAGATTAATGGGATTGATCCCGACGGGTTGGTATCCAAGTGCACTCGCGCTTGACCATGACAATCTTTATGTGGTGGATGCGAAAGGCTTGGGTACCGGACCTAATCGGCAATGGCAGTATATCGGTGACATGATGCACGGATTGCTGCAGCAGATACCCTTGCGTGGCCTTGAGGCTAAGTTGCCACATTGGACACGGGTAGCCCTTCACGCTGATGGCTTTTTGCCCAATCAACGCCAGGCGCTCATCCAACACAATGCCCGCACTACTGCCCTTTTGCGTCGGAACATCCAATACGTCGTCTTTATTCTGCGTGAAAATAAAACCTTCGACGAGGATATGGGCGACTACCGGACCGCAGGGCAGTGGGCCAATCCCAATTTCGACCTCTACGGGCCAAAGGAGCTGCCCAATCTTTACCATTGGGCAGCTCATAACGCCCTTTTCGCGAATTTCATGGCTGATGGAGAGGTGACAGCCCAAGGGCACCAGTGGACCGATGGGGCATCGGATTCGGACGTGGTGCAGCGGCTGTGGCCGCAGTACTACTCAGGGCGTGGATTGCTCTGGAATGCTGGACCAGGCGGTACTGGCGCGCTCGATCCTGCAACGCTCAGCAGCCATGACGCATTTCAGTACGCGCATCGCAAGCTTGGTGATTTCGCCAATCCCTGGATGAGCTATCCCGAGCGGCTTTACCTGTTCAATAATCTGCTGGCGCATCACGTCTCTTTTGAAGATTTCGGGGAAAATCTGACGCGGGCGAGGGATGGGATTATCCGCAATGCGCTGGCCGCACATGTCGATCGAAGCTATCCGGGATGGGACAGGATGGTGCTGGATACCCGTCGGGTGGCTGCCGCCATTTCCTGGCTGAAGGCTCATCCGGGTAAAACCTTTCCGCACTTCATCTTCATCTGGATACCCGATGATCATACGGCAGGCCTGAGTCCCTGCTACTACAGTCCAGATTACTATGTGGCAAATAATGATCATGCCACTGCACAGTTCCTGCACTATCTTGCGGGCACACCTCAGTGGCGTCACATGGTAGTGTTTCTCGATGAGGATGATGCGCAAAGCGGTGCTGACCACATCAATGCCCATCGTACGCTCGGGCTTGCGATGGGACCTTGGGTGCGCGCGGGAAAGCTCGACACCCAGCCGCTATCACAGGTTAATATCGTTCGTAGCATTGAGGCGGTTTTGGGGTTGCCTGCGATGTCGCAATGGGATGCCAATGCGCAGGTTATTTCTGGGATCTGGCGCCAAACGCCGCGGGTAAGCCATATGCCTGTTCTGCCCATGGCGCAGGCTGTTCAATTCAACGCAGGTAAATGCAGTAACCAGCTGCTGCTGCGGCGCGAAGCCGCCGCAGTCAGACATACGCTGAAGACAGGATGGCTTAAACGGCACACCGATCCATATGGTAGCGGTGCGCACGTGCAAGCGACTGCGGCCAGCTACACGCCGACATCAATCCTCAAAGTTGCAGGCCCTGAGCAAATGCGTCAGGAGTGGATCGCAAGCAAAGGCACTCATAGCTATCAGGCATTTCAGCGCTATATCCATGCCTATGCTGTCGCTCATGGCACGAGTGTTGCGGCTTATGAAGCGAATGACGGTGACGTGAACTGAGATTGACGCAACCGCGTGTGTAGGGCAGCGGCTTTTCCTGCGGTTCATCCGGGAACTTAGCTTGGACTGCGGCCTTGGTGCATTTGTCGGAATTGCTGGGAGCAATGGGCCAAAATGGAATGCGCAAGAGGGTCGAGCAGGGTAGTCCGGGGTGGTCATATTGGGACTACCAGCTATCGGTACGAAAATCGTGCTATTGGTCCTGTTCTGGCTCTGAGAGGTGGGCTGGGGCGTTTTTGGACGGCACCGGTGACCTCTTGAGGTTCACGGTGAAGAAAATGAGTTTCTGACATATCTGTCATACAATGGACGCGTGAGGCTCGCTCGGTTGCAATCAGGCCGACTTGCGGCATATTCAGAGAGCCTAATGGAGCAGTGCGCATGTCAGACGGCAAAGAAGCCCCCCTCGATTTGTCCCAATTCGACAATCTAGAGGCTTCGCCACCTCCAGCCCCAAATCTTGTACCATTACCCTCCAGGCCCGCGTTGCCTGCTGGCCCGGATCCCGAACCTGAGCGTCTGGTCGATATTTCCAATCTTAATCCGGAAGATCTGGCTGCGTCACAGGCCGCAGCCGACAAGATCAACTTTGGTGATACGACAACGCTTCTTGCCCATGGTGAAGGGGCCATGGCTGAGATTGCGCAAGCTTCGCGTCAACTGCTCACGGGCGTGCGGCTCGGCGACGCCGGCGAAGTTGGTCAGATCGCGGCAAGCGTGATCGATGGCGTGAAGATTTTACGCATTGAAGATCTTCAGTCTGAAGCCAAGGGTGGAGGTTCGGCGGCTAAGGGACTGGTGGGACGCTTCATGCGTTTTGCTGCCGACGCCCATTCAGCCTTCAAGGGTTTCGCGGAAAACCGGAAGAAGTTTCTCGATCTTATGGATCAGGAACAAGCCCGGGCGCGCAAGACCAAGGCTGATCTTACAGTCGCCGTACAGCTGATGGACCGCCAGGCCGAAGCCATTCGAGGCAGCCTGCATGCGCTCAAGATCGCTATTGCTGCCGGTCAGATTGCATTGGATCGTGGTCAAGTTGAGCTAGAGGCGTTGCGTCAGAAAGCGGAAGCGTCCGGGGATGCTGCTGAAGCTGCGGATGTAATGGAATTCCGCTCCTCGCTCGCCAATTTTAGAGGCAAGATCGCGGAAATGCGCGAGAACCTCGTTGGTTCGGCCATGCTGATCCCAATCATAGGTCAGAACCGCAAGGCTGCGGAAACCCGTATCCTTAAGATATCCAATGGAATGCTAGTCGTCATTCCTCGTCTGATGGCCGTAGCAAGTCAGGCGGCTGTCCAGGTCGACATCGCCCGGGCGGCACAAGAATCGGAGAAGCTTGACGAAGTTGCCCGTCAAATAACGGTATTGGCATCTAAAGGGGCCCATGATGCGGCAACCAGCGCCGCGCGTAGCCTGGGTGGCGATGCGCGTAATATTGAAGTGCTTGCCCAGGTTGCCGACGAGACAATTCGTACGATGCACGAAGTTATGGAAATAGAGCGCGAGGTTGCCGCGGGAGATCGTGAGCGTGAGGCCAAACTCGCTGCAATCCGCGACCGACTGGTTACGGGAATGCAAGGTGTGAATAGGGCCGCGGTGCAGAAGTGAGTGGGCCAGGATTTGACATTGAGGCAGCGTGGCTACGCCGTTTCAGCGCTGACGCCGAAAGTAATCTGAGCGCCTTGGCGTTACGGCTCAAGGAAGCCATGCCTGAGCTTGTAACAATCCAGGAAAATAAGGGCCTCTTTTCGAGGCATGCCAAGATCACGGGTGTAAGCGTTGATCTGGGCGAGTACCGCTATGGCCTTGAAATCGATCACGGCAGACTTAGGGCTACCCTTAGCATGGTGGTTCGCGGAATTGTTCTCAATACCAAGGATTTGCCACCAGCAGATTGGTTTGCAAAACTCCTTGAGGAGACACACAAAATGAGTGAGCATGCCGAGATCCTCAGCCGCTCTCTGTCCCAATTCATGGCGGGTTAAGCATGAGCGAGCAGGATAATTTACCGATCATCGATGAAGCCTTTCACCAGGATGTACTTCGCTGCTTGCCCTATAATGAGGTGCCTGCAGCTGTGCAGGCACGACTTCAGGCTGCGCGATCCGGTAAGCGCCCTTGGGCCGCTACTTTGACACCTGCCGAACTGATGATTGTTCGGTCACACGGGTTAAGGCCGATTGCCGCGGTATGTTCGACCTGCTGGCTTCACTACGGGTTTTCTTGGACGCGTGGCCATGCCGAAGGCTGGAACGCGGCTTTACGCCGTTTAAAGCGTGAAGCTTATATGGCCGGTGCCAACGCAGTGCTTGACGTGAAAATGCGTACGATTCCTCTCGGGGTTCCAGATTGTATGGATTTTAGCCTGATTGGCACCGCTGTGTATGTTGAGGGACTTCCTGCCAGTGAGGATCCAATCGTTGCGACTATTCCTGCGCTTGAATTTGTCAAACTTCTCGAAGCAGATGTGGTTCCTACCGGTATTGCCATAGGCGCCGATTACCGCTGGTTGAGTGACTGGAGCCGAAGCACGACCAATTTGATGATGATGGGTAACATCGAGGCCAGAAGCCTCAGTGCATTATGGAGTGAAGTCCGAGACAATGCCCATCAGGACCTTCGGCGCAATGCGCGAGAGCAGGGTAATGGTGTGCTCGCGCATCTTAATTTCAGCCAGGGTTTCAAGGTTGAGCGTGAAAATCAGCCACCGCAGTTTCTCGCGCGCCACATTGTTGTGGCGACTACTGTTGATGCGCGACGGGGAACACCACTCCCTCATGACATAAAGATTGTGGTCGATCTACATCAGGGGCGTACGCCCCTGACAGGTGCGAGCCGGCACCACCAGTCCTACAGCTCTAATGAATCCGAGGGAGCGATCTGATTATGAGCGATACTATTCCCGCCCACGCAGCCGAGCGTCTGAAGGGCTTAAGAACTTCTGCCCATCCCACCGGCGTATTTACCTCGGATTTTTCGGTCAACGAATTCTTGCTCGTCCGCAAGGCGGGCTTCGAACCAATTGGTCTTTGTGTTGGTTCCTGCGTGTATCATGTTGGTATTCAATATGGCAGCTGGAGCCGCAATCAGGAACTCAGTGTTTTATCGAAAGCAATGTACCACGCGCGCGAACTTGCAATGACCCGTATGCGCGCCGAAGCCACGGCAATGGGCGCAGATGGTATCGTTGGGGTCAAGCTCACGATCAAACGGCTTGAGTGGGATCAGCATCTCCTGGAATTTATCGCGATTGGCACCGGCGTTGTGCATGGCGAAGGCCACAAAGGATTCCGAGCCCATGATGGCGGTCCCTTTACGTCCGACCTTTCGGGTCAGGATTTCTGGGCGCTTCTCCATGCGGGCTACCGACCAGTGGAAATGGTAATGGGTTCATGCGTATACCACGTTGCCCACCGCGGCATGCTTTCCGGTCTAGCCACTGTTGGCCGTAATGTGGAGCTCGAGAACTTTACCTCGGCGATGTATGAGGCCAGAGAAATAGCAATTGAGCGCATGCAACATGAAGCCGCTGCTTCAAAGGCGGAAGGAGTGGTTGGTGTTGATATCCATGAGGGAAGTCATGGCTGGCAAACGCATGTGATTGAGTTTTTTGCAATTGGAACAGCGGTATTGCCGCTTGAGCAGGAGATCGCTCCTGAACGCATATCTGATCCCATCATGGTGTTGTCGGTGAACGACTAGGCTTTCGCGCCAAGCATATTGCAAAATCCACGAAGCAGGGCATTGCGTTCGGATGGCGTTGAGGGAGGGCATCAGGCGTTGTCGCTGGATATTGCAGCATAAATATGGCTCTAGCGCGTGATTAGCCCGTTATGCAGCTCTGCTAATTTAGCATGTGAAGTGTGGTGCCACCGGCATTTTCGGGGGTTTCTTACGCATGCGCGATGCCACAGTTGGAATTGCCCAGATTTCCACACACGCGGAATATCTTGTCACGCGAAGCGATGAATTTTTACGTTCGCGCTATTACAGATTGTAAAAATCTCTGGCACCCCTTGATGGCCAGGCGCGTAGGTTCGACAACGATACAGCGTTCGTCGTCTTCTTGGGTGTGAAGAAAGCGATGTGCACCAAAGAATCCAGCAACTGGCTTATAGCCGGCCTTGTGTATGGGGGTGAGTTCACCTGCCGTAAAGCGCTCGGTCGTATAGGGGTTTTCGATACCAGGTTGGCCAGCGAAAGCTCGTATTGCCAACCTTTTAATGTTTGGACTTACGACGAGATAACGTTGCGGATCAGCGCTCGGAAGCGGAAGAAGGGGTGGCATCAGCGACTGCCAATCACGGGCAGCAATGCTGGCACCGAGTGCCAGCCACACCGCCGTGGCTTCGGGCTTGGGGGCGATATCCCTGATTGCTTGGTCGGCACCGAGGTACTCGTACTCATGGGCGCTGTTGCAGATAAACGCGAGATTATAGTCATGGAAGGCGGTGGGCGCCCATCGCGCGAGAGCGAGCCAGATTGCAACACCTGGGCCGCGTTCTGCCGCACACGTGAACCAACCCGAGCGCGGCGTTGAGACGACAATCCATCGGGATTGTCCACGATCAAGGTGGCCGACAAAATTGAATGCGTCCCGCCAGCCCCCCTCACCGGTCAGGAACAAGGAGGCGCTAGCGCCATGCATGGCGCCTTCTAGGAAGGGCAAAGCCTGGTCGGGTGCCAAGACGCCGACTGGTACATCAAACATCGGCTTGGTGCCATCGGTGTTGAGAGCTACAGCCTTCCGGGTAGGTCCATTGGTGATGATCACCGCTGCACGCGCGCCTCGGGCGATGGCAGCGCGAACGCCATCGTGGATCGGCTGTTGAAGCGCACTCACCCATCGGGAATAGGGCAGGTCAATGAGGGCAATAGCTCCGGACAGGGACTCGTTGACTGGAAGCATGGGGTCAATACGAACCATGCGTCCGGTCACGCCCGACGCGCCAGTTTGAACAACAATGCCTTGTGGAATTAAAGGAGCGGCATGACTGTTGAGAATTAGCTCTGCGCGACTTGTGGTGAAATATGGAACAGAAAAGCTTTGATGATGAATCTTGAAGCCCTGGTGACTTAATTCCGCTTCAAGCCATGCGCCGCAGGCATTATCCCCCGCGCCCCCGGAGGCTTTGATACCAAAACCAACGTAGCGTTCGAGGTCCTGTTTGACGGTATCGGGGACTGCTTTCACGACGGCTCCTGATATGGGTGAGACTGCCGCCACTGTATCAGCAGCGAGCACGTTTCGCCGAATCGGACCTTCACTTCTTTTGGCACTGATTACTCTACGGTTTGGTCATTGTAGTAGTCGCCGAGTGCGAATATTCGCGCTGCCGGTTTTCAAGATCATTGCGCAACACATCCTCGGACATTGCACGGAACGAGTGCTTCCGGGGTTCTGGTCGTCCTCAAACGTGGCTCGCAAGCCCGCACTAACAAGGCGGGCAGGCTAGGTGATCGCCCTCTTTCCCGACCCGCAGCCTTCCGCTCTCGCGAAACCAAGAGACTCAATGGATAGGGTTTGGGTCTGTCGACGATCAAGGAACCACACGCATCAAATCACGGATCGCAATCTGAGAAGATCGCCTCTGAGTCTTGTAGCGAAAGCGATCACGCCTGCCGCCTCCAGAAGCCTGAAAAGAAACGGGGACCAAATCCAAATTGAATTTGGTCCCCGGCACTGCGTAATCAGAGACAGTCAGTAGAGCCAGTTCGCCAACCCGGAGCGCCTAAAGTGAAGCAAGATAGGCGGCTACTGCGTGCATTTGTGCATCCGTCATGTGCTGAACATTGGAATACATGATGGCGTTATCGCGTGACTTGTCACGAAACGCCTTCAGTTGAGCCACGAGATATTCGCGGTGCTGACCGGCAAGGCGGGGGAACATTGTGTTTCCTTCCGCATTGGCACCATGACAGGCGCCGCATGCCGGTACGTTCTCAGATGCAATTCCGTTCTTGAAAATTGCCTCGCCGGCTGCAACTTCGGTTGGATTCTCCGTCGTCGATCCTTTTGGTGGCTGCTGCGCTTTGTAGTATTCGGCGATTTCTTTGATCATTTTGTCCGGCAGGGTCCCGGCCATGTTCCACATATAGGCCTTGGCATAGTGATCGGCCCGGGTGTGGTTGCGGAAATCCTTAAGCTGTGTCTCAAGGTACGTCTTAGTCTGTGCAGCCAGGCTAGGAAACCATGGAATAGAGCTAATGCCATTGTTGCCATGGCATTGGCTGCAGGTATCAGTGACGATGTTCGGCTCGGACGGCTTGGACGTTCCTGCCGTCGCGCTTGCTCCCAGGAGGAGCAGCCCTGCCAAACCTATTGCTGCAATCGATCTCATAATCGTTGGGTCCTTTTCTAAGAATCCGGTCCAAAGACGGGTGACAGGGGGCTATAATCCAGATGCGTTCAGTCTCGAACCTTTAGTGCCATAGGACTGTTGTCCAGGCTTCGGCGCAAGACATGCATCTTTGCTACGCAAACCTGATTCACAACAGACGATCGAACTCAAACGCCGCGCGGTCCGCGGGCTGGATGCCACGCGCGTGTTGCTTGCTGGTTGGTACCCCCCAAAACTGCTACAGGCTGTCATCCCCTGTTTTCCCGCCATCTTTCACGCCCGCGGACTTTGCCCTGAGTCGGCGCGCGAGAGGCGGATGAAAACGGGAGAGCCTTGCCAATGCCAGTTTAAGAAGTTTAGCGACAAGCAAAAGTTACGTCAAAGTAATCTGATCGTCGTCCTAAGACCTGAACGGATAGGTCGCTTGTTAGGGCTCTCAGGTCAGGAGCGGACCGCTTAAGATTAGGGAGGAATGCTGGCAGCTTTCAGGCCTGCTGGAAAAGGCATCGCCTTAGGTGCCCTGCACCCGGATTGAGGGGGCGAATGCTGGGCCGCCTCCCGCAAAACGGCACAGAAGAAGGCTTAACCCAATCGGCCACATGATGTGGGTATTCAAAGTTGATAAAATGTCAATTTTGGAGAGATATGGAGCTCTAAAATCCACTATCCGATAAGTAATACCCCGACTCCAGGCTTCTCCCCTATTTATAGTGAAATTACCAACCATCGCGGTAGGTAAATTATACTTGACCTATCAATAATGAATGCCGTGTCATACCCAAAATTACTTAACATAATCTACAAACCAAAATAAATTGTGGAATACAGGATGGAAACGGCATTAGAGGTGCACGGCCTGCACAAGAATTTTGTGCGTCCGGCGGTGGTAGATTTGAGTTTGTCTGTCGCGGCTGGAGAACTTTATGCGCTGCTCGGCCCCAATGGCGCCGGCAAGACCACGACGCTGCGCATGGTCGCGGGTCTGCTCAAGCAGGATCGCGGAACGATTTCCATTTTCGGTATCAACGCGCAGGCCGATCCGCTTGCAGCAAAACGTATGATCGCTTGGCTGCCGGATGAACCAATGATTTACGACAAGCTGACACCGCTCGAATATCTGGAATTTGTTGCGGGTTTGTGGTCGGTCGATGGCCGGATTGCGATGGAAAGGGCGGATGCACTTCTGCATTTTCTAGGACTTTGGGATCAGCGCAATGAGCGCTGCGAGGGGTTTTCCCGGGGCATGAAACAAAAAACTGCTCTCGCCGGGGCACTGATCCACGACCCAAAATTACTCATTCTTGACGAACCCCTGTCGGGACTTGACGCAGCGATGGCTAAGCAGGTCAAGGATCTTCTGGCCCGGCGCGTGGCGGATGGCGCAACGGTTATCCTTACCACCCATGTGCTGGAGATCGCCGAGAGGCTGGCAGGGCGTATCGGGATCATCAACAAAGGGTGTCTTGTCATCGATGGGACCCTGGAGCAACTGCGCACCCGTGCCGGCGGTTCAGGATCAACGTTGGAGGATGTATTCCTCAAGCTGACAAGTGGGGATCCCGTATGACGCGGTTAATCCCAGGCTCAAGTCTGTGGCTCCTTCGCTATGAGCTCCTTCAGAATTTTCGTCAGTCACGGCGAGGGAATAAGAAGGCCATTGTAATTTTGGGTGGAGTGCTACTGCTCTTCATGGTGGTCACAGGATTTCCCATGGCTCTCTCGCTGCGACACGCAACCTTTGCCGCCAGCCCACCTTTGATCCTTATTCTGGACGGTATTGCCGTCCTGCTTCTTACGCTTATGGTTTCACAGGCACTACTGTTAGCAGTTTCGACATTCTATGAGCGTGGTGACCTTGATCTTTTATTGTCATCTCCGCTGCCACCAGCGCGTATTCTTCGGATACGCTGGATCGGCATAGCCGTTTCGGTGGCGTCGTCAACGTTGGTTATCGCCACACCTCTGCTGCTACCAATCGTGATCCTGGACCGCTGGCAGATCGTCGGGGCGTTCTGCGTAATCGCAGCATTGGCGCTTTTGGCGACTGCCACCGCTCTACTCATGGCATCGGAGGTCATTCAGCTCATTGGGCCGCGACGAACAAGGGCGGTTGTAGTGGTACTTGCGTCCTCAATCGGCTTAATGGTCTTTCTGGTATTTGAAGGCATCAATATTTTCCGTGATCTGTTTCGCCCGGAGCTCAGAGCGCTGATTCTATGGTTAAGGTCGCCGAGTGCCCGTGCGATATTCGGTCCCAATCTACCATGGTCATGGCCCGCGCGGGCAGCCTTGGGAGATGCGACATCGGTCATTACTTTTCTGGGTTCTGCGATCGTTTATTACATTGTTGCCGTACACTTTGTCGGAGGGCGATTTTCCGCCCAGGCGGCAGCCACTATTGGTTCGGAAGTCAGACGCGGGGGCTCGAATAAGGCTCCTCTGCGGCCGTTCCGCAACGGCATTCGGCTCGTACTTTTACAAAAAGAATTGCGACTTATCAGGCGCTCTCCTGCACTGTTATTTCAGATGGCACTGAAACCGCTTTATCTGGTTCCGGTAATGTTCGTTCTTCTGAGCCAGGCTCTCCATGGAGATCTCTCTGTCATTACCGTCGGAGTAGGAATAATCACGTTCATCGCGAGTTCTCTTGCCGGGGGGCTTGCAGGGATTGCTGTCTTGGGGGAGGACGTACCCGATCTCTTGGCTTCAGCGCCGGTTTCCAGTGATGCTATCCGTCGCGCCAAGCTGACCTCGGCAGTTTTGCCTGTAGTGGTGTTGTGCTCGCCGGTATTGGCGGTGATGTGGTTGCGTCCGCTGGCGGGAATTGCCTGTATATTTGGAATTCTGGCAGGCGGTGTGAGTGAAGGCTTCATACAGCTCTGGTATGTCAAGCCAACATCGCGACGAAGGTTTGCGTTGCGTGGTACAGGCTCCCTCGTGGGGAATCTCGGGGGAATGCTCAGCGATATTGGCTGGGCGGTAACGACAGGATTGCTTGCGGATGGGTCAGTGTGGTCGATCCTGGTAGCCAGTCTTCCGGTGTCCGTGCTGTTTTTTCTTGCACTTAATGCACCTCGTGAGGACAGAAATATTCTCGTGAATTCATAGGACCTCCGTTCGATTCCAACCGGATGAATGTCCCGGATCTTGTCCGCGGCTTTTAATTTCTAAAGCTATGATGCCAACAAGAAAGTGTTGATGGGCTTGCACAGTCGTCAAAATGCAGATTAGGCGGGAGCCGGGAAGGTTGGTCTCGTACCATATGGTAGTACTTTTACTATCTGAGTGATTAGACAGGGGAATGATTGTTATGACTGAACGCTGGGTGCAGAGGGAATTGCGCTTCTTGCGCGGATACGCGGTAGTAATGTCTTTGGCAGCTGCCGTGTTTCTGGTCGCGGCGGTACGCGCAAGTACAAGTACAGTAGATTTCGATACGATCACCGTACACCGGATCAACGTGACAGACGCCGACGGTAAAACCAGGCTTGCGCTGTTTGGAAAGCAATGGGAGCCGCCCATTATTATAGGTGGCAAAACCTATGCCGGCCGAAGTGGGCAGCAAGCGGCCGGATTGATGTTCTACAATGATCAGGGCGATGAGATTGGGGGGCTTATTTATGCCGGAGCACGAACCAAGGGTTTAGCGGCGCAGAGCCAGTCATTGACCTTTGATGCCTACCACCAGGACCAGGTTGTGCAGCTGATGCAGGATCAGGAGGGAAGTGCTCGTACTGCAGGTCTGATCGTTAATGACAGGCCGAACGTGTCTATCGTGAAGGCGCTATCTGTTCTTGATCGCTTTAAGGGCAGGTCCCAGAAGGATCTTGATGCGGCTTACGAAAAGCTCGAAGCGGCCGGCGATATTGGGCATCCAAGGCTATTTGTAGGAACCTCACACAAAGAGGCGTCTGTTGCGCTAAAAGATAAGGATGGACACACGCGTCTGCTTCTTTCGGTCTCAGCCAGTGGAGTGCCACGAATAGAATTTCTCGATGCAACCGGTAAGGTTGTGCGGACCATTATGCCAAAAGCGAAAGGTTAGGCGGACAATATTGAATGACGGAGTTGGCAATCATTTACCCTCCGTCATCGGCTTGGCTAGCTCTCCGCGCCATGCCATTTAGGTGGCTAGCTCGAAAGTGCGCGGCCCGGTAGAGCTGACTGAACGGAAGCGGCTAATTTGCGCGCTGTCCATAGCTGTGTGGAACTGAACCACAACGCTGAGACCGGGCTGATTGTCCTCAAGAGACAGTTCAGCTCGGTGAAGCTCAGCTATGGCCGCCACAAGGCTGAGGCCGAGGCCGCTACCTGGTGTCGTGCGGCTTCGCTCCAGACGGTAGAAGCGGCGCAGCACCGCCTGACGCTCATTTTCGGGAATACCAGGACCATTATCTGCGACACGAAGCACCGGCCCGTGCGGATTGTGTGTAATGCCAATGGCGATCGTGGTGCCTGAGCCGGAGTGACAGATGGCGTTTTCGACCAGATTGACAAACATCTGCATCAAAAGCTCACGGTCGCCTTGGAATTGAGTAGTCGGCACGGTTTGCACTGTGAGATGACTGCCGGCATCTTCAGCTACAGGGCCGTATGTTTGGAAAATGGATTGTGCAAGTTGACAGAGATCTACTGCCTGAAAATTCGCTCTGCGGCTTCCCGATTCGATTTGCGCGATACGTAGTATCGCGGCAAAGGTCTCTAGAATCGCCTCGTTTTGTTGCAAGGCCCGGTCGACGGCGTGCGCATATTCATCGGTACTCGTTGCACTATGACGGGCTTCGTCGAGGATATGGCGCATACGACTCAAGGGAGTACGAAGGTCATGGGCGATATCGCTTGAGACCTGGTGCAGAGTTTCCATCAGGCCACTGATGCGATCGAGCATGCGATTGAGGGTCGTCGATAGGCGGTCAATGTCATCGTCAACTCCACGCAAGGGCATGCGCCGTCGTATATCGCCGCCGATGATGGCTTCGGCTGTGCGTGTAATGGAGTCGATGCGACCAAGGAAGGCCGCACTGAGTGCCATACCACCACCGACCGCGAGCGTCAGCATGACGAGGAGGGCCCAGCCAAAAGTGGTCATGATCAGCCGGCCCACACTCTGCACCTTGCCAATGTCGTCGCCCACCATGAGCCAGCCGTCATGTCCAAGCGGAATCGAATAGACGATGAGCTTTTCCAGCCGACCTGGGGCCTCATCTCCGTCGGGAGGGCCCCGCATCCGACTCCAGCCTGGGTTCGTAGCTGGATGCGGCAAAGTGCCATAAATACGCGCCCCGCGGCGGTCAAACACTGTGTAATCCAGGCCGCCAACCAGGCGACCGAGCTGGCGCGCACGGATGTCCGCCATCATTTTTGGCATGCCGCCCGTGTGATAGTCCGCGGCCAGTTCCTTAGCTTCGGAGTAAATGCGGAGCCGGGTCTGACGGTCGAGTGCGGTAGTTGAAATGACATATACCACTGCTGCCAGTACGCTTACTGATACAGCGAACAGGATCACGTAGAGAGCCGCGAGCTTGAAGCTCGCGGAACGAAAGAGCCTAGGTTGGCGCACGTAAGCAGTATCCCGCACCGCGAATGGTTTGAATGAGTTCTGGATCACGACCACGATCAACTTTTGAACGCAGGCGGCTTATGTGGGTTTCTACAACATTGGTCTTGGGATCAAAGTGAAACTCCCAGACCCCCTCGAGCAACATGGTTCGGGTGACAATCTGGTCTGCGTGACGCATCAGGAATTCCAGGAGCTGAAACTCCCGCGGCTGCAGATCAATGATCTCGCTGCCTCGCGTCACCTTGCGCCTTAGCAGGTCGATCGTGAGATCGGCGACCTGAAGCATGGTTTGAACCTGAGCCGGAGGAGGGCGTCTGGCCAGGGCATTGAGACGGGCCAGCAACTCCGAAAAGGCGAAAGGTTTGACGAGGTAATCGTCAGCCCCTGCGTTCAGGCCCTCGACGCGGTCGTCTATTCCAGAAAGGGTGGTCAGGAGTAAAATAGGCACGGCACATCCGGCGCCCCGCAGCGTCTTGACGAGGGCCAGCCCGTCCATCCCGGGCAACATACGATCCACTATTAGCACATCATGCTGCGATTGTGTCGCGAGCAGGAGCCCCTCCCGCCCGGTCCCCGCATGGTTGACGACATGTCCGTGTTCCTTCAGGCTCCGAGCGATATACGCGGCAGTCTCGGTATCGTCTTCCACCAGTAGTACGATCATGGCGGTTCTCTGTCGCGCAACCTTCTGATATGAGCAGCAGCTCGGTGTTCGGCAAATATACAGATTGCCAATCTTGACGCGAGGACCCGGCGCAACTCAATCTCGGTCTCAGCCTGGTCGGTCCGCGGTGGTTATGTCATTTCAGCCAGTGGTTTCAAAAGCAATGGACACGGTCCTGGTAGAAGAGCAGCTCCCACAGCTGGGCGTGCCTGAGCTTCCTGCAACGCAGGCGGTGATCGAGCTTTCTATCGTAGTGCCGACTTTTTGCGAAGCCGAAAATGTCGCCGTTCTGGTGAAGAAGGTGGAGGCTGCGCTTGGCGCTCGCCGCTGGGAAATCATTTTTGTCGATGACGATTCCTCAGACCGTACTGCAGAGCGTGCCAAGGCAATTGCCGCCATGGATCAGCGGGTGCGATGCATTCGCAGGGTTGGCCGTCGTGGTCTGGCAGGCGCGTGTATCGAGGGTATTTTGTCATCGTCAGCGCCCTTCGTTGCGGTCATGGACGCAGATCTGCAACATGATGAAACGCTGCTGCCACGTATGCTCAGCCGGCTGGAGAGTGGCGAGGTCGATCTTGTTGCCGCGACCCGCTATGCGGGGGAGGGAGCCGGCGCAGATGGGCTTGCTACCGCGCGGCGCAACCAGCTTAGCCGAATCGCAAACGTAAGCGTACAGCGGCTTCTGGCGGTGCGGCTTTCGGATCCTATGAGCGGTTTTTTCATGTTGCGGCGTCAGGTGGTGGAAGAGCACGCCGGCGCGTTGAGTGCAGATGGGTTTAAAATCCTTCTCGACATCGTTGCGACAGCAGGACCCAGGCTGCGCGTAGGCGAGGAGCCATATCGTTTTCGTCCGCGTCATGCCGGCAGCAGTAAATTCGACACCCGTACGGCGATCGAATTTGCTGGGCTGGTGCTCAGCAAGTTGAGTTTTGGGGTCTTCAGCCCCCGCTTTCTGGTCTATGCGCTTGTCGGTGCCACCGGGCTTGGGGTGCATATGCTGGCGCTGTTGGGCTATCTGGCAGTCGACGGCAACAGGTTTGCGCCCGCCCAGCTATTTGCCACAGGCGTGGCCATTACCAATAACTATTTCCTCAACAATTTGCTGACCTGGCGCGACCGCCGCCTTAAGGGCTGGCAGATGCTGCGTGGCTTTGCTGGCTTTTGTGTAATCAGCACGGCGGGGGCGGTTGCCAATATCGGCGTGGCCGAATGGCTGTTTGCCCAGGAGCCGAAATGGTGGCTGGCCGGGCTGGCGGGTGCGGTGATGGGCGCGCTCTGGAATTACTCGATGTCGAGCCGACTGGTCTGGCAGAGCCGCTGAGCCAGGCGAACGCGATCGAATTGGGATTTCATGAAGGCGACCGATCCGCTATATCGCCTGGAAGACCAATTTCATTTTGCCCGGAGTGATTGATGTTTGCTAAGCGCCTGGCCGCCGTCTCGACGCTCATCTTTATCTCGGCCCTGCCCTTACAGGCCCAGGCTGCTGCGGCCCCGGCTCCGGCGATCAAGGTCTATGGCAATCCCACAATCACGGATGCGGGAAAGATCCTGCGCTTTGCCCTGCCGGCAGCAGCGGCGGGCATTGCCCTTTGGAAAAACGACTATAACGGCTTCTATCAGCTGGCTGCGTCTTACGTCACGACCGTCGGCATCACCTACGGGCTAAAGCACGTGATCCGCGAGCAGCGGCCCGATCATTCCAATTGGCAGTCCATGCCTTCTGATTCGGCGGCCAGCGCATCAGCTGGTGCGGCCTTTCTCTGGCGCCGTTATGGCTGGCAGTATGGAATTCCTGCCGAAGCTCTTTCAGTCTTCGTTGGTTATTCGCGCACGCAGGCCAAGTTGCACCATTGGTATGACGTGATTGCCGGTGATGCGGTAGCGTGGGGCGTGAACATGCTGTTCGTTTCTCATTATCATCCGGATAGCCGCTATCACATCGGCTTTGGCGCAAGCCCTAATGGGGTAAGCGTTAATTTCGCGATGAATATGTGACTGACCATCTCCAGGCACTGAAGGGTAATGGGTCTTTCCTCCACGCCGATCACAAAGCGGCGCAGTGATCTCATCTTGGATGTGATCGAACGGGGCATTGTTATCGGCCTCTTCGTCGCCTTGTGTCTGAACCTGGGCCGGGATTTCCTTTACCACGGACATATCGTGTCGCTGCTCTTTGTCGTCGGCGAAAGCATTCCAGTTGCACTTGTCCTGTTGCGTCGCCCCGCCCAGCCTTTGAGCCGCCGTCCGCGTGACTGGCTTCTAACTCTCAGCGGCACCTGTCTGCCGCTTCTGGTGCGGGCGGGGGGGCAGGCCCTGTTGGCGCCAGTTATCTGCGGCCTCATCATTCTTCTGGGTTTTGCGATCCAGGTAGCGGCCAAGATCTCGCTGGGACGCAGCTTTGGCCTCGTGCCGGCCATTCGTGGTGTCAAATGTGGCGGGCTCTATCGGATAGTCCGTCATCCAATCTATGCTGGCTATGTATTGATGGATTTGGGGTTTCTGCTCGCCAATGCCAGTGATTGGAACGGGGCACTGTACATGATCGCCTACAGCGCCCAGCTCGGACGGCTTTTTGCCGAGGAGCAATTGCTGATGGAACATCCAACTTACCGCGCCTATGTTGCTCAGACACGCTGGCGCATTTTGCCAGGGGTATTTTGAATCCCGCACGTGCCGGGCGTGGCCGGGCGGTGACCTTGTTGGAGATGCAAAATGTTGATTCGCGCCTGCATGGCAAAAATTCATAGGGCGACGGTTACCCAGGCTGAACTCAATTATGTGGGCTCGATCACCATCGATGCGGCGCTCCTCGAAGCCAGTGGCATTCAACCTTACCAGTACGTGAATATCACCAGCCTCTCCAATGGGACTTACTGGCAGACCTACGTCATCGAGGGCCCGCGCGGTGAGGGCGTTATTTGCTTGAATGGCTCGCCCGCGCGACATTTCCACCCTGGCGACAAGGTTATAATTCTGGCAGAGGCCTGGCTTGAGCCCAAAGAGATGAGCCAGCTCGATCCCGTGGTGGTATTTGTCGATGACAGCAATCAGGTCACTGAGATCAAGCGCCACCGCCTGGTGCCGCTGGGTCAGCATCGCTAACAAAGGAGCTGGCTTTGTTGCGGGACCTGGGACTTCGAACCCGGAGACTTTTCCCGCAGCCACGGTCATGCCATGGTCAGGCCCGGTCTGTCAGTTTAAGAGGATTTTGCATGAAGCGCGCACCCATCATTGTCGGTAGCTTCCTGCTGACTATGTGTCTGGCACCCCTGGCCCAGGCTTCCCATGGTACTGCTGGATTGTGGCGGGTAACCGTCAGCGTCAATGAACCGGCAAACGCGTTCTTGACCCCGCAGCAGCGCGCCCAGATGCGCGCGCATGGCATCGATATCCTGGGGTCCAATTCCATTGCCGCCGACCACTGTATGACAGAGGCTGAAGTTATGTCGAACCGGCTGAGCAAGGCCCAGGATGTCGCGGGCTGTAGCCTGGAGCATCAGTCGGCCGACGGCGCGACGCTGCGCGGCACGCTCGTATGCGTCGAGGAGCCGAAAGGTACCGGCAACCTGCAGATCACCTACGCCAATCCCAAGCACTACACCGGGTCCATGGTGTTTAGTGGCATGGCCCATGGCCAGCAGGTTCATCTCAAATATCAATATGATGGTCGCTGGCTGTCCTCCGATTGCGGCAAGATAAAGTATTGAAGCCGGGAGCGGACATGCACGCCCGTTTGGCCGCGAAGCTGCGCGCGGCCAAGCAGGCGGTGATCTTTACGGGTGCCGGCATATCTACCGAATCGGGCATTCCGGACTTTCGCTCCAAGGATGGCATCTGGACCAAGATGGCTCCGATCGACTTTAGCGACTTTGTCTCCTCGGCAGCGATGCGTAGGGAAGCATGGCGGCGGCGTTTTGCCATGGATGGGGTCTTTGCGAGCGCCCAAGTCAATCGCGGCCACCAGGCGGTGGCAACACTGATCCGTCAGGGCAGGGCGTCCTGTGTCATTACCCAGAACATCGACAATCTACACCAGGTTTCGGGAGTGCCCGCTGATCAGGTGATCGAATTGCACGGTAATACCTGCTACGCTAAGTGCTTATCCTGTGATGTTCGCGTAGAACTTGAACCAATACGGGAATATTTTGCGCAGCATGGCGAGGCGCCTGACTGCCCTGCCTGCGGCGGATTACTCAAGACGGCCACGATTTCCTTTGGTCAGGCGATGCCCGAACGTGAGATGGCCCGCGCCCAGGCCGCGGCAGGGAGCTGCGACCTGTTCGTAGTTCTCGGTTCTTCTCTTGTGGTCTATCCCGCAGCGGATGTGCCGGCTTTGGCGGTGCGTCATGGGGCGGAGTTGGTTATCGTCAACCGGGAGCCAACCCCCCTTGATGATCTGGCCGGACTTGTCTTGCAGGCACCCATCGGGGATACGCTGGACGGCGCCGTTCGGGCGCTGTAGACCCTCACCGTGCGATCGCTAATATGACCCCGATCGCGGTCGCGCTGATTTGCTCTGGTGCGAGAGGTCGGCGCCGGGCGGCGGCACAGGTGTGCGGATCCTTGGGTTCGTGACGCCGGTGTGGCCGGCCAGGAGCCGAACGGCTCGGCCCCAACCCCAGGAGTTTTGCCGTGTTTCGCCTCGATGACGAAGACGAGAAATCTGACGAGAAGACCCCCCCGACGCCGCCAATGCCGCCCGTGGCGCAGGCGCTCTACAAGTCGCGCACGGTGCTCATATTCGGCGAAGTCGACATGAAGATGGCAGAGCGGGTGACGGCGCAGTTGCTCGCTTTGGCGTCGGAAAGTTCCGATCCCATCCGGGTGGTGCTGAATTCGCCCGGCGGCCATGTCGAATCGGGGGACACTATTCACGACGTCATACGGTTCTGTGGCCCTGTCGTGAAGATCATCGGCACGGGCTGGGTGGCCAGTGCCGGGGCACACATATTCCTCGGTGCCAAACGCGAAAACAGACTGTGTCTGCCCTTCACACGCTTTTTGCTGCATCAGCCCTTAGGGGGTGTTCGCGGGCAGGCCTCGGATATTTCCATCGAGGCGGAAGAGATCATCAAGATGCGCGAACGGCTCAACCAGGAAATCGCCCGTGAGACCGGACAGACCGTGGAAAGAGTCGTCGCCGATACAGAGCGTAATTTCTGGATGAGTGCAGACGAGGCCGTCACCTACGGCCTCGTTGGTCGCGTTGTCGCCAGGGCAGACGAGGTTTAGCCATGACCGGCGCCGGGCAATGGTGGCGCGGCGCAGTCATCTATCAGATCTATATTCGCAGCTTCTGCGATAGCAATGGCGATGGGCAAGGGGATCTTGGCGGCGTCAGGTCCAAGCTTCCCTATCTCGCTTCTCTTGGCATTGATGCCATCTGGCTTTCCCCGGTTCACCCCTCACCGAACCGCGACTGGGGGTATGATGTCAGCGATTATGCCGGTGTTCATCCTGATTATGGACGCACGGAAGACCTCGACCGGCTGGTGACGGAGGCCCATCACCTTGGCCTCAAAGTCATGTTGGACGAGGTCCTTGCCCATACTTCCGACGAGCATGCATGGTTTGCCGAGAGCCTTCGCGGAGAGGCGAAGCGCGACTGGTATGTCTGGGCCGACCCACAGGCGGACGGTACCGCACCCAACAACTGGCTCTCCGCCTTCGGTGGCCCAGCCTGGTCCTACCAGCCTGCACGGCGCCAGTATTACCATCATAAATTTTTGCGTCAGCAGCCCAAGCTAAATTGGCACAATCCCGATGCCAGAGCGGCCGCGCTGTCTGTTCTGCGCCACTGGCTTGAGCGGGGTATCGACGGATTTCGCCTCGATGTCGCTAATGCCTTTTTGCACGAGGAATCACTGGTAGATAATCCGCCAGTACCGCAGAGCGCGCGCCACACGGCCTATTGGGCGCATCCACCAAATATGCAATTACACTATCATGATAGTAACTTAGTCGAGAATATTGAAGTTCTCGATCAGATACGTGGAGTGGTTGAAAACTATCCCGACCGCTTCGTGATGGGAGAATTCTCGGAGCAACCGGAGCGCAGCGGGTGCTATGCGCCTGTCGATCAGGGGCTTCATTCCGGCTACAGCTTTCCATTGCTGGAAGCCCGCAGGCTTAGTCCTGACGTCTTCAGCGACCATCTTGACACTTTGGCGCGATACTCCCGGCATTGGCCATCGCTCAGCTTCAGCAATCATGATGTCATGCGGGCCCCAAGCCGCTTTGGTGGCCGTGTACCGCCGCCGGGGCTCGCCCGGTTGCTGTTGGCGCTTCTCTTAGGCCTGCGCGGTACCATTCTGCTCTACCAAGGCGAGGAACTGGGCCTGGCGCAGGCGGAGCTACCACGCTCGGCGCTGCGCGATCCGGTTGGGGACCTTTATTACCCCTACACCTATGGCCGCGATGGCTGCCGCACGCCAATGCCATGGGAGGAGCACGCGCCCAATCTCGGCTTCACGACCGGTACGCCTTGGCTGCCGGCCTTCGAGGGGCATGCCCCCTATGCGGTGCGCCAGCAGCTTGACGACCCACTTTCCACGCTCAATTACTGCCGGAGGTTGATCGCGGCACGCAAAGCCGTACCCGCACTGTCACAGGGCGATCTGGTTGTACGCGCGTCAGGTTCCGCGGTTTTTGCCTTTACCCGGTGCCTCTCCACGCAAACCGTTCTCTGCCTCTTCAACCTCTCGCCGAACCGAGAAAAATTTGGCGACTCCCGCCTGGAAGGCGCCAGGGATCTTCAGCTTGGATGTGGTGCCGTACACCGCTCTGCCACCGAGGTGGAACTGGGTCCCTATGCGGCGCATTTCCTGGCGGTTGATCGCTGGGACTGAGGGATCAGGTCTTTGCACCTGAGAGGGCGTTGATGAGAGCATCCAGCGGCAGCAGGACGCAGCGATGGCGGCCGGGAATGTCGGCCGCCCCAGCAAATTCGGCATAAGCCGCAAAGGGTTGATCCGGCGCAGGAGCATTGTTCGCCAGCATGCTCAGAAGCCGGGCGCGGAGGGCGATGAGATCTGCTTCACTGGCGCCAATCGCATCGCGTCCGAGAACGGCAGCCGAGGCCTGGGCAAGGACGCAGGCGCGGGTCTGGTGCGCCAAGGCCAGGATCCGTCCTTCTGCCAGCATTACGTCCATCAGGACGCGATCGCCGCAAGCCGGGTTATGCGCCTCACCGTGATGATCGGCCTCAGCCAGCCGGCCTGCACCGTGGGCATCTGCGGCAAGGCGCAGGAGACTACGCTTGTAAAGTGGATCGCTCATCCGCGGGCCCTAAAGGTAGCCAGTGCCTCTGGAGTATCGATATCAGTCAGTGGTGCATCGCTGCCGGCTTCGACTTCGGCGATAAGCTCTGGGTAGATGGTCAGCAGGTTGCGGGCACCGATATCGCCGTCCAGTTCGGCCATGGCGCTAAAAAAGCGGCGGGCCCACAAGACCGGATTGCCCCGCTTACCATGCCTGCTGGCCAGGCAAATGGCGCGGCCTTCCTGAGGTGCGAAAGCGGCAATCAGACGGTTGATCAGCACCGCGTCCACATCAGGCATGTCAGCAAGCAGCATCAACGCGCCATCGCTGTCTTCGCTGATTGCCGAAAGCCCCTTCTGTAGCGAGGTGCTGAGGCCTTTGACGTAATCTGGATTATGCACGATTCGAACATCAAGCCCGGAAATTGCCCGCCTGACCGCGTCCGCGTCGTGGCCGGTGACCACAATCGTCTCGTCGGCCTGGCTGGCGAGCGCGGCCTCGAGCGCATAGCGGATGAGGGGCTTGCCGTTCAGGGGCTCGAGCAGCTTGTTTCGTCCCATGCGTGTTGATCTGCCCGCCGCCAGAACCACTGCTGAAACAAATGGAGCGCGCGCTTCCATGCGCGTGGTCTCATCCCTCGGCTGCGGACGCAGGGGTATTTCACTGAGAAGTCCACCCACACCCATATCCATGAGGTCGCGTGGTGTAACCGGCAAGCGCGCCAGAAGGCGCCACAATACGAAGTCAAAGCCATTCAGTTTGGGAGAAATGGCACAGCCAGGAAGGCCGATGACCGTCGCTGACCCCAGTTGTCCGAGCAAGAGCAGGTTGCCGGGATCCACCGGCATGCCAAAATGGAGTACGCGCCCGCCTGCCTCGACAATCGCCGCGGGGATTACGTCGCGGCGATCGGTAATGGCGCTGGCGCCAAAGATCAGAATGAGCTCGCAGCCCGCCTGTGCCGCCTCGAGGATTGCCGGGACCAATGCGGCCGGCTCATGGGTCACCCGCCGTTCCAGCGCGAGGCTACTGCCTTGCGCGCGCAAACGCTCGTCAACGGCGCTTCGCGCCTTGTCGAGAAGCGAGGGCTTTGTCGCTTCAATATGGGTCAGGATCAGCGCCGCACGCTGGGCTTGAAATCGCGCAAGGCGCACGGGGGGGTGCGGCAAGAGGGCAGCGGCCGCATCAAGGGCAGATTTTGGTACTGCAAAGGGAATGATCTTGATCGTTGCCAGCATCTGGCGTGTCGAGACGCGTGCAAAAGGTGGCAGTGTCGCCATCGCGATGGCTTCGTGAACAGAATTGAAGGCATTGATCTGTGCGGCATCGACGGTGACGACGCCAGCGGCCTCCGCATAAAGATTCGCTCGACCAGTAAAGGCAGCTCCAACGCGGACATCCTGGCCTGCGCACAGTCTCGCCAGTTGCAACGCCGCCTCGTCCTCACCGACATCGTCCGCTTCAAGGCGGGCCACGGTGAGTTGGGCGATACCGCCAGCGCGAAGCACGTCAATGTCGTCGCCGGAGAGTATCCTGCCCTTCTTGAATAGGCGGCCTGCCGCCCGCTGGGCATGAGCCAGGATGGCACCTTGGGCACTTGCAACGGGTACTGTCAGAAACTGCATAGTGCAAGATTAGGCGGCTTCGGCCTCGCGTGGCAAACGCAAGATCGCCGACAGGCCACCTTGTGGACGGTTTTGCAGCGTTATCGAGCCGCCATGGCCTTCGGCAATGGTCTTGACAAGGGTGAGACCGAGGCCGGCACCTCCCGTCTCTTGATTGCGTGAACCCTCAAGACGGACAAATGGTTCAAAAACCCGGTCAAGCTCCTGTGGTGCAATACCTGGACCGTGATCATCGATACGCACCACCGCCATGCCGCTTTCCTCGCTCAGGCTCAGTTCCGCACTGCCGCCATACGTCACCGCATTTTCGAGAAGATTGCGCACAGCGCGACGGATCTCGTCACGGCGACACAGCACCGTCATCGCCGGATGGGGATGAAAACTAACGGCTTGGCCCATGTCCTCCAGGTCGGCACAAACGCTTTCCACGAGTGCGGCCAGGTCGATACGTCGCCGCTTTTCCCATCCTGCGCCACGCGCCGCGCTCAGCACCGCATCAGTGAGCGCACGCAGTTCATCTAGATTTTTCTCGATACGCTCGCGGACCTCGTCATCGTCAATGAATTCGGTGGAAATGCGCATCGCCGTCAAGGGCGTCCTGAGATCATGACCGACCGCAGACAGCAATTGGCGCTGGCTTTCGAGCATCCGCCGGACCTGGTCGGTCATCGCGTTGAAGGCCTGTGCGGCGCGACGCATATCCTGTGGGCCGGCCTCGTCCAGACGTGGGGCTTCCCCGCCATGAGCGACCATGCTCGCTGCAGAGGTCAGTTGCGACAGCGGGCGGGTAACCCGTCGGACGGCAAAGGCGGCCACCACCGCGGCAGTGAGGACCGCGACCAGGACCCCGTAAATGAAGGCGATTGGCCAGGGCGGGCCAGCGTGCAGCAGGAAGGTTGTTACGAGCTGGCTACCGCCGTCCAGGGGTATGGTGATCCGCATCATGCGCGCCGGGAGGCGTCGCGCGTGGCGGATCGAACCCAAGCGGGCGGGGTGCGCACGCAGTTCGCTTCCGCGTAGGATCTGTACGCTCACTGGTCCGGTGCGCGAAGCGGCCGGCAATTCAGTTTGCACGCGCGCCGCGAGGCTGGACTCAACGCTGGTCATGACGGAAGGACGCGGACGCTGTGCGGTCAGCTCAAAGCGCCAGGGACCGGAACTCATGGTATTACTAACCCGGCGCCGTTCGGAGGCAGGAATGCTGTCCAGCAGACCGGCGGCAGACGCCGCCCGATCCACCACACGATCCATCAGCTGGGCCCGAATGAGACGGTTGTGGGTGGCGGTAAACCAGGCGGCGACGGCAAAATTTGAGACGATGACCGCAATCACCGTGGTTACGATGAGCTGCGCTGCTAGGGTACGCGGCAGCAACCATGACACCCACCGCGTCATGCCGGTTCGGGATCCACTGCAAGCATGTAACCACCACCCCAGACAGTTTTGATATAGCGCGGATTTTTGGGGTCTGGTTCGATCTTTTTGCGCAGCCGGCTGACATGATTGTCGATTGAACGGTCGAACAGTTCGGCGTCGCGGCCTTTGGTCAGGTCAAGAAGCTGATTGCGCGTGAGCGAGATCTTGGGCCTTTCGAGGAGGGCAACCAGCAGGCGATATTCGCCGCTTGACAGCGCCGTTGCGACGCCGTCCTCGCTCAGAAGTTCGCGCTGGCCGGTATCGAGGATCCAGGTCCCAAAACGGATGCGCGCCGAAGGCGGCGGCAGTTGTTGCGGCGGCAGGGCCTGGGTCCGGCGTAGCACAGCGGCAATACGGGCGACCAGTTCGCGCGGCGAGAAGGGCTTGGGGATGTAGTCGTCTGCGCCCATCTCAAGGCCGATAATCCGATCGACCTCTTCACCGCGGGCGGTCAAGAGGATGACTGGTATTTGGCTGGTTTCCCGGATCGAGCGGCAAAGGCTAAGGCCGTCCTCACCTGGCATCATCACATCGAGCACCACAAGATCGATTGCGGAGACCCGCATCAGCTTGCGCGCCGAGGCGGCCTCCGCCGCGGTGGTCGTGCGGTAACCGTGCTGACGCAGATAGCGTGCCAGAGGCTCGCGGATATCGCGGGCATCTTCGACGATCAGAATATGGGGTGCAGCTTCAGTGACCATGACATCGCTCACATCCAAGATGGGCCAGGTCGGGGCCAAGTGCAATTCGTGCTGCGGCCAGCTTTGTCGCAAGATATCGCTGGCTTCCATCGCGTGGCAGGGTTGCGAACAGTTGCTTAGCCTTGGGTTGGCCTATCAGGGAGGGACATCGCAAGACGCAGCTCCTGGGTGATTTGTGCGAGGATCGCAATCGCGATTTCGGCCGGGCTTGCCGCACCGATGGCAAGGCCGATGGGCCCTTTGATGCGGGACAGGGCCGTGCCCTCAATGCCGTGCGTAGCAAGTCTGGCAAGACGATTGGCATGCGTCTTCTTAGATCCCAGTGCGCCGATGTAAAAGCAGGGGGAGGCGAGCGCCGCAGAGAGGGCTGGGTCGTCGATTTTCGGATCATGGGTCAGCGCCACCAAAGCGCTGCGGGCACCAAGCGGAGCCTTGGCGAGTGCCTCATCAGGCCAGTCGTGACTGATCGCGACTCTCGGAAAACGCTCGGGGGTCGCGAAGGCAGTGCGGGGATCGATAATACGGACCTTGTAATCACACAGTTCCGCCATGCGGGCGAGCGGTTGGGCGATATGCGCCGCCCCCACGATCACCAGATCCAACTGCGGGTTAAAGGCGGTCAGAAACCACTCTTCACCGTCGATTTGGGCCACTTCGCAGCGGTCAGAGCGCGCCACCCGGCTGGCCACCTCGCTCAACGTATCGCTGCTCCCACCTGGGGTGACAAGCATTTCCTGTATGCCGCGGAGCGCGACCGCGCGAACCACGGCCTGGCCTTGGCCATGTTCCGAAAGGATGGCCGCAAGCGTGGCGTGGCCGAACTGTCCTCCGAGCGCTTCGAGATAAATTTCCACTTTGCCGCCGCAGGCAAGTCCAACGGACCAGGCAAGCTCGTCGGCCACACCAAATTCCAGGCGCTGGGAGCGTCCACTCGCAATCGTCTCCTGTGCCCGCCCGATCACCTCCCCTTCGATGCAGCCGCCCGACACCGAGCCTTCAAACGCGCCGTCATCGCGGATCGCGATCAGGCTGCCAGCCGGTCGTGGCGCCGATCCCCAGGTGCGGATCACCGTGCCGATCGCGACCTTGTGGCCGGCGAGCGTCCACGCCTGCGCAATACCCAGAATGTCGGGTGCGTCGCTCATGCAAGCGCCGCAGCCACCGCGCGCTTGGCCATCACTGTAACGAGATGGGCGCGGTATTGCGCCGAACCATGCAGGTCTTCATTCAGGCCATCCGCGTCAATCTTAATGTGCGCGACAGCCTCTGGAGTGAAGCTGGCTTCGAGCGCCTTTTCCATTCTAGGCAGGCGCCGCACGCTAGGCGCGGCTCCAGTGACGGCGACCCGCACACCCTCGGCAGTTTGCGCGACAAATACTCCGACCATCGCATAGCGCGACGCCGGATTGGCAAATTTGGCATATGCGGCGCGCTTGGGCACAGGAAATGCCACCGCGCGAAGAATCTCGTCGGGCGCCAACATGGTTTCAAACATACCGGTGAAGAATTCGTCGGCTGGGAGTTCGCGGCGCGTGGTGATGACGGAGGCATTCAGTCCGAGTACCGCTGCGGGATAGTCGGCAGCCGGATCATTGTTGGCAACAGAGCCACCGAGCGTGCCGAGGTGGCGGACCGCTGGATCGCCAATATGGGAGGCCAACTCCGCCAAGGCCGGGATGAGCGTGCGAACCTCTGGCGACCCTGAAACTTCGGCGTGAGTGAGTGCGGCACCCAGAACCAGTCGTTCACCGTCACGGCGAATGCCGGATAGCTCGTGCAGGCCAGAAATGTCGATGAGGAGCGGCGGATTGGCCAGCCGCTGTTTCATGGTGGGGATAAGCGTCTGCCCGCCAGCCAGCAATTTGGCTTCGGGATTGGCGCCAAGTAGTGCTTCGGCTTCGGCAAGATTCGCAGCGCGCTGATAGGCAAAGGGATAGGTGATCATGCGCCCATCTCCTTCGCGGCCGCTTCGATTGCCGAGACGATGTTGTGATAACCGGTGCAGCGGCAGATGTTACCTTCGAGTTCACGGCGAATGCTGGCACGGTCGGCCGCCGCTCCGCGCGCGATCATGTCAACGGCGGTCATGATCATGCCTGGGGTACAGAAGCCGCATTGTAGTCCGTGATGTTCACGGAATGCGGCCTGCACGGGATGGAGTGTACCGGCCTCGGCCAATCCCTCAATCGTGGTCACGCTACGACCATGAGCCTGCACAGCAAACATGGTGCAGGACTTGACGGCCTTGCCGTCGACATGGATGACACAGGCTCCACACTGGCTGGTATCGCAACCGATATGCGTACCCGTGAGCATCAGGGTGTCGCGCAGAAAATGCACCAGGAGCGTTCGCTCCTCAATTTCGTTGGAAACGGGTTTGCCGTTCACCGTCATAGTCACGGTGGTCATGTGGTTACTCCTGATAACAAAGACCGTGGGCGACTGCCATGCGGTTCAAAAGGTGTTTCAAAGTACAAGTCCGAACAAAATGAGAAGAATGATGATCACTGCCACAAGGCCGACCACCCAGATCTCTGGAGCAACCCCGGCTTGCCCCGATGAACCGGATGCGGGTTTGGACGCCGGCGCCTGGACAGCTGCGTCTGACGGGGGCATGGCGCTGAGCAGAGTGTCCGCTTCAAGTGAGACCCCGGCAGCCCGCATTTCCGCTTCGGCAATCGCTTCAGCCCGCAGGGCCGCCTGTGTGAGAGCGGCGTCGGGCGTTGCAACCTCAGTGCCTCCGAGTTCACGGGCCAGCTTGCCGAAAAAATCATCCGCCATCTGCTTGGCGGCGCTTGAGAGCAGGCGTTGCCCCACCTGGGCGAGCTTGCCGCCGATATTGGCCTTGGCTGTATAGGAGAGCAGGGTTCCTGTCTCAACAGCTTCCAAAACGACGACCGCATCACCCTTGGCAAAGCCCGCAACCCCGCCTTGGCCTTCGCCTCTCATCACGCAGCGGTTCGGTGGCTCAAGCTCATCGAGGCTGAACTTGCCACGAAAGGTTGCCGAGACCGGTCCGACCTTGAGGCGGGCAGTGGCGTCAAAATGGGTGGCGTCGATCTTATCCACCGCCTCGCAGCCCGGAATGCAAACCTTCAGAATGTCAGGATTGGTAATGGCCTCCCAAACCTCCTGGGGCGGGGCGGGAATCTCATAACGACCGGTAAAATCCATAAACACTCCGCGGCAATGCGCAACCACCCATTACCTATCGTGCCTTGGCGGGGTTGCGCAAACCTTGGCCACGTCCGTCTTTGCAGCTGGGTGATGACTGTGGTAACTTTATAAAGACGTACTTGTCCGCATAATAACAAGGCGTGGGGGAATGGAAACAGTGCAGAGGCGCGTGACCGGCGCCAATGAAACGGATTGTGGGGGCTGCGTCCAGATCCGAGGTCTCGTCAAGTGGTTCGATACGGCTAAGGGCTATGGCTTCATCACCCCCGACGAAGGCGGGGATGGTGACGTTATGATCCACCAGTCCTGTATCCGGCAATCGGGTTTCAAGCTCGCTCAGGAAGGCGCTGAAGTGGTTTGCGAGGTCGTAAAGGGCCCCAAGGGCCTGCACGCCAGGCGCATCCTCAAGCTCGACAATTCAGCGGGGGCTGGCCGCTCCTCAGCGGGGGCTGGCCGCTCCGTGGCACCGCCGGGCGGGTCAAACCTCGCCGATGGCGCGGGCCACAGTTTCGTTGCGGTGGTCAAATGGTTCAATCGCATGAAAGGTTACGGTTTTTTGAGCCCGGGGCCAGATGGCGCGGATGTTTTCGTGCACATGGAAACCTTGCGTCGCTGTGGCATTCGTGAACTGCATGAGGGCCAAAGGGTGTTGGCTCGTGCCGATGGCGGTCCCAAAGGGCAGCTTGCGGCCGAAGTACGGATTTTGGCAGATCCCGCACAGGCAGCGACGCATTAAGGCGCGTGCAAGAAGTCGGAACTGCGTTAAGGTCGTTTCAGAAACACTTGCGAGAATCATCCATGCGCCTTGCATTCATCCCCGCGATGATGGCAGCCCTTCTGCTTGTCACGGCCCCACTCAAAGCACAGGTGGCCCAGCCGGTTTTGCCAAAGGCGCCGCTGACATTTGCCACGCCTCATGGGCCGGTGACGTTGCACGTTGAACTCGCGACCACGCCCTACGAGCAGGAAATGGGATTGATGTACCGTCGCCACCTCGCACTCCATGCGGGGATGCTGTTCATTTTTCCTGACAGCATGATGGCAACCTTCTGGATGAAGAATACCATCCTTCCTCTGGACATGGTCTTCATCAGGGCCGACGGTAAGATTTCGAGCATTCACGCCCATGCCGTGCCCTTTGATCTCAGTCCGATCAGTTCGGATGAGCCCGTCCGCTACGTGCTGGAGATCAATGCCGGAGCTGCAAAAACACTGGGACTCGCGCCAGGACAGCAAGGCTCCGGGGCGGCGCTAATGGCCAAACAGTGACCACCGTGCCGTGCGGCCGCCCTGGCGGAACTGCATTTGGTGCGGCCCGGTTGCGTGCTGGGTTGCCAGTGCCCGCCGGCCGAGTCTGTTGAAGGAGCAGAGGCCCCCCGTGCGTCAGAGGTGGACGGAACGAGCCAGCCAACACGGTCAACGGCCCCGGACGCGTGAAGGGAACCGGGTTGCGGACGTCTTCTGGCAGGCAGGCTGGTACCCGCGGCCAAGATGCTTGTTGACGACACAGCCCCAGGACAGGCATTTATCGGGCTGTCGCAGCGACCGTCTTGGGAACTTGCGATAGAGTACTGGACTTTTTGGGACTGCAAACCGCCTTAAGGTATTGTATTTCTGGTCTATTCGGGGCGTGGCGCAGCCTGGTAGCGCATCTGCTTTGGGAGCAGAGGGTCGCGTGTTCGAATCACGCCGCCCCGACCAACACTTAGGAGGATTTCGGCACCTCCAAAAATGCCCCGGGGTACGGCATGGGTACGGGAAAATAGATTTTGGGCGGCGGGTGGCCATCGGCGTACCCCAGCGGCACAGAAGGCGACGGTGGGGCTAAACCCTGGAACTCGCCCCAGCCGTGAACACGGTGGTTCCATGCAGGAACCGCCGTCTCTTCCCACCCTCGCCAAGTTGAAGCTGGCACACCGCCTTGCGCGTTGCCGCGGTGGGGTATTTATTGGTCGAATCCGATGGTCAATAAATAGATGGTCAAAAAGCCCGG
>JBMFWV010000031.1:0-31803 GCA_049964915.1 Rhizomicrobium sp.
CCGTGTTGGTACGGCTGCCAAGCTGGAATTCCTCGAGCGGCGAGCGCAGCGCCGAGCCACTTTTGACTTCGGCAGCCATGACGAGGTCTTCGGCTTCTTCGGCTTTGATATTGGCCAAGCAGGCACCCCCCGATGATTACGCCGCCACTCTTTAAAGAGCCTTTGCAAACACGCAAGCTTTGGGCCAGCCCTTTGAGGGGTGGGGCTTGAAGGATCCCCGGGGCTGGGTCTATTCACGCGCTTTCTTTATGGATCAGGGCGATGGCCGGGCACTCCCAATTCAAGAACATCATGCACCGCAAGGGGCGCCAGGATAAGGAGCGCTCCAAGCTGTTTTCCAAGCTCAGCCGGGAATTGACCGTAGCGGCCAAGATGGGGTTGCCCGATCCCGCCCACAATCCACGGCTGCGGGCCGCGATCATCGCCGCCAAGGCGGAAAGCATGCCCAAGGACAATATCCAGCGGGCGATCGACAAGGCGAGCGGCGCAGCAGCGGACAACATCGAAGAGGTGCGCTACGAAGGCTATGGCCCTGGCGGTGTCGCTCTCATCGTCGAAGCCCTGACCGACAACCGTAACCGCACCGGGGCCGATGTGCGTGCCGCATTTTCCAAGTTCGGTGGCAGCCTCGGCGAACCCAACTCCGTTGCCTTCATGTTCGATCGCGTGGGCGTGATCAGCTACCCCAAGGCCAAGGGCAGTGACGATGCCATGCTCGAGGCGGCCATCGAGTGTGGCGCCAACGAATGTGTCTCAAGTGAAGACACGCATGAATTCATCGCCAGTCTCGAAGACTTCGCGAGCGTGCGCGATGCCCTCGAAGCGCGTTTGGGCGAGCCCGCCTCGGCCCGCATTGAGTGGCGGGCCAAGACCATGACCACAGTGTCTGACGAGGCCGGCGAAACCCTGATCAAACTTTTGGACGTGCTCGATGAGCAGGATGACGTGCAGAATGTCTATGGCAATTACGAATTCTCCGATGCCTTGATGCGCAAGCTCGAAGCCTGAGCGCGCCGGGTCCCTGGCCCCTTTCGCCTGCGTCCGCCTTTGCCAGACCCGGGTTGGTTGCGGCATGATTGCTGCGTTTCGCACCAAGACGCCCCAGTGGCGGATCAGGGCGCATGAGTGCCACGCTGGCGCTCATGTCGCGTTTGGCGATAGGTATTCCTTATGGCGCACGCGATTCGCATTCTGGGCCTTGATCCTGGCCTTGCCCGCATGGGCTGGGGGGTGATCGAACTGTCCGGAACCCGTCTTGCCCATATCCGCCATGGTGTGCTTTCGAGCGATGCGCGCCAGGACCTCGGCCGAAGGCTGCTGGCGCTTCACACTGGCCTTGGTGCGATCATCGCAGAGCTCACCCCTCACGCCATAGCCGTCGAACAGGCCTTTGTTGCCAAGGATCCCTCCGCCGCACTCAAGCTCGGCCATGCCCGCGCCGTCGCCCTTCTTGCTGCAGCCCAGGCCGGACTCGATATCGCCGAATACGCTCCCAACCACATCAAAAAATGTGTGGTCGGAGTGGGGCACGCCGGCAAGGAGCAGGTCCAGGCGATGATCCGCGTGCTCCTGCCAAATGCCAATTGCGAGCGGGCCGATGCCGCCGATGCCCTGGCCACGGCCATCACCCATGCCCATCTGGCGGGTAGTCTCGCCCGCATAAAGGCCGCGTCGTGATCGGCAAGCTCACCGGAACCGTGGACATGGTCGCTGACGATCATGTCATTCTCGACGTCGGAGGGGTTGGCTATATCGTTCACTGCCCGGCATCGAGCCTCGCCCGCCTGCAGAAAGGTGAGCGAGCAGCATTGATGATTGAAACCCGCCTCACTGAGGAGAGCATCAGGCTCTATGGCTTTGGAACCGCACAGGAACGCGAGTGGTTTCGATTGCTGCAGACCGTGCAGAATGTTGGTGCGCGGGTCGCACTCTCGGTGCTTTCCACATTGAGCCCGCAGGACCTGCACACCGCCATCGCACTCTCCGACAAGGCCGCGATTGGCCGGGCCCAGGGCGTCGGGCCCAAGCTTGCCACCCGCATTATCAGTGAACTCAAGGATAAAGCGCCCGCGCCGATTTTTGCCGGCGGTGACGCGAAGGGGCTGAGCCCTGCTGCGGCAACCCCCAGCACCGACGCGCAGGCCGCCCTTGTCAAACTTGGCTATGCACCGGCACAGGCCAGCGAACTGGTCGCGCGTGCGCTCCAGTCCCTCGGTCCAAACGCGCCGGTCGATGCCGTCATCCGTGAAGCACTAAAAGCGATGGCGCGATAGGGTCGAGCCATGGCAAAAGCTCCCATGCCCAGTCCAGACCACGTTCTTGATCCCAGCCGGCGCGATGATGACGGGGTTGAGACCTCATTACGGCCCCAGGTGCTTGCCGACTTCATCGGTCAGAAGCAGGCCCGCGAGAACCTCGATGTGTTCATCCGCGCTGCCCGCGAACGTGGTGAGGCCCTCGATCATGTCCTTTTTTCCGGGCCACCCGGCCTCGGAAAAACCACCCTTGCCCAGATCGTTGCCCGTGAGCTTGGAGTGAATTTCCGTTCAACCTCCGGTCCGGTGCTCGCCAAGGCTGGCGATCTGGCGGCCATCCTGACCAATCTGGACGAGCACGACGTTCTCTTCATCGACGAGATTCATCGCCTCAATCCCGTGGTGGAGGAAATTCTCTACCCGGCGATGGAAGATTACGAGCTCGATCTGGTGATCGGCGAGGGCCCCGCCGCGCGCTCGGTGAAGATCGGGCTTAAACCCTTCACGCTGGTTGGTGCCACCACCCGCTCAGGGCTGATCACCACGCCGTTGCGCGACCGCTTTGGCATTCCGGTACGCCTCAATTTCTACAGCGCGCAGGAGCTGGTGGCGATCGTCGCCCGCGGCGCCCGCCTCCTCGGTTTTGATCTCAGCCTGGATGGCGCGGAGGAAATCGCCTCGCGCGCCCGCGGTACACCCCGCATCGCCGGCCGCCTGTTACGGCGGGTACGGGATTTTGCCGCAGTCGCCGGCCAGAGCCGTATCGATGCCAAGATCGCTGATGCCGCGCTCACCCGCCTGGAGGTTGACGGGCGCGGGTTGGATGCGTTCGATAGGCGTTATCTCGCCCTGATCGCCGGTTCCTTTGCAGGCGGTCCGGTGGGAATTGAGACAATCGCTGCCGCGCTCGGCGAGGCCCGCGATGCGATTGAGGAAATCGTGGAACCGTTTTTGATGCAGCAGGGCTTTGTCCAGCGCACCCCACGTGGGCGCGTTTTGACCGCTGCGGCCTGGGGTCATCTGGGCCTGGTCGCACCGGCGCCGCTTGCGGGCGATCCTGGGCTGTTTGACGGGCAGGATCCATCATGAGCCGACAGGCCATCTATGTGCGCCTTGGCGCCCTGGTCATCGCCCTTGCCATCGCCTTTGCCGTGGTGTGGTCCTATGGCATGACGGCAACCATCATCGGCACATATCTGTCACACCCCCGCCCTCCCGCCGCGCGCCCGACGGTAACGTCCGGGGTCGTTACGGTATCGGTGCTGCCCGCAACGCCCCCTAAGCGTGCCACCGCACCAGTCACGGAACCAGGGCGATGACGCACGGCCAGGAGCAAAGCAGCGGGTTCGGGCATTTTAGCGGCAAGGTGCACGTGCTGCCTCTACGCATCTATTACGAGGACACCGACCTCTCCGGGGTGGTCTACCACGCCAATTATCTGCGCTTCATGGAGCGTGGTCGCAGCGAATTCTTCCGTTGCGCGGGCATTTCCCGTCTCGCCATGCTGGAAGATGCCGAGCCCTGTGCCTGGACCTTGCGCACCATCGCGCTCACTTATCATCGTCCGGCTCGCGTCGACGACCTCATTGAGGTACACACGCGCTGCTCAAATCTGAGCGGTGCGCGGATGTGCGCCGATCAGCGCATCTATGCCAAGGATCAGCTTCTGGTATCGGGAAGCGTTGAAGCCTGCATCATGACGCTGACCGGCAAGCCGCGCCGAATTCCGCAGGACTGGCGCGCAATCTTGGCGCCATTGGTAGTTGAGGCTAACAGTTAAAAAGGGCGCGCCAAAATTCGGCCACGTTACGATGCGCTTCTCGCAGCCATCGCGTAGGTGACCGGCAAGGGAGTGTACGGGGCCAATGGCTCCGCGCCCAGTCAGCGAAGAGGTTGATGGATGACGATGAAGCACCTGATCACCGCAGCGGCCCTTGCCCTGTCGGTGATGTTCATGGCCTTCGGGGCAGCCCCTGCCCTGGCCCAGTCTGCGCCTCCTAAGGCCGCGCCCTTGGGGGCACCGGTAGGCGCCGCCGCTCCATTGGCCGCTCCCACAACAGCTGTCACAGTCAACCAGACCGGCGGCACAACCGAGCCCACCGCTGAAGGCTTTTCGATTGTGCACATGTTCCTCAATGCCGACATCATCGTCAAAGCGGTGATGAGCCTGCTGTTCCTCGCCTCGCTATGGTCCTGGGCAATCATCATCAACAAGTGGCTGGCGCTGCGTTCGATACAGCGCCAGGCCAGCCAGTTCGAAAAAACCTTCTGGTCCGGCCTCTCGCTGGACGAGCTGCACACCCAGATTGCTGCCCGCAACGAGCATCCGATGTCTGCAGTGTTCACCGCAGCCTTGCGCGAATGGAAGCGCGCCTTTGAAAATGGTCCTCCGCGCGAAAGCCGTCTGGGCGGCATAAAGGAACGCATCGAAAAGGCGATGAGCGTTACCATCCTGCGCGAAACCGACGGGCTCGAGCATCAGCTCGGCTTTTTGGCCACGGTTGGCGCGACCGCACCGTTTGTCGGATTGTTCGGTACGGTGTGGGGCATCATGAACGCGTTTTCCGCCATTGCCGCGCGCCACAACACCACCCTCTCTGTGGTGGCGCCGGGTATCGCCGAGGCGCTGTTTGCTACCGCGATGGGGCTTCTTGCCGCCATCCCGGCGGTTATTTTCTACAACTGGTTCACCAACCAGATTGTCCGTTACAGCGGCCGCCTTGAGGCGTTCGCGGATGAATTTTCCGCCATACTGGGGCGCCAACTCGACGAAAAGGCGGTGCGCTAATGGCCGCAGCGCTTCAGGGCCGGCAACGTGGGCGCTCGCGCCGCCCCATGGCCGAGATCAACGTCACGCCCTTTGTCGACGTCATGCTGGTGTTACTCATCGTCTTTATGGTCACGGCACCCCTGCTCACCGTTGGCGTGCCCGTCGATCTGCCCAAAACCAAGGCCCAGCCACTCGGGCATGAGACTCAGCCTTTGTCGGTGACGATCCGGCGCGACGGTTCGGTCTATCTGCAGAACACGCCCATCGACGAAAGCCAACTCGTTACCAAGCTCAAGGCGATTGCAAGCAATGGCTATGACAGCCGCATTTTCGTGCGCGGCGATACGCATGTGGATTATGGGCGGGTGATGGAAGTGATGGCGCGAATCAGCGCCGCTGGATTCACCCATATCGGGCTCGTGTCGGATGTCGCAAGGCAAAAGCCACATCATCACTAGGCTCGTCCCCGCCCGCACCACGCAGGATGGACCGGGGCGCCTGGGCTTTGCCGGCTCGGTGCTGCTGCACCTTGCCGTCATCGGCGCGACGCTGCTCAGTTTTCAGCATCACTTCAAGCTTCCCAATCAGGGCCCACCCGTGATCCCGGTGGATCTGATCACCATTGGCCCTAAGACCAATTTGCGACAAGTCGCCCCCAAGCCGCAGAAGGTGATCGAAAAGCAGCCCCAGCCGATCAAGGCCCAGCCAGTCAAAACCGCCAACCCGCCGCTGCCGCAGGAAACCCGTGCGCCCTCCGTGCCGATGCCGATCAAGATGCCAAAGTTGAAGATGGCGCCGGCCAAACCGGTCAATGTCAAAGCCCCGGCGTTCACGATCAAGGCCCCAACGCCCCATGTCGTGCCCCATGAGCGGCCACGCCCGGCACCGCGCCACCAGCACAAGGCGAAGGACTTCAACATCAACAGCGTCCTTGCATTACTCAATAAGGAAAAGCCTAGCCCAAGCGCCACCAAGGGGATCACTGGCGCCCAGCCGCATCGCGGCTTTGGTGCCGAGACTGCGATGACCTTGCAGCTTTCGGATGCGCTGCGCAGCGAGATCGCGCCCTGCTGGAGCCCGCCGGTGGATGCACCGGATCCTTCCGACCTCATTGTCGAATTCGAGCTTTTTCTTAATCCGGACGGCAGTGTCGCGAGACCGCCACAATTGGCTGCAAGCTCTGCAGCAGCCGCGGAGAACAATTCCTATACCAGGGCAGCGGTCGAGGCAGCGCGGCGCGCGATCTATACCTGTGCGCCCTATAAGCTTCCCGCCAATCAGTATAATCAGTGGCGGGACATCGAGATTCAGTTCGATCCGCGCCAGATGATGGGCGCCCAATGATGGGCAACCAGACGGCAGGTCGAAAGCAGAGGAGAGACGGCATGCGCAACTGGTGTGTAGGCGTGTTGGCAACGTTCGCGATGCTCGTGGCCACAATCATGCCCGCCGCGGCGCAACTGCATGTCGACGTCACGCAGGGCAATGTGCAGCCTTTGCCAATTGCCATTCCTGATTTTGTCGCTCCGACCACAGCCGATACGACCCCGGCCATCAATATTGCAGCGGTGGTGCGCGCCGATCTCGGACGCTCGGGGCTGTTTCGCCCGCTTGATCCGAAATCCTTTATTCAGAAGATCAGCAACATTAATATTCCGCCACAATTCAGCAACTGGCAGGTTATCAAAGCCCAGGCGCTTGTGACCGGCGAAGCCGCCATGCAGCCGGACGGACGGCTGCGGGTCGATTTTCGTCTTTGGGACGTCTATGGCGGCAGCCAGATGCTGGGTCTGCAATATTTCACCACGCCCGAAAATTGGCGCCGCGTGGCCCACATGATTTCCGATGCCATTTACAAGCGCATCACTGGCGAGGAGGGCTACTTCAACACGCGGATTGTATTCATTTCGGAGAGCGGTCCACCCACCCATCGCATCAAGCGCCTCGCCGTGATGGATGAAGACGGTGCCAATCCGGTGTTTCTCACCAATGGCAGCTATCTGGTGCTGACGCCACGCTTCAATCCGACCGCGCAGATGATCGCCTACATGTCCTATATTTCAGGCAAGCCGCGGGTCTATCTGTTCGATCTGGAAACTGGCCGCCAGCAGATCCTGGGCAATTTCCCCAACATGACGTTTTCACCGCGCTTCTCGCCTGACGGCAACAAGATCATCATGAGTCTCGAAAAGCACGGCAATTCCGAGATATATGTCATGGATCTGCGAACCCGTGCCGTCACCCAGCTGACCGACAATCCCTCGATCAACACCTCGCCGTGCTACTCCCCAGACGGCAAGCAGATCACTTTCGAATCCGATCGTGGTGGTTCGCAGCAGATCTATGTGATGAATGCCGATGGCTCCGACCAGCATCGCATCAGCTTTTTTGGCGGACGGGCCGGCACGCCGGTATGGAGCCCGCGCGGCGATCTTATCGCCTTCACCAAGATCGAGCCGGGTAGCTTCCGTATCGCGGTCATGCATCCCGATGGCTCCGGCGAACGCGTCATCACCGATGGCTGGCAGGACGAAGATCCCACCTGGGCGCCGAATGGTCAGGTGCTGATGTTCACCCGCAGCTACCCCAATGGTCGTGGAGACGAAATCTGGTCGGTCGACGTGACCGGACGTAATGAACAGCGGGTAAATACCCCTGGCCTCGCGTCCGATCCGGCCTGGTCTCCCCTTATTCAGTAAGATAAACAAAAATTTCTGTTGCGCGTAACCAAGAGCCGGGTCTATTTCCGCGCTCACACGTTCAACCGTGATGTGCGCGCCTCCAAATTGCGCTCGGCCCTAGCGCACAAGGGCTGGCGACCCTTGTGGGGAGTGGACTTCCAATGATGAAATTTTCAACCGCTATTAAATTTGCAGCCATACTGTCCGTTGTAGCCTTGGCCGGCTGCGCGGAAAAACCCAAACCCGTTCCCGAGGCACCTCCTGCCCCGCCAGCAGCCGCCGCTCCCGCACAGGTCAAGACTTCTTCTATCGTACCTGGCAGCGCGGAGGATCTGCGCGTCAATGTCGGCGATACCGTCCATTTTGCCTACAACAGCGCCGCTTTAGACAGCACAGCCAAAGAGACCCTGCAGCGTCAGGCCGCCTGGCTCCAGAAATATCCCGCCGTGACCGTACAGGTCCAAGGCAATTGCGACCCACGCGGTACGCGTGAGTACAACCTTGCCCTGGGTGCCCGTAGAGCCAGCGCTGCCAAAGAGTTCCTGGTCAGCCTCGGCGTCTCCCCGGCGCGGGTCGACACGATCTCCTACGGTAAGGAGCGTCCGGTCTGCGCTGAATCAAACGCCTCCTGCTGGGCCAAGGATCGTCGTGACGTGACCGTCATCACCCATGGTGGGGCGACCTCCTAAGGCCAAATGACTGGCGCACGGGGGAACGTGCGCCAATCAGGCTTCTAGAAAAGGGCGTCGGCAGAGCGCGGCGCCCTTTTCGCGTTTGCACGGCAGCCGTAATTCGGTCCAAGTCTAGGACTGGACTGACGCAACCTTCGTTCTTGAGAGGATCGCAAGATGGGTCTTCGCCTCGTGCACCGTGCCAGCTTGGCGGCATTTGCTTCCGCCCTGCTCCTTGGCGCCCCCGCGCCGCTTGCCGCAGCACCCGCACAGGGTGGGCACCACTGGGTGCGGGTTGCGGGCCTCTTTGGTGAAAGCGATGCGGAAAAGGCCAGACGCCTTGAAGCCGCACAGCGCGAGCAGGCCCAGGACGCTGCCATCTCAAGCCTGACCGAGCGGGTCTCGGATCTGGAGCGGGCCCTGCGCGACGTCACAGGCGAGGTCCAGTCGGCCCAACATCAAAATGATCTCCTGCGCCAGCAGATCGCGCGCATGAAGAAGGATTTCGACTATCGCGTCTGCCAGCTGTCGGCACAGACCCTGAACGCTGCCGGTGGCGCCAGCTCTGACAGCACAGACACCCCGCAGCTCAATTGCAGCGGATTTGGCGGAGGCGCCACCGCCGGTGCAGCCGCACAGGCAGCGCCCACGCAGAGCAATGAGGCGACACCGGCAAACGCGCCAGCTGCCACGCCCGCCCCCATGGCAGCAGAGCCGGGCACCCTCGGCACCCTGCCCTCTGGCACACCACTGCCCAAGCCAGGCCGTGAAATAACCGTCAATATGGGCGCAGTAACCCCTGGCAGTGGCGAAGCCACAGCCCCATCGGGCCAGAATGCTCCCTCATTCGACAGTGCTATGAAACTCCTCGCCCAGGGTCGCTATAATGAAGCCCAGGCAGCCTTCCATAGTTTTGCCGCAGCCAACCCCGATGATCCCAAGGCAGCACAGGCGGTCTATTGGGATGGCTCGATTTCCTATGTACAGAAGGACTATGCCAGCGCAGCGCGCGCCTTTGCCGAAGAAATCAAAAACTACCCGCATGCCGAACTCGCCCCGCAAAGCATGCTGCGCCTTGGCCAGTCGCTGATTGCGATGAAGCAGAAGCAGGAAGGCTGCACCACTCTTGCCGCGCTCCACATCAAATACCCCAAAGCCTCTGAAAGCGTGCGGCGCGAAGCCCTCGCAAGCAGACGGGCCGCCCATTGTCGCTGAGCTCGCGGCGGCCTTTGCTGCCAGCATGTCAGCACTGCCACAGCGGCCCTGGCCGGCCGCCGTGGCCGTCTCGGGCGGCGCTGACTCGCTTGCCCTGTGCTGGCTTCTGACCCAGTGGGCGAAGCACGAAGGGCTTGCACCGCCCACCGTGCTCAGCGTCGATCATGGCCTGTGCTCCGGCTCTGAAGAGATCGCCCGAGCGGTGATCGCCAAGGCGCGACAGTGGCAGCTCGATGCCCATGTGCTGTCCTGGAAGGGGCCCAAACGAGCGCGCAATCTCGAAGCGGCCGCCCGCGACGCCCGCTATCAGCTCCTGGGTGACTGGTGTCTCAGCCACGGTATCAAGGGCCTTTATGTTGGCCACACCCTCGAAGATCAGGCCGAGACTCTTCTGCTGCGGCTTGGTCGCGGCTCCGGCGTCGACGGCCTTTGCGCGATGTCCAGCCTTGGACCGCTGCCGCGCGACGGCTACGCGGGTCTTGATCTTGTGCGCCCGCTGCTTGCTCTGCCGCGCGCCCGCTTGCGGGCATTGCTGCAGAACCTCGCCATCCCTTGGCATGAGGATCCCATGAACGAGGATCTACGCTTTTCCCGCGTCAGGATCCGCAAGGCCTGGCCGGCCCTCATCGCGGCCGGGCTTGAGCCGGAGCGCCTTGTCCTTGCTTCCGGCCACCTGCGCAGAGCCCGCAGCGCCCTGCAAAGCGCGGCGGAAGCGTTTGTTGCCAACCATTGCAGCTTTGACGATGGCGACGCCCAGCTCAATCGCGAGGCACTCGCAGCTTTGCCAGAGGAAGTCGGGCTACGAGCCCTCGCAATGGTGCTGATGCGGGTGAGCACAAGCAGCTATCGGCCACGCTTTCGGCGCCTGCTTCCTCTTTATAACAGTATATGTAGTGGAGAACTTGGCGCGGGACGAACTCTCCTGGGTTGCCGGTTGTCGCCGGTGCCCAGAGCTCGTCAGCGTTTCGGCACGGCCAGCCTGTGGGTGCGGGGCGAGGCACCACGTCGCAGCCCCGCGATAGGCCTCGCGGGCGTAAAGGAGTACGTTGCGGCAAAAGGTGGAAGTTCCCGCTCCGATATGGAAGACTAGGCGGCAGACTATGAACCTTGTGGCGGCGCGATTGCCCGCACTGGCGAAAGCGCCTAACGTTTTAGTGCTGGCAGAGAGCGAGATTGTCCCTATCTATAGGGAGCACCCGGCTGCCAGCAAAGCAGATGATCCGGCTGCGTTGGCCGGCGCAGTGCGTGGCCCATCGCCCGAGAAAGAACGACCGTGAATAATCTTCGTAACCTGGCTCTTTGGATCATCATCGCGCTGCTCTTGGTGGCGCTCTTCAACATGTTCCAGGGAACGGGCAGCCATCCGACCGCCTCGACCATCAGCTTCACCCAGTTCAATCAGGAAGTGATGCAGGGTGATGTCAAAGCTGTGACCATTCAGGGCAGTCAGATCAAGGGCCAGCTGTCGAACGGACAGGGCTTCACCACCTACACGCCCAATGATCCGGACCTCGTCCAGCGCATGCTCGCCCACAATGTGCAGATCAAGGTTCAGCCTGCAGATCAGGGCATGCCCACGCTGATGAGCATCTTCATCAACTGGTTCCCGATGCTCCTACTGATCGGGGTGTGGATATTCTTCCTGCGCCAGATGCAGTCCGGTGGCGGCAAGGCCATGGGTTTTGGCAAAAGCCGCGCCAAGCTGCTCACCGAGCGCACCGGCCGGGTAACCTTCGAGGATGTCGCCGGCGTTGATGAGGCCAAGGAAGAACTCAAGGAGATTGTCGACTTCCTGCGTGATCCGCAGAAGTTTCAGCGGCTCGGCGGGCGCATTCCCAAGGGCGTTTTGCTCGTAGGTCCGCCAGGGACCGGCAAAACCCTGCTCGCCCGCTCGATTGCTGGCGAAGCCAATGTGCCCTTCTTCACGATTTCCGGCTCAGACTTCGTCGAAATGTTCGTCGGCGTCGGTGCCAGCCGCGTACGTGACATGTTCGAGCAGGCCAAGAAGAACGCCCCCTGTATCGTCTTCATCGATGAAATCGACGCTGTCGGCCGCCATCGCGGTGCCGGACTTGGCGGTGGCAATGACGAGCGCGAACAGACCCTCAACCAGCTCCTGGTCGAGATGGATGGTTTCGAGGCCAATGAAGGCGTCATCCTGATCGCCGCCACCAACCGTCCCGATGTGCTTGACCCGGCCCTGCTGCGTCCGGGCCGCTTCGACCGCCACGTGGTCGTGCCCAATCCCGATCTAGCCGGACGCGAGAAGATCCTGCGTGTGCATCTGCGCAAGGTACCTCTGGCACCCGATGTTGATCCTCGCGTGATTGCCCGCGGCACACCCGGCTTTTCGGGTGCCGATCTGGCCAATCTCGTGAACGAGGCAGCCCTGCTTGCCGCGCGCCGTGGCAAACGCGTGGTGACCATGCCTGAGCTCGAGGATGCCAAGGACAAGGTCCTGATGGGTGCCGAGCGCCGCTCGATGGCCATGAGTGACGAAGAAAAGAAGCTGACCGCCTATCACGAGGGCGGCCATGCGCTGGTTGCGCTCGTCGTGCCAGGCTCTGATCCGATTCACAAGGCCACCATCATTCCGCGTGGCCGGGCGCTTGGCATGGTGATGCGCCTGCCCGAGCGCGACCAGCTTTCGATCACCCGCGAAAAGATGATGGCCGATCTGTGCGTGGCCTTTGGCGGACGCATCGCCGAAGAACTGATCTTCGGCCATGATCGCGTGACCACCGGTGCGATGAGCGACATCGAACAGGCGACCCGCATGGCGCGGGCGATGGTGACCCGCTATGGCATGAGTGATGATCTGGGCCCGATCGCTTATGGCGAAAACCAGGAAGAGGTCTTCCTCGGCCATTCGGTGTCGCGTCAGCAGAATATCTCTGAAGCCACTGCTCAGAAGATCGACAGCGAGATCCGTCGCATCATCGACACCACCTATGGCCGGGCCCGTCAGATCCTGAGCGAACGCATCGAGGATCTGCACATTATCGCCCGCGGCCTGCTTGAATACGAAACCCTATCAGGCGAAGAGATCCAGAACCTGCTCAAGGGCATCTCTCCGGTCCGCACCCCCTATGACGAACCCGAACCCATGCGTGGCGCCGGTCCGTCCGTGCCGGCCGCAGGCCGTCCGCGCGGGGTGATCGCGCCGGAGCCCCAGCCCGGGCATTAATCCGCCTGCTCGGTGTGAGAAGACCAAAGGGGAGGCTTTGCCTCCCCTTTTCGGTTGGAGGCGCAATGCAAAGCTTTGGCATTCTCAACATCACGGAAGACAGTTTTTCCGATGGCGGGCGCTACCTTGAGCCGGCTGCCGCGCTTGCCCACGCCCACGCGCTCTTTGCCGCCGGTGCCGACGTACTCGATCTTGGTGCGGCCTCATCGGCGCCAACGGCCCAACCGGTGGCGCCAGCCCTCGAGATTGCCCGCCTGAAGGCTGTGATCGACGCCTTTGGCACCCAGAGCCACCGCCTGTCGATCGACAGTTTTGCCACCGAGGTGCAGCGCTGGGCTCTGACACGCAAGGTTGGCTATCTGAACGACATCCAGGGCTTTGCCGATCCGAGCTTTTATCCGGAACTGGCCGAGAGCCAATGTCGCCTCATCGTCATGCATTCGGTCCAGGGCAAAGGCCCAGCCCGCCCCATGTTTGTCCCCGCCGCCGAAATCTATGATCGCGTCTGCCGCTTCTTCGAACGCCGCCTCTCGCTCCTCATTGCCGCCGGGATCAACGCCGACCGACTGATCCTTGATCCGGGTATGGGCATGTTCCTCGGCAGTGATCCTGAGGCCTCTTTCACGATGCTGCGCCACATCGGGGCCCTCAAGACCGCTTTCGGCCGGCCCGTCCTGATCTCGGTCAGCCGCAAATCCTTTCTGCGCCGCCTGGTCAATGCGAGGCCGGAGGAGGCGGGTGCGGCAAGCCTTGCTGCCGAACTGTTCGCGCTGGGCAGCGGTGCCGACTTTCTGCGCACCCACGATGTGGCGGCGCTGCGCGATGGCGCCAAGGTCTTTGCCCGGCTGCGGGGCCCGTTGCCGGAAAGTGCAATCTAAGTTGTTCCAGGAACGGCTAACGATCTTTAACTAAGCTGACTAGAATGTCCGGACCACGGGCTCAGCGTCCACAGAGAGGATAGAAGCGCAATGGCGCGCAAATATTTCGGCACCGATGGGGTTCGCGGCCTCGCCAACAGCTTTCCCATGACCCCGGAAATCGCCATGAAGATCGGCATGGCGGCTGGCCGCCTGTTCACCCGCGGCGAATACCGTCATCGGGTCGTGATTGGCAAGGACACACGACTCTCCGGCTACATGATTGAGCCTGCTCTGGTTGCCGGCTTCACTGCAGTGGGCATGGATGTCTTCCAGTTTGGCCCCCTGCCCACACCGGCAGTGGCGATGCTGGTGCGCTCCTTGCGTGCGGATCTCGGGGTCATGATCTCGGCCTCGCACAATCCCTATCACGACAATGGCATCAAGCTGTTCGGACCCGACGGCACCAAACTCTCCGACGACACCGAGCAACAGATCGAGGCGCTGATGGATAATGGCCTTGCCGAAGGCCTTGTCCCACCGGCCATGCTCGGCCGCGCCAAACGGATCGACGACAGCCAGGCGCGCTACATCGAATTCGCCAAGCGCACCTTTCCACGCCATCTCAGCCTCGAGGGCCTGCGCATCGTCATCGACTGTGCCAATGGTGCCGCCTATCGTGTTGCGCCGGCCGTGCTGTGGGAGCTGGGCGCCGAGGTCATCCCCATGGGGGTGAACCCCGATGGCTTCAACATCAATTTCGAATGCGGCTCGACCGCGCCTCATGCCATGGCCGCCAAGGTGCGTGAAATGCGCGCCGATTTCGGCATTGCCCTCGATGGCGATGCGGATCGCGTGGTGATGAGCGACGAACATGGCCGTATCATCGATGGCGACCAAATCCTCGCACTGATGGCCAAATCCTGGAGCCGCCGGGGCGACCTGAAAGGTGGTGGCGTGGTCGGAACCATCATGTCGAACATGGGTCTCGACAAATATCTCGCCGGCCTCGACCTCAAGCTCGGGCGCGCGGCCGTGGGTGACCGCTATGTGATCGAGATGATGCGCGAAGGCGGCTTCAATATCGGTGGTGAACAGTCCGGACATATCGTGTTCAGCGATTTTGGTACCACCGGCGACGGCCTTGTCGCCGCCCTGCAGGTGCTCGCCGTCATCGCCGATGAGGGCAAACCCGCCTCGCAGGCAGCTCATCTCTTCGAGCCCCTGCCGCAGGTCCTCGAGAATGTACGCTTCAACGGCACGGCCCCCCTCGAGCACGAACGGGTCAAATCACAGATCACCGCCTCGAGCGAACGGCTCAATGGCAAGGGCCGTATCCTGGTGCGTAAATCAGGGACCGAACCGGTGATCCGGGTGATGGCGGAAGGCGACGACGAAAAGCTCGTGCGCGATGTCGTGCGGGAAATCTGCGCCGCCATCCGCTCGGTTGCCGCATGAAGCGACTCCTGGTCATCGCCGGCTCGGATTCGGGCGGCGGGGCCGGAATCCAGGCAGACATCAAGACCGCTGCCGCGTTCGGGGTCTACACCATGACCGCGATCACGGCGGTCACTGCCCAGAACACGCAGGGCCTCAGCGCACTCAAGCTCATGCCAGCCAAACTCGTGGCCGCCCAGATCAGGGCCTGTCGCGATGATATTGGCGTCGACGCCATCAAGATCGGCATGCTGGGCTCAGCTGCCATCATTCGCGCGGTCGCCCGCGAAATCGCCGGGCTCAACGTGCCCGTCGTGCTTGATCCAGTCCTGGTGTCCAGCAGCGGGCAGAGGCTCCTGCCCGAAGCTGCGGTGACCCTCTTGAAGAGCGCCCTCTTCCCGCTGGCGAGCCTGGTCACACCCAATCTTCCCGAAACCCGCGCGCTCCTCGGGACACACCCGCGCGGGCTCAAGGGACGCGCCAGCGCCGCACGGCGCCTGATCGCACTCGGCGCTGGAGCCGCCCTCATCAAGGGCGGCCATAGCACCAAGCCGGTGCTTGAGGATGTTCTTGTATGGCCTGGCGGCACCGTGAGCGTCAGAGCCACCCGCCTCAAGAGTCGTCACACCCACGGTACCGGCTGCACCTATGCCACCGCCATTGCCTGCGGCTTGGCCTCAGGTCTGGACCTGCCAGAGGCAGTCAGGCGGGCACGCCGCTACCTGCAAGGCGCCATCAGAACCGCGCCAGCTCTCGGCCAGGGCCACGGCCCGCTCAATCATGGCTTTGCACCCACACCGCGAGGAAGACGCTAGTGCCGGACAGCGCCCGGCACCGGCAGGCTTTTAGGCCAGCAACGTGTTCAGGCGGCCGCGAATGATTTTCTCGGCCTCGCTCGCGATCCGTGCCACCAGCTCCTCACAGCTCGGGATGTCATGGATGAGCCCCTGAGTCTGACCGGCCGACCAGATGCCAAAATCAGTATCACCGGCATCGTAGACCTTGGCGCCACGGGTTCCGGCCACCAGATCCCGGACATCATCAAAGGTCGCGTTGCCGCGCCGCTCGATGGCCACGACTTCCTGGCTCACCTTGTTGCGGGCGACACGGGCGGTGTTGTGCAGCGTGCGGAAGATCAGATCCGTGGCGCGTTCATCATTGGCCACCAGCGCTTCCTTTACCTTCTGATGGATCGGCGCTTCCTTCGTCGCCATGAAGCGTGTGCCCATATTGACGCCATCGCAGCCCAACGCCAGCGCCGCAACCAGGCCGCGGGCATCAGCGATGCCGCCAGATGCGATCACCGGAATCTTCAGTCTTTCGGCAGTGATCGGAAACAGCACCATGCCCCCGATGTCATCTTCACCAGGATGGCCCGCGCATTCAAAGCCGTCGATCGAGACACAGTCCACGCCAATGCTCTCGGCCTTCAGGGCATGGCGGGCCGCGACGCATTTATGAATCACCTTGACCCCCGCGGCCTTGAACGCGGGCAGATGTGGAGCAGGATTGTTGCCCGCCGTTTCCACCACCTTGATGCCGCTTTCAATGATCACCTGACGATATTCGTCATAGGGAACAGGTGTGATCGTGGGCAGGATCGTAAGGTTGATGCCAAAGGGCTTGTCCGTGATCTCGCGGGTTTTCTTGATCTCGGCCATCAGCTTTTCCGGCGAACCCGGTGTCAGCGCGGTCAGAAAGCCCAGTGCGCCGGCATTGGCGACGGCGCCGATCAGTTCGGCCTTGCCCACACGGGTCATGCCGCCGCAGGTGATCGGCGTGGCAACACCAAACATTTCGGTAAAACGGGTCTTGAGCATGGCTGGCCCTTCAAAAGATGATCTCACCCGCCAGCCTGCCGGGCTTTGACGCACAAAGGCAAGGGGGAACTAGCGTCAGCTTCAGCCTCTAGCGGGCAACGAAAGGATCATGCACCAAAATGGTGTCCTCGCGCTCCGGGCTGGTGGACAAAAGCGCCACCGGAGCACCGATCAGCTCTTCAATGCGGCGCACATATTTTACCGCCTGGGCCGGCAGATCGGCCCAGCTGCGCGCACCGCGCGTGGACTGCGACCAGCCTTCCATGATCTCGTAAACCGGCTCGCAGCGGGCCTGCAGGACAGCATCTGCAGGCAGATGGTCCATCAGCGCGCCATCAAGACGATAACCCGTGCACAGTCTGATTTCTGCAAAGCCGTCCAGCACATCGAGCTTGGTCAGAGCGATGCCATCGATACCGCCGGTGATCACAGTCTGACGTACCAGCACGGCATCAAACCAGCCGCAACGGCGCTTGCGACCGGTGACGGTTCCAAACTCGGCTCCGCGCCGTCCGAGCTCATCGCCGGTGGCATCGTTCAGTTCGGTCGGAAAGGGTCCCTGGCCCACACGCGTCGTATAGGCTTTGGCGATGCCGAGCACGTAGCCGATGTCGCGCGGGCTGATGCCTGCCCCTGCCGCCGCCTGACCGGCGACAGTGTTGGACGATGTCACATAGGGGTAGGTTCCATGATCGACATCGAGCAGTACTGCCTGCGCTCCTTCGAACAAGATCCACTTACCCTGACGGCGTGCGTCATCGAGCAGGCGCCAAGCGCAATTGGCGAAAGGTAGTATCTTCGCGGCCACGTCCTTGAGCGGGTCGAGCACGTCGCAAACGCGGATTTCCTCCCGCCCCATGCCGCGACGCAGAGCATTGTGATGCGCCAGCAGCCGTTCGATCTTCGCCGGCAGGCTCTGAAGATCACGCAAATCGATCACGCGCAGCGCCCGCCGTCCCACCTTGTCCTCATAGGCAGGACCAATGCCGCGCTTGGTAGTACCGATCGCCTGGCTGCTGCTCGCGCTTTCGCGCGCCTCATCAAGCTCACGGTGCAGCGGCAGGATCAGCGTAGCGTTTTCTGCCACCACGAGGCCTTGCGGTGTAATCACCACGCCTTGCTCACGCAGACGCTCGACTTCGGCAGCAAAGGCAAAAGGATCAACCACAACGCCGTTGCCAATCACGGCAAGCTTGCCCGGCCGGACCACGCCGGACGGCAGGAGACTGAGTTTGAAGGTGACACCATCTATGACGAGGGTATGGCCGGCATTGTGCCCGCCCTGAAAGCGCACCACGACGTCGGCACGCGCGCTCAGCCAGTCAACGATCTTGCCTTTGCCTTCGTCGCCCCACTGGGCGCCGATCACGGCCACATTCGACATCTTTACCGCACCCGCATAGAAGACGCCCTGGCGCTCCGCCCGGGCACGGTGGCGACTTATAGTCTGAAAGCGCGCGTAGGTGCGAGCTCTATTGTAAAAAGTTTCCATCGCGACCACGCCAGGGCTGGACCCGGCAGACCTGGCGTGGTCGCGAGGAAACCTCATCGCGCGGCACTTCCCTCTTTGAAAAGGAGCGCGGCGCTCCTGATTTCAGCGTCTAGCTGTCGGCCTCCTAATCTCTGCCGCCCATGCGGGCGGTGCGGCGCGTTGCGCTCAATCCGCAGTCCTGACGGGCGCCGAAGCACCCTCCAGCAAGGCATTCATGGCAGTACGCAGGACGTCCACGGCTTCCTCGGGGTCGAGCAACTCGGAGCTGACAAACGCGCCGTTCACCAGCACAGCGAGCTGCGCAGCAAGTCGCTCGGGTCGTCGCGCGCGGATTCGCTTTGCGATGCCCAGGAGGTGACTTCGCAGCGCCTGCATGTGGCGCCTCGAGACGTGGCGAGCCGGGTGATCCTGCTCGGCAAATTCGGCAGCTACGTTGATCTGAGGGCAGCCGCGGTAGTTCTTGCGTGCAAGCCGCACGCCAATCCAGCGCATGTGCGCGTCCAGTTCACCTGCCGGATCGTCGGGGAACTGCCCGGCCACGCGATCCCACTGCGCCCAGAACTCGAAATCCTCGCGCTCAAGGAACGCGACGATGAGATCGTCCTTGGTTGGAAAGTAGCGGTAGAGGCTGGTCTTTGCCACCGACGCTTCCTGCACCACCAAATCGACTCCGACTGCGCGCACACCGCGCTCGTAGAACAGCCTGGAAGCCGTGTCGAGAATGCGGGTACGGGCGTCGGGGGGGGGGGCGCCGTTCGCTCCCCTGGCGGCGCCGGCGAGCGGAGCGACAGTGCGGGACGTGGGTTGGGTGGATGAAGGTCGCATGCTTGACATACTACAGACCTGTCTGTAATGTACAAGTAACAGACAGGTCTGTTACTTTTTCCGGGGAACCACCGTGCTTTCCACCCAGCATCCTATCGCGGTCTATGGCGCCTCGGGCCACACGGGCCGATTCGTAGTCCTTGAAGCTCTTCGTCGTGGCCTGCCCGTGGTCGCCGTCGGGCGTAGCGCCGAGCGTCTCGAAGCAAAGGTGCAGGCAGCAGCCCTTCGGCGTATCGCCGCACTCGACGATACGCTCGGACTCGAACGTGCTTTCGCGGGTTGTGCAGTAGTCATCAACTGCGCGGGGCCATTTATCGATACCGCAGGGCCCGTGGCCCAGGCCGCGCTGCAGACCGGCTGCCACTACATCGACGTGACCGCCGAGCAATCCAGCACGCGGGCCACCTTTGCAAAGTTCGATGCCCCGGCGCGGGCAGCCGGGAAGGTTGTGATCCCCGCGGCCGGGTTCTACGGTGGACTCGCCGATGTGCTGGTCGGCGCGCTGGCATCGGAAGCTGACATCGACGAGATCACGATTGCCATCGCGCTTAACCGCTGGTGGCCTACCGCTGGTACGCGTAGGACCGGCGAGCGCAACACTGCACAGCGCGTGGTGGTCAAGCATGGGCGCCTCACCCCACTGGTGCCTTCGGATAGCGTGCAGGACTGGGTCTTTGCTCCTCCACTGGGGCAACAAGCGATGGTCGAGCTGCCCTTCAGCGAGATCATCACCCTTTCCCATCATCGCAAGGTCGGCGAAATCCGTTCTCTGCTCAACCGTTCGGCACTCGACGACGTGCGTGACACCCGGACACCCCCGCCCGTCGCGGAAGATGACACCGGGCGCTCGGCACAGCGTTTCGAACTGGCAGTACGCCTGGTGCAGAACGGTCTAACCAGGATGGCCAGCCTGCGTGGCCAGGACATTTACGCGGTTACGGCACCCATCGTGATGGAAGCCGCCTTGCGCGTGCTGCAGCCCGCATACTCGCGCAGCGGCGCCATGGCGCTCGCCGAGGCGATCGAGCCCTCAGAACTGCTGGATTCGCTCCACGGCGCGGCATTGGAAGTCTGTGGACTGACGCTGTCGGCATGAGACAACCGTCCGGCCTACATCGTTGCGCGGGCTGTCCACACCGTTGGCGCGAGCGGAGGTCTTGGCGCTCACGCCAGCCCGACGGCCTGCCAGGACAGCACTCCACCTGTGGTTGCCATTACCTCGCCAACCGGCACCAAGTGCAATGCGATTCCGGCGTCGAGGTCAAAAATGGATTCCCGTTAGGAATCGGTAACCTAACTCTAGCGTTGCCCGTCAAATCGAGTGTCTTTGACTCCCAAAAGTGATTTGGGCAAAAATGGCACCAGCATGGGAACCCGTGCACGATAGGCAGCGTAGGCCTCCTCACCCAGCTCCTGACCCAGAAAACGTTCTTCCGCCCAAGCCTTGGCGATGAGCACCGTCAGGATCGCCGCAGCCAGCGCAAACGCATAAGGCGACGGGGCGGCAAGGGCCGTCGCCACAATCGCCAGAAGGATGCCCGTATAGATGGGATGGCGCACGAGCCCGTAGGGCCCGTAATCGACGATATGATGACCCTCCTTGAGGGTGATAAATCCGGACCACAGACGCCCCAGCGTGAGCCGCGCCCACCAGGCAAAGCCAAAGCCCATCAGCACTGCGCCGGTACAAAGCCAGCGTAACGGTCCCGGCACCGCAAAGAGCGGATGATCCAGCCCCTGCCCTAATCGCCCCCAGACGACATAGGCGAGGAGACCGACCACCGTGAGCGGCAACATCATCCACTTGGAACGTTTTGCAGCACGCGCTGCGAACGGGGCAGCAAGGAGCCAGCTCACCGCCCACAGCACCCACAGATCACCGATTGTCGCGATGGCACTTGTGGGCGGCAGGCTCAAGGGGATGTTCATGGTTGCACAGGACCTTTTGTCACGACCAAAGGAAGGAGCATCGGCACCCTCGCCTGGTAGGCCGCATAGCGCGCGGCACCAAGTTCTGCGGCGAGAAAGCGCTCCTCAAAGCGCGCCTTGATGGTAAAGCCGATCACGAGCAATGCTCCGCCAAGCAACGCCAACGTCGTTCCTTTGGCGGCCACTGTCATCACCATGCTCGCCAACAGCCCGGTATAGATGGGATGGCACACCAGGGAATAGGGTCCGCTGTCGACAAGATAATGATCCACTTTGCGGGTAATGGTGCCGGACCAAAGGCGGCCCAAAGTCAGCCTCGCCCACCAGGCGAAGATGAAGCCCGGCAAGCTAAGCACGAAAAGCGCCCAACCCAGGAGTTCGGGGGGTTGCCACAACTGCAGGCCGGTCAGCGCTGGAACAAAGACCCCGTGCGCAAGGTGGGAGACAGCGTGCCACACGGGAACCCCTGGCCCACCCCTCGCAGTGGCCACCAGCAGAAGGAAAAAGCCCGGAACCTCAAGCAGATAGACCACGATCGTGGAGCCAGCACGCTTGACGGTTGCAGCCGTAAACGCGGCCGCAATCACCCAGCTCGCGTACCAGGCGGCCCAGCTCAGCTCGATGGCAAGTACGTAATCCGTCATAGCTCCCCTCCATCTCCAGATGGGAATGGCGGGGAAGCCTGACAAGAGTCACGCTAGAATGCGAGCGCCTTGGCCTCTTTGACGAGCGGCAGCTTGGCAATGGCGCCAAGAACCTTGCCATCGAGAGGCCCATCCACTTCAACCAGCGCAATGGCATCGGCGCCGGGGGCACTACGGCCCAGATTGAAGTTTGCGATATTGACGCCGGCTTCACCCAGAAGCGTGCCAAGCCGGCCGATGAAGCCAGGCTTGTCTTCGTTGATCACGTAAAGCATGTGCGGCGCGAATTCGGCATCCATATTGATGTCTTTGGCCTGGATCAGGCGCGGGCGGCCATCGGCGAACACGGTTCCGGCGACGCGGCGCGTCGAGCCGTCGGCAAGCGTCGCAGTCACCTTGATATAGCCCTCATAGACACCCTGACGCGGCCGTCGGGTTTCGCTGACCTTGATGCCCCGCTCCTTTGCCACCAGAGGTGCATTGACCATGTTCACCTCGCTCAGTGTCGGATGCAAAAGGCCCATCACCGCAGCCTGGGTGAGTGCGCGCAGATTGAGCTCTGCCGCACTGCCCTCATAAAGGATATCGACATTCTCGATGCTGGTTCCGGTCAGCTGACCGACAAAGGCACCCAGCTTCTCGGCAAGCGAAATCCAAGGCCGAACCTTTTGTGCCTCATCGGCGGAAATCGACGGCATGTTGAGCGCATTCACGATCGCGCCTGTCAGCAGATAGTCCGAAATCTGCTCGGCCACCTGCAGTGCCACATTCTCCTGGGCTTCGGCCGTGGAGGCGCCCAGATGCGGCGTGGCGATGAGCTTTTCATTGCCGAAGAGGCTGTTGCTCTTGGCCGGCTCCTCCTCGAACACATCGAGCGCGGCGCCAGCAACGTGGCCAGACTCAAGCGCAGCCTTGAGTGCGAGTTCATCGACAAGACCACCACGGGCACAGTTGATGATACGCACGCCCTTCTTGGTTTTCTGCAAGGCATCTGCCGAAAGTATATTGCGGGTCTCCGCCGTCAGTGGCGTGTGCAGGGTGATAAAATCAGCGCGCGCGAGCAAGTCGTTGAGCTCTACCTTCTCGACGCCAAGTTCCGCTGCCCGTTCCACCGACAGATAGGGATCATAGGCGATCACGTGCATCTTCAGCCCACGCGCACGATCCGCGACGATCGAGCCAATATTGCCGGCCCCAATCAATCCAAGGCTCTTGCCGTAGAGCTCCACGCCCATGAAGCGGTTCTTTTCCCATTTGCCGGCCTGCGTCGAGGCATTGGCGGCGGGAATATCCCGCGCCAGCGCCATCATCATGGCAATGGCGTGTTCCGCCGTGGTGATGGAATTACCGAACGGCGTATTCATGACGATTACGCCCGCAGCCGTTGCCGCCGGAATATCGACATTGTCGACACCAATACCAGCCCGGCCCACCACCTTGAGCTTCTTGGCCGCCTTCAGCACTTCGGCCGTAACTTTGGTCGCAGAACGAATAGCAAGACCATCATAATCGCCGATGATGGCAACCAGCTCCTCCTTGGAGAGCCCGGTCTTGACATCGACGTCGATGCCACGCTGCTTGAAGATCGCAACCGCCGCCGGCGACAGCTTATCCGAGATCAGAACCTTGGCCATTGCTCAGTTCTCCTTAACTTGGCCGAAGGCCCAGTCGAGCCAAGGCATCAATGCTTTGAGATCAGCTTGCTCCACTGTGGCACCGCACCAGATGCGCAGTCCCGCCGGGGCCGCACGATAGGAAGCAATATCGAAGGCGATGCCTTCCTTTTCGAGCACGTTGGCAAGCTTCTTTGCAGCCTCAGCCTGCGCCTTGTCGTCGAGTGCGGTGAACCAGGGATCCACAATTTTCAGGCAGACGCTGGTGTTGGAACGGATATGAGGATCCGTAGCCAGAAAGCGCAGCCACTGCGACTGGGCGACGTGGCCCTCGATCACCGCGACATTGGCATCGGCTCGCCCCTTCAGAGTAGAAAGACCACCCAGTTCTTCTGCCCATGACAGTGCATCAAGATAATCTTCAACCGCCAACATCGACGGCGTGTTGATCGTCTCGCCTTCAAACAGGCCTTCGACGAGTTTGCCTGACTTGGTCATGCGGAAAATCTTGGGCAAGGGCCAGTGCGGCGTATAGGCTTCCAGCCGTGCGACAGCTCTTGGACTTAAGATCAGCATGCCATGGGCGGCTTCACCACCCAGCACTTTCTGCCAGGAGAATGTCGTAGCATCCAGCTTGTCCCAGGGCAGATCCATCGCGAACGCGGCGCTCGTCGCATCGCAGATCGTCAGTCCCAGCCGGTCCTGCGAAATCCAGGCGCCGTCCGGCACCCGCACACCCGAGGTGGTACCATTCCACAGAAAGACGCAGTCGTGATGGGGATGGAGCTGCTTGAGATCCGGTAACGCTCCGTAACCGGCCTTGAAGACATTCACATCCTTGAGTTTGAGCTGTTTGACAGCGTCCGTGACCCAGTCTTCACCAAAGCTTTCCCAGGCAAACACATCAACCGGTAATGGGCCGAGCAGCGACCACATTGCCATCTCCACAGCACCAGTGTCTGACGCCGGCACGATGGCGATACGATGCGTGGCAGGCACATTGAGCAGCTTACGCGTGCGCTCAATCGCGTCCTTCAACTTGGCTTTTCCAGGTTTGGAGCGGTGGGAACGACCGATCACGGCGTTCTTCAGCGAGTCCGTGGTCCAGCCTGGCCGTTTGGCACAAGGTCCGGACGAAAAAAAAGGCCGTGCAGGGCGCACGGCCGGACGATTTCCGGTCATAGTCATTCCTTTCAGAATGAAGCGCCTCGTTGGGGAGGCGTGGCCCACGGTTCTTATAGGCGCATCAGCGCAGCGGGTCAATCACAACTTTGCTGACGGCGCACAGTTGTCTGACGCCATTCATCCTTTGCACTCAATTACAGCATTGCGATCATGCCGGGCCGATGCACGAGCACACCGATTCTGCGGTGTAGCAAACTCTTTGCACGCAAACAGGATTTGCCTTTTGCTCAGCCGCTTCGTGCACCGCGTCATCTGACGGCAGACACAGAATTCAGGCACCATGCGTGACACAATGTCCCGCTGTCAGACGACGATCTGCGCTTCCATGTAGAGTGCACAGGAACCCTTCAGGATTGTCCGCGCCTTGGCCACGCGGCAGACGAGATCTCCGCCCCGCGGCGAGATCTGACGGGCACGGAGCGTCATCTTGCCGAGCCGCTGAGCCCAATAGGGTGCCAAAGAGCAATGCGCTGAACCGGTAACCGGATCTTCCGGCACACCCTTGTCCGGAGCGAAGAAGCGCGAGACAAAATCATAATCGCCAAAGCCTTTGGCGGTAGTGATGAGCCCCCACATTCCCTGCGCATGCAGCAAGGGTGCGATCTTTCCAGGTCCCTCTATGCGTGCAATCGTCTCGGCGTCGTCCCACACTGCCGTGATGTAACGCGCCCTGAGGAGTTCCTGCGGCGGCGGCGTACCCAAGGCCGCGGCAAGCTTCTCGGCAAAGCTTTTGTCCCACCATGGTGTTGGCGGATCGGACGGCAGTGACATCTCGTGCCAGCCGTCGTTGCCACGGCAAACGGAGAGTTTGCCCGAGCGGGTTTCAAAACTGACCTCAGTGAGATCTGGTTCGAGCTCAGAGAAGATCAGATGGGCGCTGGCCAGGGTCGCGTGACCGCAGAGATCGACCTCCGCCAGCGGCGTGAACCATCTAAGATCGTATTGCCCAGAAGCCGTGCGCACGAAGAATGCCGTTTCAGAGAGATTGTTTTCGTTGGCGATCTTTTGCATCCACTCTGCGTCGGGAAACCGCTCGAGCGGCACCAGAGCCGCAGGGTTACCTTCAAATGGACGTTGGGCAAAGGCATCGACCTGCCACATCTTCAGCTTCATCGCCAATCTCCGTACTCTGATCGTGTGGGCACACATGCCCATCTAGGGATCAATACCGTCTCCAGCACTCCCTGCGGGGCTCTCCCCGTCTTGGGCAAGCTTATCCGCCTGTCGGGGTTTGCAAAAGCGCGCGGAACTCATCGCGAAGTTCATGCACCGAGGCGATCACCGGTCCTTTGGGGACACCGATATCAACAAGCAGCGCTTCACTGAGCTGCAGGCTCGATTCGATGGTTTCTGGAACGGCGTCGCTGACTCCCAGTGCGTAAAGTCGCCTGGCATGTTCCGCATCCCGCGCTCTCGCAACAATGATCAGATCAGTCCGCTCCGCCCGCGCCGCTACAACCACAGCATCGGCGGCACTGGCGTCATCCATGGTCACAACCAGGGCTCTTGCATCTTTGACGCCGCAATGGCGCAGCAGTTCAATCCGGCGCGCATCGCCAAAGAAGATCGGCGCTCCGCTGTGCCGTTCACGCGCGACAAGCCCCGCGTGGGCATCGATCGCGATAAAATCGATATTGTGACGCTTCAGCATCTGACCAACCAGTTCACCGACACGCCCATACCCCACGATCAGAACATGATTTCTGATGTCTTCCGGAGCAGGCAGAATGTCAGCCAGCAACGTTTCTTCACGCGAGCCCACCTTGAAGCGCTCAGAAAGGTGGACCAGTGGCGGAATGGCAAACATGGTGATGGTGGCAGCAATGAGAGCGTTGGTCCCGGTTGCGACCGCAACGATATGACCGGCAATCGCCTGGCTGATCAGAACGAGGGCAAACTCTCCAGACGGCGCCAGTATCATCGCTGTCTGAGCCGCAACCGCAGTGGGCAATCCCGCCATACGGCATAAAGGCGCGATCACGAGCATCTTGATTGCCAGAATGCCGCCAACGAGACCGAGGAGCAGATAGGGTGCCGCCGCAATCTGCCCAAAATCAAGGCGAGCCCCTACGGCGGTAAAGAAAAGGCCAAGCAGCAATCCCTGGAAGGGCTCGATGGTCATGGCGATCTGACGCCGAAACTCCGTTTCCGCAAGCAGCAGTCCAGCAATGAAGGTCCCCAGCGCCATGGATTGGCCCAAGGCTGCGGTCGCCGCCGCCGCACCGATCACCACCAGAAGCGATGCCGCAACAAAAAGTTCGCTGCTCCGGGTCTGTGCCACCAGCCGGAACAGCGGCTTCAACACCAACCGCCCGAAGCCAACCAGTAGTGCAAATTCAAGCAGCCCTGTCGCGAGCGCCAGGAGCGCCGCCCAGCCGGAGTGTCTGACGTTGTCCGGTGACAACAAGGTGAGCATGAACAGCAGGGGAGCCACGGCGAGGTCCTGGAACAGCAGGATTGCAAAGCTCGCCCGTCCGGCTGCGGAATTGAGCCGGCGGCGCTCGGACAACGCCGGCAACACGATCGCCGTCGAAGACAAGGCAAGCGCCGTGCCATAGACAATCGCCGAGCGCGGCTGTGCTCCGAGAAGATAGGCAATCACGCCGATGGCCGCTGAGCAAATGACCACCTGGGCAGGCCCTAGCCCGAAGACGAACGATCGAAGTCGCAGCAGGCGGTCGAAGGATAATTCAAGGCCGATCATGAAGAGGAGAAAGGCAACCCCCAAATCCCCCAGCTCGGCCATGCGGACCGGATCATCGAAGCTGACATAGCTGAGAACTGGCAGAGCATGGGCCAGAGCACCCAGACCGAAAGGCCCAAGCAGCACCCCGGCCGCGAGAAAGCCCAGCACCGCTGAAAGGTGCAAGCGGGCAAACAGCGGCACGATCACTGCGGCAACGCCGAGGAAGAGCAAAAGATCAGAACTGACATGGGTCGCGCCGAGCATGGCAAAAGGCTGCCGCCGCTCGTGGGGCAAAGCAAGTGATGCCACCCCAAGACGCGACCTTTGGCCCCGTTACCGGCCGGTTAGCGGCTCAGGGGTTCGCCGCGGGGTTCGCGGCTGCCGCGCTGGAACGGATATGACTGCGGCGCTCTGCAAGCGTGCGCTTCATCTGGGTCTGCAGCTTTTCGAAGGCACGAACCTCGATCTGACGAACCCGTTCGCGGGAAATTCCATATTTCTGGGACAGCTCCTCGAGCGTCGACGGCTCGTCCTGGAGGCGCCGTGCCGCGATGATCTCACGCTCACGCTCATTGAGTTCGTCCAGCGCCGTACTGAGCAGCTCACGCCGTTCATTAAGCTCTTCGCTGCCCGCCAGTATGGCCTCTTGGTCAAGACCATCATCGGTCAACCAGTCCTGCCACTCGGCGTCAGACTCGTTTTTGACCGGGGCATTGAGCGAGGAGTCCGGTGCCGACAAGCGCCGGTTCATGTCCACGACATCATGTTCGGGAACCCCAAGCCTGTGGGCGATTTCGCGGACATGCTCGGGTGTCAGATCACCCTCTTCAAGGGCATTGATCTGACTTTTGGCCTTACGCAGGCTGAAAAACAGTTTCTTCTGATTGGCCGTCGTGCCCATTTTGACGAGGCTCCACGACCGCAGGATGAATTCCTGAATGGCTGCCCGAATCCACCACATCGCATAGGTGGCCAGACGAAAGCCCTTATCGGGCTCAAAGCGTTTGACCGCTTGCATCAACCCGACATTGCCCTCCGAGACAATCTCCGAGATCGGCAAGCCATAGCCGCGATAGCCCATGGCGATCTTGGCCACCAGACGCAGATGGCTCGTCACCAGGCGACGGGCGGCTTCTGGGTCCTGGTGTTCCTTCCAGGCCTTGGCCAGCATGTACTCTTCTTCGGGTTGTAAAAGCGGAAATTTGCGGATTTCAGTCAGGTAACGCGACAGGCCGCTCTCGCCTGCCAGCGCCGGCACTCCTCGGCTGCTCATCAAATCAGGCCCCCTTGGCCCTGGTTCCCCCGGCGCTTCGGCCGCCGGGCAATGACGTCCCTCCGCTTTCTTCGATAACGCGACAGAGAGCAAAATGGACGTAACACTCCGCCAAAATGGCCGAAGCGGTCTGGGTAAAATGGGAAGCCTCGAGCTCTAAATCAAGGGCATGGTCTCGCCCTGTTGCGTCACGGCCCGTTCAGCAGACGAAGGGACTCAATGAGGCCCGCAAAGTCAGCGGGCCAGTCTGATTCAAACCGCAGCGTGCGGTTGAGTATGGGGTGATGGAAACCAAGCAGGCGGGCATGCAAAGCCTGACGCGCAAAGCCGGCCGCAGCACCATAAGCGGCAATCTGCGCGTCATTGCGGCCCCGGGGGGCACCGCGGGCACGCCCATAGGTGGGGTCCCCGATAAGCGGATGCCCCAGATGGGTGAGGTGGACGCGGATCTGATGGGTGCGCCCGGTCTCAAGTCGGCATTCGACCAACGCCGCGAAGGGCTGGCTCGAGGGCCCGAAACGTTCCAGCGTGCAATAGCGCGTACGCGCCTCCTTGCCACCGCCACGGACCACTCCCATGCGTTTGCGATCAAACGGATTGCGACCGATCAACCCCTCGATCCGGCCCTCCGCCTGGCGAGGCGCGCCCCACACCACCGCGTGATAGGCCCGCTCAATGGCATGGGCGGCAAACTGCTTGGCCAGGCTCGTCATCACTTTCTCGGTTTTGGCGGCCACCAGAAGGCCGGTTGTGTCCTTGTCCAGGCGATGGACAATGCCGGGACGGGCAACCCCGCCCACCCCCTTCAGGCTCTCCCCGCAATGGGCGATAAGCGCGTTGACGAGGGTTCCGTCCGGATTGCCGGCTGCTGGATGGACGACGAGGCCGGCCTGCTTGTCGATGACGATGAGATACTCGTCTTCATAGACCACCTTGAGGGGGATGGCCTGTCCTATCGGCTCCGCCGCGACAGGTGGGGGTATGGTCAGCTCAAAATCCTGCGCGGATTTGATTCGATAATTGGCGTCTTTTATGGTCTCGCGCCCCGAGCTGACCCGTCCGCTGGCGATCAGGGCCTGCAGACGGGCACGACTGAGCTCGGGAAATTTGGCAGCAAGAAACCGGTCGAGGCGCCAGCCAGCCTCCGCCGCGTCGGCACGGGCGCAGCGCCGCACTGGCTCGGAGGTTAAAATGTCAGGCACTTCGGATCGCGACATGAACGAGGATGTGGCGCGCAGCGCCGCCAAGGTCAATCCACCTGTTGAGAGGGGAGCCCTGCACACCTTCGCAGTCAGCCTCGTGGTGGTGCTGTCCACGCTGATCGTGATCGGCGTCGGGCTCCTCATTTATGGCTTCCTGCGTCGCAGTGAACCGGAAAAACCCGCCCCTGCGGGGGTTGCCGCGCCTCAGACCACGCACACTTTCGCCTTGCCCGACCACGCCGTCATCAAAACGGTGGGCGTTGCACAGAACCGCCTCGTCCTCACGCTTGAAACTGGACACGGCGAGGAAGTCGACATCTTCGACCTCAAGGATGGGCATCTGGTTGCACGGATCCTGGCACCTGCAGCAAAACCATGATCGATAGACTGGTTCTGACCGATGTCCTGAGGGCGCAGATCGCCCGCGAAGCCGAGGAGAGCTTTCCGCGCGAGTGCTGCGGGCTGATCGAGGGAACCCTTTCGGATGGTATAGCCCAGGCCGTCTGCCTGCATCCCTGCGCCAATCTGGCCGAAGAGCCAGACCGCTTTGAAATTGACCCGCGCGACCACATCAGGCTGCTGCGTCAACTGCGCGGCAGTCCGCACAGCCTCATCGGCTGCTATCACTCTCACCCCAATGGCCAGGTCGCCGCGTCTGTGCGCGACATCCTGGGCGCAAGCGAAGAAGACTTTCTGTGGCTCATTCAGGCGGTTCGGTGCGATGGCGCAGGTGAGCTCGGCGCCTTTGTGTTCGGCCAGAATCGCTTTCATGCTCTCTGCATCGCCGATCGGCGCTGACACGATGGCCCAAGCGGCGAATGGAAGGCCATGCGAAGCCAATCATTGGCGCACCAGACGACATAAGCTTGCCCAGATGGCTGCCGAAAGGTTATAAGCCCCGCCTTCGGCTAGGCTCCCATCGTCTAGCGGTTAGGACGCGGCCCTCTCAAGGCTGAAACAGGGGTTCGATTCCCCTTGGGAGCGCCAAAGCCAAATTATCCCTTTGATATTTTTGTAAATTCTTTCGGGCAGGTCTCACCGGCAGTTTCGGGCATTACCTGGCGTGGCCACGGTGAGGGGGACCGTTCCCAAGTTGGCATCGAGGGCGGGCTTTCAGTCTCCACTACCGGATCGATCAATGTGTCACGCAGTCTGGAGGGCCATCGAATATGTACCCGGGCCCGCCACGATAGGCCGCGTAAACCGTCCGATTGGATGGGTGGCCAGAGATCGCAGGCCTCGGCGCCCCGCAGCGCCGCAATATGGCGCGCACAGACTTTATCCGCCTCAACAAGCAAGCGATTGCCCCAGATCAGGCGGCAGGTTTGGGTCAACTCTGCCATAACTATGTCAGCCATCAGGCGCGACCAGCGACCGTCTCCATGCGGGGAACAGGTGAATGAACGCCAAGGCGTGGCGGAAGTGTACCCCGAGCCCGCCTGCAGGAAACGTGCAGGTCATGGCTTGGTAGCGGAAATTGTGCGGAGGTGCTCTGCGAGGCGCAACGTGGATGCCTGTCCCGTCGACGCCATGTTCTGATCTGACCTGCGCTAGTCCGCTCGCTTCCATATTTCGTCAAACACGCGCTGATACCCCCTGCGCCCGAACGTTTGGTCGATGGGATCATGCTTGCGCACAGAGACCCACATCGCAGCACTTGGAATAGTTTGCTGTTCAAACTCATTGAGTTCATGCCCGAGCGTGATGTGTGACGGGATTGGAGCTTTGCGTCCCTCCGGCCTTATGGACGTCGCACAGCGGGCTGCGTCGCTTCCGCCTTGAGCGCTCACATCTCACCCAAGTCCCTGCGGTTTTTTTGCTGAAGCCGGGCGACGTGCTCGACCCGCTGACGCAAGGATTCCGGCAAAGCCTTTTCCAGTATCAGCACATAAGCCAGGGGATAGCCTAGGGTTTCGGCCGCGCGCGCGGAGGGCATCAAGCGTGTTGATTCAACGCAGACATCGCAGCGAATTGAAATGAGGCTCACTCATGGTTCATCGAGAACTGCCATCCGTATGCCGAGGGCTTCGGGGCCACCCGACCCGGGTGCAAAAATGGCAC
>JBMFWV010000032.1:0-31638 GCA_049964915.1 Rhizomicrobium sp.
GACGATGAATTCCTCGCAAGCCTCATCGCAGCATGAATTTTTCACCCGATTCCCCTGGATGTCTGCCAGCAGATCAAGGGCAGAAGGATCGGCACGCCAGGAGGCTCTGTATCACCTGTGGCAAGCTTGGCCAGGCGCGTTCCATCAATGACAGCGGGACGTCACAGCCCCATACAGACTTGCCGGCTCACGCACCGTGGGTCATGGCGAGATCTTCGATGACTGAACGGGGCGCTGCCACCCCGACACCCTGACGAGGGCTTGCCCTGTCCCCTCACACGGCGGCGGATCGCAATAAAATCCAACCGCCGTACCGAGATCGTTGCCGTACTTATCAAGTTCATGCGCTTTTGCAGGTTAAGCGATCAGACGTCCACTATTCGGTCCAGGGGTAAAATGGCATCTGCGAGGCCTTGCCGCTGTAATTTGGCGTGCGCTTCTCCAGGAAAGCTTTCACACCTTCCTTGCCATCACCGATGCTGGTGTAGAACATCGCCAGCGAATCTACCCGGTGAGCCTCCAGGGGATGGGATTGGGCGCTATTGCGATAGAGCATCTGACGCATATAGGCGGTCGCCACGGGTGAACGATTGTCGGTGAATTTACGCGCCAGTTTGTAGGCCTCGTCCAGTAACTGTTCCGCAGGATATACTGCCTTGACGAACCCGCCGCGCAGGGCTTCCTGCGCATCAAAGATCTCGGCGCTGTAGATCCATTCGAGCGCCTGCTGCATGCCAACAATCCGCGGCAGGAACCAAGTCGAACAAGCCTCCGGTACGATCCCCAATTTACCGAAGACAAAACCCATCCGGGCTTTGTTTGACGCGAGACGGAAATCCATCGCTGTCGTCATTGTAGCCCCAACGCCAACTGCTGCACCATTGATTGCAGCGATCACGGGCTTCTTGCAGGCGAAAATCGCCAACGTCACACGCCCGCCGGTATCTCGTACACCGTTGAGGATCTCCGGATCGTTGAGGCGTTCATGCATGTCCTCGATTGTGGGATGCAGCGACTCATCAAGCCCAAACACATTGCCGCCAACCGAAAGATCCATGCCGGCACAGAAGGCGCGTCCATTGCCCGTAACCACCACGGCACGCACACTATCGTCCTCGCTGGCGCGGTTAAAGGCGTCCACCAGCTCATTTGCCATCTCGACCGTGAACGCGTTGAGGTTATCAGGACGATTGAGAGTAATCGTCAGAATTCCATCGCTATTTTGCCAAGTTAATGCTGTGTAGGTCATCCGTGTGTCGTTCATGATTTTCCCATTTAGGCGCAGCGTTCCTGCGCCGGAGCTAAACTGTCATCAATACCGTGCCTGCAATCTAGCAAGACGGCTGGCCCGGGCAAGTGCGACACGTGCAGCGTCTTTCATTTTCCAGACGCTGCACTTTGAGCTTTCGTGGCACGTATCGACTGCGAGCGAATCGCACGGCGACCGCTGTCAGCAAGATCTCGTCTGGGGGTAAACTCGACTGAAATGCTGAGACGGATTTTTCGCCATAGCCACCTAAACCTTTCGGCCGGTCCTGCGCCATACTAGCGAAGTGCATCCACGGCATCCAAACAGCTAAGGCAGATATTTGAGGCCGCCTGCATCAGACTCAGAGAGAACTTTTTGGTACGGCTTACCTGCCCGTCCCTTGCTCCTGATCTGTGGGCGCAAGCCCCCGAGCGGCCACCACCGGCCGTCGCAGCTCCGGAGGCGCGAAAATGATCTCCCCCATCCCCCGCAGTGGTCAAGGATGTGGCGCATGGGCACAGCGCATCCGCGGATACACCCGCAGGCTATTGACCCCTGTCAAACCCGAGGCTCTCTGCAGGCTGCTATTCTGACTGCCGGTGGGTGGCATGAACACATTGATCCCGAGGCGTGAAGAGGGGCGGATGGCGACGCGCACGCAGATGAAAGGCCTGACCAGTCACGAGGCTAAAGCCCGCCTGAAAGCCCACGGTCCCAATTCCCTGCCCGATCCTGATCATCGCAACTTTGGCCGGATCGCGTGGGAAGTGTTACGCCAGCCCATGTTCGCGCTGCTACTGGCGGGAGGCGCGATATATATCCTCCTTGGTGAAGCTCTCGACGCCATTGCCCTTGGCGCTTTCGCCACCCTGGCCGTTTCGATCAGCATTGTGCAGGAAATGCGCAGCGAACACGTCCTTGAATCGCTGCGCGATCTAGCCAGTCCGCGCGCCCTGGTCATGAGGGATGGAATACGCAAGCGCATCGCCGGACGCGATGTGGTTCCAGGTGACGTGATCATCCTGACTGAGGGTGACCGTGTGCCGGCGGATGCGGTTCTCTTCGACGGCTACGAGGTCATGGCTGACGAGTCGCTTTTGACAGGTGAATCATTACCGGTAAGGAAAAAGCCGGCAGAAGACGATCCAGGCTGGGGTCCTGCTGGTGGTGAAGATCTGCCCTTTGTCTTTTCGGGAACATTGATTGTGCGAGGAACCGGGCTTGCCCGGGTGATCGCGACAGGATTGCGCTCGGAAATGGGCAAGATCGGTCAGGCGCTGCACGGCATCCGCATGGAAGAGCCGCGCCTGCAGGCACAACTGAGCTGGCTGGTGCAGGACTTCGGTATTGTCGGCCTTGTCATCACGGCGGCGACCGTCATCCTGTTCGGGGCACTGCGCGGCTCCTGGCTGCACGCATTCCTGGGTGGCATCGCGATCGGCATGTCAGCCCTGCCCCAAGAAATTCCCCTCGTCGTCGCGGTCTTCATGGCAATGGGCGCCTGGCGCATCTCCCGCGCACAAGTTCTCACCCGACGCGCAGCGGCCATCGAAGCGCTTGGCTCGGCTACAGTGCTGTGCACGGACAAGACTGGGACCCTGACCGAAAACCGCATGCGTGTGGAACACATCATCTGCGGCGGCCGGGTCTGGCATCTCAGCGCCGGGGTCCCTGACGAGGCGAATGCGGCATCGGTCCTCTTTGGAGCATTCGGCGCCAGCGCCACCATTGCCACTGATCCGATGGATCGGGCCATCCATGACGTCGCTCCCCTCTTTGCCTGGCGCCCTCACGGTACCATTGTGCACAGTTACGGATTGCGGCCAGACCTTTTTGCCACCACCAATCTGTGGGGCAGCCCGCAAGAGCCACGGATACTGGCCTATGCAAAGGGTGCGCCCGAGGCCATCGCGGATCTCTGTCATCTGCCCAAGACCGACCGGAGCCGGATGCTCGCCGAGGTCGATGGCATGGCAGCACAAGGGGTGCGCGTACTTGGCGTCGCTGCCGCGGATGCAACCATCATCGAGGGTTCGTACCCCGAGTCGCCACACGAGCTGGAGTTCAAATATCTTGGCATCATCGGCTTTGTCGATCCGCTGCGGCCGACCGTGGTCGGCGCCGTCAAGGAGTGCCAGGCTGCCGGGGTCCGAGTGATCATGATCACCGGCGATTATCCGACGACGGCAAGTGCGATTGCGCGCGAGGCTGGGATCGATGCAGGCCGGACGCTCACTGGCGATGACATCGAGAAGATGAATGCGGAGGATCTCGCGAATGTCATCAAGACGACGAGCGTTTTCGCCCGCATCCGGCCACATCAGAAGCTAAGGCTGGTGGAAGCCCTGAAACGCGCCGGCGAAATCGTCGCCATGACAGGGGACGGCGTCAACGATGCCCCGGCCATGAAGGCCGCTCATATTGGCATTGCGATGGGAGGCCGAGGCACTGACGTCGCCCGCGAGGCCAGCGCACTGGTCCTCCTTGATGACGATTTTGCTTCGATCGTGACCACCGTCAAACTTGGCCGCCGCATCTACGATAATCTTCGTAAGGCGATCCAGTATATCGTTGCCGTCCATATTCCGATTGCCGGTATTGCTATAATTCCGCTTCTGTTCGGCTTACCCCTCGTACTCATGCCGATCCAGATCGCGCTTCTGGAAATGGTGATTGATCCGACCTGCTCTATCGTCTTCGAATACGAAACCGCGGAAGTCGACGTGATGAGGCGTCCTCCCCGCAAACCGGATGCCCCCCTTCTTTCCCCGGCCGTCCTCAAATGGGCCTTGGTCCAGGGTTTCCTGGCGTTGCTTGTCGTCTGCGGATCGCTGCTGATCGCCATCCATGAACGCTTCGCTGCCAATGATCTGCGGGCCCTGGTATTCTCGACACTGGTGCTGACAAATGTGGGCCTTATCTTCGTCAACCGTTCTTTCCATGCCTCGCTCACAGGTGTTTTACTTCGGCCGAATCCTGCACTCTGGCTGCTCGTGGGCGTAGTTTCAGCAGTTCTAGGTGCTGCACTTTACTGGCAGCCGCTGCAGGATTTGTTCCGTTTCGGGCCACTGCACTGGAATGACCTTATGATCTGCGCAGGCGCAGGGGTTGCACTCGTCGCTCTGCTCGAGATCGGCAGAAAGCTGACCCTCAAATTTGGTCATAGTCCTGGCGGATAAAGGCAGCACGTCTTCACAAGCCGCTCCAGAACATTAGATAGCTACAAAAGTGACTTGGCTTTCGGCCATGGGTGCCCCCAATGCGCCTAGCACTGAGTGTCGGATTTTATGCTTTCACCGGATTGTCGGCGGCATCCCGCTCAAATAGCGTGACTTCAAGATCTTCGCGGCATCTGTGCTGTGGGGCCTGAAGAAACCACAGCGGACCGAAGACGTTGCTAATGACATGGAAATGGAGCCTGTTTGAGAGAGCCACCAATGACCGGCCTTATTGAACGCCTTGGCATAAGCCTCCCGTTCATCCAGGCACCGATGGCCGGAACTTCCACGCCAGCCCTCGCTGCGGCAGTCAGCACTGCCGGCGCCCTGGGCTCGATCGCAGTCGGCTCTGTCGATGCTGTCACGGCCCGAGCGATGATCGAGGACCTCAGACAGCGCACCCAGCGCTCCTTCAACGTCAATGTTTTTACCCATCAGCCGGCCAAGCCAGATCCTGCCCGCGAACAGGAGTGGCTCAAGCGCCTCACTGCAATCTTTCAAGCCTTTGACAGCGAGCCGCCAGCGTATCTGCGCGAGATCTATCAGAGCTTTTGCGACGATGCCGCGATGGTCGACTTGCTCGTGCGCACCCGACCGACGGTGGTCAGCTTCCATTTTGGCCTGCCGCCCGAGAAGGTCATCGCGCGACTGAAAGCGCGCGGGATTATCCTTCTTGCCAGCGTAACCAATCTCAACGAGGCCATAGAGGCCGAGCGTGCTGGGATCGATGCGGTGGTAGCGCAAGGTTATGAAGCCGGCGGCCATCGCGGGATATTTGACCCAGCAGCTCCCGACAGCCAACTCGGCGTTACCGCCCTCACTCGCCTGCTGGTGCGCCGGCTAAACATTCCCGTGATCGCCGCTGGCGCCATCATGGATGGTGCCGGCATTGCCGCCATGCTCTCATTGGGAGCCGTGGCGGCACAGCTTGGCACCGCGTTCATCGGCTGTCCGGAATCAGCGGCTGACGCCCACTATCGGGCCGCCCTTTTTGGTTCCGGTGCCGCGGCCACGGAAATGACGGCAATCCTCTCCGGCCGGCCGGCGCGCTCACTACCCAATCGCTTCACCCACTTAAAGGAAAACGTCCTCAAGGCTCTGAGGCCACCGGACTACCCAATCGCCTACGATGCCGCCAAGGCTTTAGCAGCGTGTGCCCGCGCCAAAGGAGAAGGCGGCTTTGCCGCGCAATGGGCTGGACAAGGCGCCCCATTGGCCCGAGCCATGCCGGCGGCGGAACTCGTCCGGGTCCTGGCTGAGGAACTTCTTGCGGCGCGCGCTGGCAAGCCCTGAACGTATCGTGCGCGCGACATGAACATAGTTATTCGAAGATTTAATCTACTGGAACGCTCTCGCGCATGCGAAACGGCGCACCGCGTGATGACAGCAGCATCATCAGTATAAAATGTAGTGGCAGAAAGCGTGACGGCCCCGTCACGATATAAGTAAAAGGCATTAGCATCAAATGTGATAGCTCGTGACTCACTACTATCAAATGTATCGATGATACGCGCGGTAAAAACACTGCATTTTCTGTCCAATTCACTTCATTCAGCGGCTTATGCCGCAAAAATTCCATGCTGAAGGTGGTGAACATTTGCGACAACAGTGAGTTTGACTCGCGCTCGCTTGATGGAAGTCAAAATGGATTTTTATCAACTAGGTTAATCGCGGGTTATGAGAAAAAAACAAGTCCGCCTTCTCCGATTTCACCGCGCTGCAATACGGCACCTGCAGAATCAGCTTCTGGCCGACGCGGCCGCGTGCGCCTGGAGCTATGCAGCCACCGTACCGGAACTCGACCATCACCCGGCGCCGACAGGCACCGCACTCGCCTTTATCCGTGGCGCCGACCACCGCCTGGTGGGATACAATGACGCTTTCCGTGCGCTGTGGCATCTGGACGAAAGCTGGCTCCGCAGCCGTCCCAGCTGGAGCGAAGTTCTCGATCGCCTTCGGATCGAAGGCAAACTTCCTGAACCCCGCGAATTCAAGATCTGGAAGACCACACAGCTCACACGCGTCAATACACTGGAGGCAGAGCCGGAACTTTGGCATCTGCCGCGCGGCACAAGCCTGCGCGTGACCATCCAAAGCATAAAGCCTTCCGTTACGCTGCTCCTGTTTGAAGACGTCAGTGAGCGGCTACGCTGGGAACGCGCCTGTCGGGTCCTGCTGCGGGTACAAAAATCTATGCTGGGCCTGCAGGATGGCGCCGCGGCTGTATTTGGGCCGGACGGACGCATGAAATCCTGCAACGACCGTTTTGCCCGGCTCTGCCAGCTCGATGAGAAGGACTGTGAACAGCAACCTCATGTAAGCATGCTGGCCAGGCGCCTTGGCACCGAAACGGCGGGCCGCATTGGCAGTCAGATTCTCGCGGCGATCGGCGAACCAGACCCGTCGCAGATAACTGGTCACCCGAACTCCTCCAGCCAATCGGCACCGGAGAAAATTCGCTACGCACGACTGCCCGACGGCACCACGCTCGTACAGATCATGACCGAACAGCCAGTCAAGAAGCCTTCGGTCTTCGGCATCGAGAATATGGCATGGCGTGCCAGCGCGAACTTCACCAAGCCGCCGCGGCCGCGCGCAGCATCGCGAGGCTGAGCGGCCCCCCTTTGTATCCGGGATCCAACAGCGCTGGTGGGGTGTTTGCGCCCGGATGAACGCCAAACCCGCAATGGCATTCCTGACACGGGCGGGATCCTTGGCGCAAGGCCTCAGGAACGGCACCCGTCGCGTTGGTTGGGCTTAAGGTCCTCGCGCGCCCGTCTGAGCCGTCACCCTCGCCCAAACCCGACCGCCATCCGTCGCTTAAGAGCCTCTTGCCGCAGCTTCCCAAGTCCCGGTAATCCACCCGCCTGAGCTTGAATAGGGGCAAAGCAGGGCATTCGAATAGGCTTTAATAAACTTTTTCGGCTTTACTTTAATGGGTCATCAAGCCACGCCCGCTAGCGTTCGAGTCTGTTCTGTATAAGGACGGCTTCATGCTCCGACAGCTCGTTAGCTTTGCGAAAAATGAGCGGGCCAATGTCGCGATGATCTTCGCAATTTCGGCCATTCCGCTCCTTTATCTCGTGGGAATGGGAATTGATTATACCACTGCCTCCGACCGGCAGGTGCAGCTCAACTCTGCTGCAGACGCTGCTGCGCTCGCCGCGGTGACGCCGGCGATGATGGCGCAAAGCACATCTGCCTCGGTTACCACCGCCCAGAGCACGTTTTACGCTCAGGCCGACAGCATCTCCGGCGTAACGTCCCCCGCGGTTTCGGTCTCGGTTTCAACTGCGGGCACGGTGCGCAAGGTCACCGTGAGTTACACCGCCGCCTCACAAAACTTCTTTCCGAACCTTCTTGGGAGCCCCACAATTGCCTTGGGAGGCAGCTCGCAGGCCACGGCAGGCCTTGCCCCCAACATCGACTTCTACCTTATGCTCGACGACTCTCCCTCCATGGCCATTGCCGCTACCCAGGCCGGCATTAACACCATGGTCAACAATACCTCGGCACAAGGTGGTTGCGCCTTTGGCTGTCATGAGTCGGACCCGAAAGCCGACAATCTGGGTAACCCCAACGGCGAAGACAATTACACCCTCGCCCGCAATCTCGGCGTGACCCTGCGCATCGATCTGGTGCGCGAAGCTGCACAAAATCTGATGAGCACGGCCCAAACCACAGAGGCGAGCTACAATTCCGCCTATCGCATGGGCATCTACACCTTCGATGTCAACCTGAACAAGATCCAAAGTCTGACCTCAGACCTTTCTGCAGCTCAAACCGCCGCAGGCAACATTCAGCAGCTGGAAGTCTACGACAATAATTGTCTGACAGAATCCAACTGTAACGATGATGAAGATACCGATTTCAACAATTCGATGAACCAGATCAATTCCATCATGCCGGATCCGGGAAGCGGCACTGGTGCACCAGGCGACACGCCTCAAGAAGTTCTCTTCATCGTTACCGATGGCGTCATCGACGCACATGTAAACAGCAACCCGGGATACAGCCAGTCCTATGGCACCTATTGCTGCAGCGGACGCCAACAGTCGACTGTAAATCCCCTCAACTCGAACGCAAGCCCAGTCCAGACAGACTGGTGCACCGAGGTCAAGAACCGCGGCATTCGCATCGCCGTGCTTTATACCGAATATCTGCCACTGCCGACCAACAGCTGGTATAACTCCATGATAGCCCCGTTTCAGCCCAACATCGCAAATCAGCTGCAGAGCTGCGCCTCACCTGGCCTCTATTACCAGGTGACCACGGGCGGTGACATATCGGCTGCGATGGCGTCCTTATTCAAGATGGCGGTGCAATCCGCCTACCTCTCGAAGTAGCGGGGCCAACTGGATGGATCTCCCCGTCTCACTTCGCAGATTCAGGCGCAACGCGGACGGTGTCGCCGCGGTTGAATTTGCCCTCATTGCCGCACCTTTCTTTGCGCTGCTCTTCGCCATACTGGAAACTGCGCTCGTCTTCATGGCCCAGCAGGCATTGCAGACCGCCACCACCGAGACCGCACGTCTCATCATGACTGGTCAGGCCCAAAACCAGAACATGACCGCCTCGCAATTCCAGCAGGCCCTGTGCACCAATGCGACCACGCTCTTCAGCTGTTCAGGCCTCTACGTCAATGTCCAGACCTTCACCTCGTTCTCGTCCATGACGCAGATGGATCCTCTGCAGAACGGAAAGTTTGTCACGACCAACATGAATTTCACGCCCGGCGGACCAGGCGATATCGTCCTGGTGCAGGCCTTCTATCAATGGCCAGTGTGGCTGGCTCCACTCGGTTTTAATCTGTCCAACATGAGCGGCGACAGCCGCCTATTGATGGCCACGGCAGTGTTTCGCAATGAGCCGTACTAACTCCCCCATGCGCGCGCGGCGGAAGCGCAGCTTCATCAAGGATCGTCGCGGACTGGCGGCGATCGAATTTGCGCTCATCGCCCCTGTCATGATCCTGATCTATCTGGGCGGAGTAGAGCTTTCACAAGGCATCGCCCTGAAGCGCATGGTGGCACTAACTGCCAGCACCGTGACCAATCTCGTCGCCCAGTACACTACCATCAGTGCCAGTACGCAGATGCCCGATATCCTCGATGCCTCGAGCCAGGTCCTGGCGCCCTACCCAGCATCCAAGGCGATAGTGACGATCAGTTCCATCCAGATAGACAATGCCGGCAAGGCGACGGTGGCGTGGAGCCAGTCACTCAATGGAACACCTCGCCCCACAGGCGAGTTAATGACGGTTCCAGCCGCCCTTGACGTACCCAACACCACGATCCTCTTTGGCGAAGCAAGCTATGATTATACCCCGGTCATTGATTTTCTAGGTGAAGGGAATTTCACGCTCCAATCTTCAATCTACATGTATCCCAGAGCATCAAGCGCGATCAATCTGGTGCAATAGAACTGGTGGACGCGGGCACTCACCTGCGCCTTGTAAGCCGTCCTGCCGCCGCTTGCCTCGCCACCCATCGGCCAGCCAACCCGGCACGGCAAGCCGTGGCGATGCGCACAGAGATGGGAAGACAGATCTCGCAGATGTTCCAGGGCTGGCTCCAGACCTACAAAACACAGGACGAAACGCCTTTGTCAGCCCGTCAGTGCCGCACGGTATTACCAATGGCTGCATTCTCCATTAGCCAGAGCAGTCCATCGAGCAAGTCATCTGGTCGTGGCGGGCAACCCGGAATATGCAGGTCAACGGCCAGAACCTTGGACACGCCACCTTGCACCGCATAACTTTTGGCAAATACGCCACCATCACCTGCGCAGTCTCCAACCGCGACCACCCATTTAGGATCGGGAGTTGAAAAATAGGTTCGCTCCAATGCCTCACGCATATTGATCGTGACCGGTCCGGTGACCAGCAGTACATCAGCATGCCGAGGAGAGGCTACAAATCTAAGTCCGAAGCGCTCCAGGTCGTAGAATGCATTGCTGAGCGCCGCTATCTCAAGTTCACAACCGTTGCAGGACCCGGCATCCACGACGCGGATTGACAGACTACGCCCAAGTCGCTTGTGGGCGGCGCGATCAAGCCTATCGGCAGCCAGCCCGAGATCCAAGTTCGTCCCAGCCTTGCGGGGCTCGCTGAGCGGGCCGCCGATCAGGTTTTTGAACAGCAATCGGCGCATTTCAGCCTCACAAATCATGTCCGGAATAGGAACAGTTGAAGGATTTATTGCAAAGCGGGAAATCTGCCACGATGTTACCCTCAATCGCGGCCTCCAGCAGAGGCCACTGGAACCATGAGGGATCGCGCAGGTGGCAGCGCATGATGCGGCCCTGGGCGTCAAGCCGAACCCAAACCAGAATGTCGCCCCGAAATCCCTCCACCAGGGCAACACCCTCACCGTCCCGAGCGGGTAACGCAGCCACAATCTCGCCTTCAGCCCCGAGCGCGAGGATCTGATCGATCAGACCAAGGCTTTGCTCGACCTCGCGGATGCGTATCCAGACCCGGGCATTGACATCACCCGCTTCGAGAACCGGAACCTCGAAAGTGAGACGGTCATAGGGTGGATAGCAGAAATTTTTCCGAGCATCGAAGGCGCGACCGCTCGCGCGGCCGACATAGCCGCCCGCTGCAAACTGATGCACGAGTGCCTGACTGACGATGCCTGTGCCCACCGTCCTGTCCTGCAGCGATGCTGTATTGTCATACAACTCCACCAGAGCAGGGAAACATCGTCGTATTTCTTTAACGAGCTCCATCAACTCACGACGAGCCGCTGCATTGAGATCAGCGCGCACCCCACCCGGTACCACCACATCGCGCATCATACGGTGACCAAAACACTTTTCCGAACTGCGCAGAACCCGTTCGCGCAATACGGCGCAATGTGCTTGCAACAGGGCAAATCCGGCATCATTACAGATGGCGCCAATGTCCCCGAGGTGATTGGCAAGGCGCTCGAGTTCGGCCATCAACGCTCTCAGCACTTCTGCCCGCACAGGCACCCTGACGCCGAGGGCGCTTTCCACGGCACGCGCAAAGCAAAGGCCATAAGCGACCGTGCTATCGCCAGAAAGCCGGCCCGCGAGCTTCGCCCCATAGGCCAACTCGGCACCCTGGAACAGGGCTTCAATACCCTTATGGGCATAACCAAGCCTTTGTTCGAGCCGCACCACGGTCTCGCCATTGGCACTGAAGCGGAAGTGACCAGGCTCAATGATACCGGCATGAACCGGACCAACTGCGATCTGATGAACACCTTCGCCCTCAACCGAGAGAAACTCATAGCTTCGCTGTGACACCCCCGCCGTCGCAGTACCAAGCGGGTGCTGCAGAGGCCAGCGTCCATGGTCGAGCCACGGTCGTGTGTCGGGCGCGTCCTCCGCCACAAGGCCAAAGAGATCGAAGATTGCCCGCTCAAGCCGTATCGCAGGAGGATGAAGAGCACTGAGCGCTGGAAATCGACCGCTCGCGCATTCGAGACTGACGATGGCAAGCTTTGATCCCGCAGCATCAAGGAGCGCTGCATGAACAGAGCCTGCTTCCGCCCACAGGCCCGCAAGCCCATAAATACCTTCTGCCAGGTGCTCGGCCATGATTCGCCAGCGTGCCTCATCAAGGAGTGCACGAGATCCATCCGTCACGCCATTGACAGCTCGTCCGGTTGCGATCAGATCATCGAGCGCGCTCACGAAGCTAACCCAACATGTTGGAGACGTGCTGGAACCAATGTACCAGCATGGGCGAAAGATAGACCCCTGCAATGGCGACGAGCCCCAGATGGGCGAAAATCGGCAGAACAGAGACCCGAACCGGCGCGACCTTGCCCTGTGGCATGCCAAACGCAACAGACTGCAGCCGTAGTAAAAGAGCGCCAAAGGCTACGGCCAAGCCTAACACGAGCAGCACGGCAAGCAGAGGCGCACGCACGAAGGTTGTTGTCACGAGCAGGAACTCGCTCATGAATATGCCGAGCGGCGGCATCCCGGCAATCGCGAGAACGCCCACGACTAGACTCCATCCAAGCAAGGGGTGTGACTGTGTCAAACCTTGAATATCCGCAATCTTCTGGCTGCCCTTGGCCTGGGCGACATGGCCGACCACAAAGAAGATCGCGGACTTCGTCAGGCTGTGCATCGTCATCTGCAAAAGGCCGGCGAAATTGGCCAGCGGCCCCCCCATGCCAAAGGCAAAAACGATGATGCCCATATGCTCGATGGAGGAGTATGCGAACAGCCGTTTGATATCCCGCCGGCGATAGAGCATGAACGCGGCGAAGAGCAGCGATACCAGTCCCAGCGCGATCATCAGAGGACCCGGAGAAATCGCTGCGTGATTGAGTGCCATGAGCATCTTAAATCGCAATATGGCATAGAGCGCGACGTTCAGGAGCAACCCGGATAGCACCGCCGATATCGGAGTTGGACCTTCTGCATGCGCGTCCGGAAGCCACGCGTGTACCGGCACCAGGCCAGCCTTTGTGCCGTAACCCAGCAGTAGAAAGATGAAGGCGACACTGAGAAGAGACGGCTCGAACTCCGAAGCCTTGCTTAAGAGTACTGTCCAGGTCATGGCCTTAAGCCCTTCGCCGACCACCGGCAAAGCTGCCATATAGACAAGGATCGTACCGAACAGTGCGAAAGCGATGCCAACGCTGGCCAGGATGAAATATTTCCAGGCCGCTTCCAACGCCTCGTGGGTACGATAAATCCCGACCATCAGAACAGTCGCCAGCGTTGCAAGCTCGATCGCAGCCCACATCAGACCGATATTATTGACCAGGAGGGCAAGGTTCATGCCGAACATCATCACCTGGTACATGGCGTGGTAGAAGCGCAGATAGGTTGGCGTCAGGCGTCCGGTCTCAAGCTCGTGGCCGATATAGCTCATACTGAAGAGGCTGGTGGTGAAGCCTACAAACGTATTGAGCACAATGAAGACGATATTGAGATCGTCGACGAGCACAAACGGGGCTGCCGGCGGATGACCGGCAAAGAGCGACAGGGCCGCAATAAAGGTGAGTAGACTGCCGGCAACATTGAGCTTTGCCGAAAGCCGGTACCCTGGCAACAAGGTAAGCACAAGCGCCGTTACGGCCGGAATGGTCAGGATCAGGGCGACATTGTGGCCAAGAAGCCAGCTCATTGGCGTTCACCCCGGAAGCGATCTAGCGCCTGAAGATCAACGGTGTCAAAGCGCTCGCGGATACGAAAGAGGAAAATTCCGATCACGATAAAGGCGATGAGGATTGAGAAGGCCACACTCATCTCCACCACGAGCGGCATGCCCTTGGCGCCCGCAGCGGCCAGGATGAGACCGTTCTCAAGCGACATGAAGCCAACGACCTGGCTCACGGCATTGCGCCGCGTGACCATGATCAACAGGCCCATAAGTATTACCGCCAGTGCAAATGCCAGATCCTCCCGCGCCATTAGGTCAGCACCAGCGGCCGCATGCAGCATGACTACGAGCGAAAGTCCCACAAGTCCCATGCCCGCAAGCATGGTCGGTCCGGTGCCGACGACGGCTTCGATTTCACGGTGGATGCCGAGTTTTACGATCATGCGGTGCAGTGCCACCGGTATGATGATCGCCTTGAATACCAATGCGATGCCGGCAGTAACGTAAAGATGGGGTGCATTCTGAATGTAGGCCTGCCAGGCGACCGACAGAAACAAGACCGTGGCGTGCAGGGCATAGGTGTTGAGCAGTGAATAGAGGCGGTCCTGATAGAGCATCAGAAAGCTCACCAGAACCAGGCAACCTGCCAAAAGATGGGTGACGTCAAATGCGATCCCGTGCATCTAAAATCCTCGCGATACGAAGAGCAGAAGCGTTCCCAGAAAGCCCAGCATGAGGGCAGCACCGAGGAATGTCGGTACGCGGAACACGCGCATCTTCGCGATTACAGTTTCGAAGAGTGCGAGCGCTCCGCAGCCCGTCAGGATCTTGGCGATATAGGCTGCAACGCCAATGCCGTACATCCAGGCGCTGGCGTCGGGCAGTGTCAGTCCCCACGGCACGAAGACACAGGCGATAAGTGAGAGATAGAGCAGGAGCTTGAGGGAACCTGCCAGCTCGAGAACTGCGAGGTGGCGTCCGGAATATTCGAGCACCATGGCCTCATGTACCATCGTAAGTTCGAGGTGGGTCGCCGGATTGTCGACAGGAATGCGCCCCGTCTCGGCAATACCCACCATGAGAAGTGAGACGAAAGCCATACCCAGAGTGACCCTCAGACCCACGGCAGGTGAAACCATGTAAGCCGCAATGGTGGAAAGCTGCGTGGAGCCGGCGAGAAGCGCGAGGACAAAAACAATCATGATCATCACCGGCTCCGCCGAGGCTGCGATCATCATTTCACGGCTGGAGCCAATCCCGCCAAAGCTCGTGCCCACGTCCATGCCGGCAAGAGCAAGAAAGAAACGGGCGCTGCCCAAAAGCGCGACGATGGCAATGAGATCGGCAGACCAGCTAAACATCAGGCCAGTGGCAAAAGTAGGGACCAGGGCAGCTGCAACCCAGGTGGTAGAAAAAATCAGATACGGCGCGCTTCGAAAGAGCCATGACGCATTGTCAGCGAGAACCACATCCTTGCGGATCAGGCGCAGCAGGTCACGATAAGGTTGCAGCACCGAGGGGCCCTGACGGCGCAGCAGCCGGGATTTGAGCTTGCGTACGACACCCGTCACCAGGGGCGCCAATAGCACCACAAGGAACATTTGTGCGCCCTGTACGGCGAGATCACGGATCAGCTCCATAGCGCCAGTACCAGCAAGAGGCTCACCAGCGCCAGAAAAACGAGGCTCAGATAGCGGCGGATGGTGAGAAACTGAAAGACATTGAGGCGATCTGCAATGGTCGTAACGATCCCGGTCACAGGCACATAGAGCCTCTGCCAGATCAGATCCTCGAGATGGACCCTAAACTTGGCCGGCGCCACGCTTCCTACCGGAGGCATCTCAACCTCGGTGCGCGCCAAAAACAGGATGGGACCAAAAACGCGGCGTATCGGTTCGGAAAAGCTGCTTGCGGAATATTGCAGCGCCGGGTTTGTGTCAGCATAGCCACAATCCCAGATCGGCGCGCGCCGGACCCGTCGCGAGGCGAAGACATGGATGGCGCTGGCCACGATGCCGGACGATGCCGCTATGAAGATGAAAACAAGAAGTCCGTTATAGGAACTCCGACTGGCCGCAATCGGAACGATGGAGAGCCAGGGCAGACTGGTCTGCAAGGGCATGTGGCGACCAACAAGACTGGTGCTGATCGGCCCGAGGGCATCGATCACAACCCCAGGCAGAAGCCCTCCAACGACCGCAAGTCCCGCCAGAAACAGCATTGCAGCAAGTGAAAAGCCATCGGTCTCCTCTGCGCAACTCGCAGCCTCGGAGCGCGGACGGCCAAGAAAGCTCATTCCGAAAAGCCGTACGAAGCACGCTGCCGCGAGAGTGACGGCCAGCGCCAGAAGGGCCCCGGCCGCAGGCACAAGAAGTTTCAGGCCCCATTGGGGCAATGATGGGCTCAAGAGAATGGCCTGAAAGATCAGCCATTCCGATGCAAAGGCATTGAGCGGTGGCAGTGCTGCAATTCCCACACACCCGATCAAAATGCAGAACGCCGTGACCGGCATGCGGTGAATGAGGCCGCCCAGTCGTTCCATATCGCGTGTGCCTGTTGCGTGCTGTACTGCCCCGGCGCCGAAAAACTGCAACTCCTTCAGGATGGCGTGATTGAAGGCGTGGAACAGCGCTGCGGTAAGGGCAAGGGCGGCGGCGGCCTGAAAGCCGTCAGCGCGAAAGGCCAAGGCAAGGCCGAGAGCCACGAAAATGAAGCCGATGTTTTCGATCGTACTGTAGGCAAGGACGCGCTTCTGGTCGGACTCGAACAGGGCATAAAGGACGCCCATTAGCGCGCTGGCGCCCCCGAGTACCAGGAGCACGATTCCCCACCACCAATGCGGCGGCCCCAGAAGGTCAAAGACGATGCGGATCACCGCATAGACCGCGACCTTGGTCATCACCCCGCTCATCAGCGCCGAGACATGGCTCGGTGCTGCGGGATGAGCCTCGGGAAGCCAAACATGCAAAGGCACGAGGCCCGCCTTCGAGCCCGCGCCAATTACAACGAGCCCCAGAACAAGAGCGCCTACCGAAGGCGTCACCTGCGCCGCACGCATTGCCGCAAAGCCATAGCTGCCATTGGGTCCGGCAAGCAGGCCGAAGGCTAGAAGCAGCGCAAAAGTGCCCAAACTTGCCATTAAGGCATAAGTGTAACCTGCCCTGACCGTGCGCGGGTCGCGATGCTCGACAACCACAAGCGCCCAGGAGGCGAGCGACATGAACTCCCATGACAGGAGAAAGGTGAAAGCGTCCGCAGTAAGGAGAACAAGGTTCATGCCGGCAATAAAGGCCGGAACGAACGGGCGCACGCGGGAGGGCTCCTCAGCATGTTTCCCATAGCCAAGTCCGTAAAGACAGGCGGCCGCGGCCCCCAGATTGACAATGACGACAAAGAACGCGGAGAGGGCATCAAGCCGGAAGTGCGCGCCGATCCAGGGCAGGCCCAAGGGCAGGCTCAGCGCGAGGGGGGGAGCGTCGCAAAGTAGATGCAGGCCACCAACGACAAGAAGTTCCAGCGACAGCAGCAGCCCTGCACCATAGACAAGGCGTGTGGCGAAGCGCGAACCGGAGAAGACGACCGCCAGAATCGCAAGGAGAAGCAGCGCAGCGATGCCAGACAACAGCAGAAACATCGGCATCGCATTTGCCCTATTTCACGGTCCCGTCAGGTTCCGCCGGCGGCTCCGGACGGGCCCGCACTTTCAGGCGCACGCCGCGACCACTGCCCTGGCTGACCGCACCCTCAGCAATGAGCTCGATACCGAAGGCGTCCAGAGCTTCGACAATCTTGATCAGAGAATCGACGTTGCCGCGGATTACCCCTTCGCTCGCTTCCATGCGCTGGATCGTCGGAACGGAAAGACCGGCCTTTTCAGCGAGCTGGCGCTGGTCAATCCCGGCTAGAGCCCGAGCTGCGCGCATCTGGGCGGCGCTAATCATCCACAATGACTCCGGCCATAGGCTTCAGAACCTAGTATTCAACTTTAATACTTGCATAGTGATGTTTGATACATAACTCATGATATGTCAACATTCCAATCAAAGCTTGCGACACAGGGGCGCGGCCAGGGGCTTTCGCCTGCCGAAGCGTACCCCCCAAGCAGGGAAGACCGGAAAGCGTCACGGTTTTGGTGCGGCATGGTTTGAGAAGCGACCCGGACCAAAGGGGAGCCGGGAGGGGCGGAACTCGGCTCCACCCTGGGCAAGGCTCGGCACGCCGCCGGACCTCCATCCGGGAGGTCCAGGCCCGTTTTCGTTACGACGGGTGCGCGCGATCAGGACTTGCCAAGACGCATCAGGGGATTGGGAACCGGATCTGCCACTTTGACCAGCCGGTTCTCATCGCGGTGCAAGAACGGTTCGGCGCGTCCACGCACTAAAAGCATAGTCTCCAGCACATAACTCCAGCTTTCATCCGCATGGAAGTTGACAGTGATGCGATAGGAATCGGTTCGAAAAGCCTGCTCCAGGAAGGTGGTAGAACAGATACCGTATTCGGTTTCGCCCCGTTTTGCCGTCAGCTCGAGTTTCGTCGCATCAGCGCTTGCATAACCGGCCGCGATCGCGACTTGGCCACGTGGAATTGTCAACGTTTGCAACACAAGACCTGTGGCCGGTTCCCAAAGCCAGTATCCGACCTGATCGTGGAATGTGGAGTCTTCGTCTGGCGCCAGAATATGTGTGTGGTACCTGAGCCCATAAAACAACTGCGGACCATTGAGCTGATGGTCGATGGGCTGCAGTTCGATCCGCTCAGTGAACACTTTGCGCTGAGGTCCCTCAGCTTTGGGGCTCACGTCGATGCCTTTTTGTCCTTCAAAGGTTCCAGCAAGCAGACGCAACGGGCCAAGATTGGCCAATGTATCGGGGTCGGCGTTCTCCGGCTCACTGAAGATGTCGTCGGGTAGCTCCAGCATTCGATCAACACTCCATTTCCCTACGCTGCTCGTGGATTCTCAAAATATCCGAGCATCTATTCACCAAAACCATTACTGTAGGCACTGGGACTTTCCCGCATCGCCCACGCTTCACGGGAGCCTAAAATATGTCCGACGGCAAGCCCCGATTTAAGCCCTATAACCATCCTGCAGGAGGCTGGGGAGCGGCCGCGGCCACCGCCAAGGTCCTGCTCGAGCAAAGCGTGATCACCAAGGGCTCCCGTGCCCTGCTCGCCATGAACCAGCCTGGCGGATTCAAATGTCCAAGCTGCGCCTTTCCCGATCCCACGTGTCGCAAGTCGCTGGAATTCTGCGAGAACGGGGCCAAGGCACTCGCCTTCGAAGCTACCAAATATCGCGTCACCCGAGAGTTCTTTGCACAGCATTCGGTCGCGGACCTGATGCAGCAATCCGACTATTGGCTCGAGATGCAGGGTCGCCTCACCGAGCCGATGCGCTATGATCCAACGAGCGATCATTACGTACCTTGCGAATGGGACGCTGCTTTCAACATCATCGCCGGACACCTGCGCAGGCTTGAGAGCCCTCATCAGGCTGAATTTTATACTTCCGGTCGCACATCGAACGAAGCGGCGTTTCTATACGCGGTATTCGTGCGCGAATTCGGTACCAACAATTTTCCGGATTGCTCGAACATGTGCCATGAACCCACGAGCCGTGGGCTCCCCCACTCCATCGGCGTGGGCAAGGGGACCGTGGTGATGGAAGATTTCGAGCACGCCGAAGGTATTTTCGTGATCGGTCAGAACACTGGCACCAATTCGCCGCGTATGATGACAAGCCTTGTCGAGGCATGCAGACGTGGGGTTCCCATTGTCGTCGTCAACCCGATGCCTGAGCGCGCCCTCATCCGCTTTACCGAACCTCAGGACATCGTACAGATGGCAACGCTGGGATCGACTCCGATTGCCAGCGAGTTCGTTCATATCCGAATCGGCGGCGATCTGGCGCTGTTCAAGGGCATGATGAAGGTGCTCTTCGAGCGCGCCAGTGCCGGAGAACAGGTCCTTGACGATGACTTCATCCGTACCCACACCACTGGACTGGATGCGGTACGCGACGAAGTACTTTCCCTCGAGTGGTCGGATATTGTTGCGGCTGCGGGCGTCAGCGAGGAACAGATACGTCGCGTGGCCGAGATTTATATTCGCTCCAAGGCGACAATCATCTGCTACGGCATGGGGCTGACCCAGCATCAGGAAGGATCGCGGTTGCTGCAACAGCTCGCAAATCTGCTTCTGCTGCGTGGAAATTTCGGCAAACCTGGGGCTGGCATTTCACCCATTCGCGGCCACTCAAATGTCCAGGGCGACCGCACCGTCGGCATAGATGAAAGACCGTCTGAAGCCTATCTCAATCGGCTGCGCGCAGTGTTTGGCTTCGAACCCCCTCGCGAACATGGTCACCATACGGTTGAATCGATCGCCGCAATGGAGCGAGGTGAGGCCAAGGTGTTTGTTGGACTGGGCGGAAACTTTGTCCGCGCCGTCCCCGATACCGACCGCGCGTATGCCGCCATGCGCAAACTCGCGCTGACGGTCGCCATCTCCACCAAACTCAACCGGGGGCATCTCGTTCATGGCTCCGAAGCGCTCATCCTGCCCGTGATTGCAAGATCAGAGATCATTCACACCAGAAAGGGCGAGCAATTCGTTACTATCGAAGATTCCATGTCCAATGTGACCGCATCCCGCGGTGTCCTGCCACCGGCGAGTCCTCATATTCTGAGCGAAATCGAGGTGGTCTGTCGCATGGCGCATGCCACCCTGCCCGCGAGCAAGGTCGCCTGGGAGAGCTATGCGGACAACTTCACGCTGATCCGCGACAAGATTGCCGAGGTTTATCCCGACATCTACCGGGATTTTTCGCATAGGATCAAGGATCCCAGAGGCTTTCACCTCGACATCGCACCCCGGCGCCTGGTTTGGAACACACCCACAGGTAAAGCCACTTTTCTGCTTTTCCCGGGTCTTCATACCGATGCCGCTGTATCGGATCCTGGCATGCTTCGGCTCGCGACGGTGCGCTCGCATGACCAGTTCAATACCACCATCTACAGCTACAATGATCGCTATCGTGGGGTCTATAACGACCGCATGATTCTTTTCATGAACGAAGAAGATCGCACCGCAAGAGGTCTTGAGTCAGGTGCGCGCGTCACTTTGGAAGCCATCACGAATGACGGCGTGACGCGGCGCGTCGACGGGCTGACGGTGCTAGATTATCCCATGCCACCAGGCGCGGTGGCGGGCTATTATCCTGAACTGAATCCGCTTTTGCCGCTTGAATTTCATGACAAGATTAGCGGCACTCCCGCCGCAAAGTCGATCCCGGTGCGCGTAATTGCATCCTAAAGCGGCACCTGGATAGGCAACGCAAGAGAAATCCGAGCCTCTCAGAGTCCCGCCCTCACGGCATTGGTGCAGGATTCAGAGGCAGCAGAGTAGCCCGCAAAACCGATCTTCAAAGAGGCTCAGCGAAGCGTCGCTACAAAGAGGTCCTTCATCGCCTGCCACGAGCGGCGCTCGGCGACGGGGTTATAGGCGCAGCCACGCGCGAGGTTATTGCCCGCCTCGGCGTCGGTGTAGCAATGCGCCGTACCGCCATAGAGGACAAGCTGCCAGTCAACATGGGCATTTTCCATGTTCTCTTCAAAGCCAAGCCGTGCCGCAGGGGGCGTGTTGGGATCGAGAAACCCCTGCAGAATGAGAACATGTGCCTTGATGTGGCGATCGTCGGCCGGGGTCGGATTGCTCAGATTCGCGACATGAAACCCTACCACGTCTTTAATATCTGCCCCGCTACGGGCCAATTCCAGAGCGCCTACGCCGCCAAAGCAGTACCCGATTGCAGCGATCCGCTTAGCATCAACCATCGGATTAGCGCGCAGGATGTCGTAGGCGGCGCGCGCATGACGGCGATAGAGAGCCCGATCATGAATGTATTTTGCGGACAGGGCCGCTGCCTCGGCATTAGTGGTGGGGTGAACGCCCTTGCCGTAGATATCGGCAATGAACACAACATAGCCCAGCTTCGCGAGCCGTTCGGCGTGCACGTGTTCATTATCCGAAATTCCTTTCCATGCCGGATAGATGACAACCCCAGGTCGTTTGCCATGGTCGGCATCATCGAAGACGAGATAGCCCTCATAGGTTGTCGTGCCGATTTTGTAATCGACGTTCTGGGTTCTGACTACAGCTTGCGCTGGAGGGCTGGCGAGAAACAGTATGAGGACAAGGAGACCGCCAATTGCTCCCGACAAAAAGCGCGTGCGTTTCATTGGTACCCCCATACCGGTGTCATCACGAAGCATGCCAGGAGCAGAGTGGGTGGTAAAGCTTGCGACCAGCGATGCCATGAGCCGCAATATCAGCGTAACCTGCTTTCAGGCACAGGCCCAGCCACTGGCCTACAGCACTGTGGGGGAGCGAGCTGAGTTCCCAGCATGCGGATCTGCCGAGCCATGGGCGATCTTGACAATGCGACGTAAGCGGTTCGTCCGGCGCAAACAGCGAGGCGTATAGTCCCTGGTATCAATAGGATGCCCGGACCTGCCATCGCCTTGCGGCAGGGAGCCTCGTGCAGCGAAACAAATCTCCGCGGGTAATGAGATCCTCGCCCGTTCATGTGTCGCGGAGGCTGCCATGGCGTATTAAGACTGTGCCCTCGCTATATCCTGATCCTTCCTGGGCCACTTCTTTACCAGGGTCATGAGCAGAAGACCTGCAATTGAGCCGTGACCACTAAGCGCATGCCACAAGCTATATTTGTACAGTGTCACGCCAACTTCATGACATCTGCCGTGAAGACACAGGAAGTATCGCCCAGCTCTCGTATCGCCATTGAGGGCATCTCTCCCGATACAGGGAGCCACAACGCTGAAGGCGAAAGCATTGACCAAAGCCACCACAGTGGAAAGCCTGATCAAGCGTTCCGATGTCATCGGGATTGGTCCTTGCGAGCGGCACACCATCGCGAAAGCGATCCCGGTAGAACGGCAGGATACTTATGGGGTACGTCTCAAGCGACCCTCTGCCGCTGCAAGGTTCGCAGAGCACGTAAGGTGGGCCTGCTCCCTACTTCAGCTCAGATCAAGAGACCCGCTAACGCAAAAAGTACGTGCTCAAGGATCGGCGGAAGTGGCCTACCCACACGCCCTTCGGCTTGACTTGTACAGCGAGCGGCTTATAAATGACCGACCAGTCGGTCATTTTGAGGGCAACATGGCCCGTACGGTTGATCGTGACGCCAAACGCCTCAAAATCCTTGAGGCTTCGACCCAGCGTTTCGCCCACTCCGGATTTGAGGCCACCTCGATGGAGGACCTCGCCCTCGCCGCCGGGGTCAGCAAGGGCTCGCTCTACGACTATTTTCGCAACAAGGAAGATCTCTTCTACGCCTGCTTCGAATGGTTTGAGGCGCGACTGCTCACAGCCAGCCTGGAACGTCTTTCGACGCATACCGACGCCAAGTCGCGGCTGATCGACTTTGCCGACACGTCCGTTAGGGCCCTGAAGGACAACATTGCCCTTTATCCCGTCATGCTCGAGGTCTGGGCCGCGGCAGCCAAGAGCGGTACCCGGGAGCGGTTTTCCCTGGCGATGCGCACACTCTATACCCACTTCCGCGCCCAGATCAGCACGCTCATCCGCAATGCCCAAAGCAGCGGCGACATCAAGCCGGACGTCGATGCCGAGGCCCTGGCAGGAATGATGATCGGGGCGGTCGACGGCCTCCTGCTGCAATATTGGCTCGATCCCACCTTTGATCCCCGCACCTGGGTAAAGAGCTTCATGAACAGCCTCTTCACTGGAATCGGGAGCTAATGCCATGCGCCTTTCCGCGACCGTCGTCGTTGTTACCGGAAGCCTCTTCATCACGTCCCAGGCCATCGCCACGAATGCCAACGCACTCATTCGCGCTGCATTTAACAACTGGCGCGCACAGAGCTCGCAGACCGAGGTCACCATGCTGGTGCATAGACCTGACTGGGAGCGCCGCATGACCATCAAGGCCTTTACCCGTGGCAATGACAACGCCCTGGTTCGGTTCACAGCGCCTGCAGAAGACGCCGGCAACGCGACACTCAAAACGGCCAATGGGACCTGGATCTTCAATCCCAAACTGAACCAGGTCATCAAGCTGCCTCCCAGTATGCTCGCTCAAAGCTGGATGGGCTCGGACTTCTCCTACAACGACCTTTCGAAATCAGAGGAACTTTTAACCGACTACACCCATAAAATTGTTGGTCAAAAGGCCATCGGTGGTCACATCGTCTATACCATTAACGCGATACCAAAACCTGGCGCCCCGGTGGTCTGGGGAAAGCTTGAAGTCCAGGTCCGCGATGATGGCGTCATGCTAGACGAGACTTATTTCGATCAGAGCATGAAAGTGGTTCGCCGGATGACCACTGACAAAGTCGGCATCATCGGAGGACGGCCCTATCCGGTGATCATGACCATGCATCCAGCAGACAAGCCTGGAAGATGGACACGCATTGAAACGATCGCGGGTCGTTTCAACATCAGCCTGCCCCTCTATCTGTTTACCCTGTCCAATCTCCAAAATCCGAGGCAATGACCAATGCTCGCGGGGCTTGCATGGCGCAATATCTGGCGACAACCGCAGAGAACGGTACTGAGCCTGACGTCCATCGCACTGTCAGGCGCGATCACCATCTTTGTGCTTTCCATGCAGCTGGGCACCTACGCGATAATGAAACAAAACGTCCTGCGGTTGCTTGATGGCTACGCGCAGCTCCAACCGCCGCACTATGCGAGCAATCCCGACTTGCGTAAAACCATCGCTCACCCCAGGAAGGTGATGGCGCAGCTACGAAGCATTCCGAACGTTACTGCAGCGGCTCCGCGTGCATCAAGCTATGTCATCCTCGCCTCCGGCTCCCGCAGCTATGGCGCAGAGGTTCTTGGCATAGAGCCAGCGCGCGAAGTCCACGTTTCCAGTCTCGCTGGAGCGATGACCGAGGGCCGCTACCTCAATTCCCGCGACACCAATGCGGTGATTATCGGCGCAGGCCTTGCCCGCAATCTGAAACTTGCACTCGGAAGCAAGCTGACGCTGCTCGGCAGCGCGCGCGATGGTTCCATCGCTGCCGACGTTCTGATCGTGAAAGGCATATTTTCGACCGGCTCACCGCAACTGGACCGGCAGATCATTGAGATCCCTTTATCACGCTTTCAGAACGACTTCATCCTGGGCCAGCGTGTGAATAGCATTGCCCTTGTTGGTCGCAACCTCTCCAGTATCAACGCGAGTATTCCGGCTCTCCAGAGACTTGCCCACAAGAACGGCCTTGTCGTGCGTGACTGGACCAAGCTCGAGCCGGCACTTCATGACGTGATCCTACTTGATATGAGTTTCTCAGTACTCCTCTATGCCAGCTTGATCGTGGTGGTAACCTTTATCATTCTCAACACGCTCCTGATGAGCATATTGGAGCGTACCCGTGAATTTGGCACCCTGTTGGCACTGGGGATGCGACCTGCACAGATCGGCAGCATGATCTGGTTCGAGCTCCTGCTCCTTGCCGGAGCGGGTATGCTGATCGGTATCGTTCTGGGATCCGCGGCAACCTACATCTTCGTGAAAAACGGAATCGCGTTTGGCGGCGCGGAAGCCCTGTTCCGGCAATGGCACATGCCCTCAACGCTTTATCCCGAGCTCAGTCTTACAACTGCGCTTGCCGGACCAGTTGCCATTGCCATTGCCATCTCCATCGCGGGCATCATCCCATATCTGCGAATACGCCGGCTCACGCCCCTTAGCGCGATGAGGTCGACGTGACCGGCGCTATCAGACTCCTTCTTCCTTTGTCCTGGCGCAATCTGTGGCGCAATCCGCGGCGTACGGTGATAACCGTTCTTGTTGTCAGTGTCGGGTTGTGGTCGATCCTGATTTTCGCCGTATTGCTAAACGCCTGGTCTCAGTCGAGCCGCGACACGACTGTGAGGCTGATGACCGGAGAGGCTGAACTTCATGCAAAGGGATACCTTGACGATCCAACTGCTGCGCACCGCATGCCGATGCCGTCCGGTAAGCTTGCACAGATCCTTGGCTCAGACCTGACAGCAGCCTGGAGCCCACGCGTAAGAGTGAGCGCCATCGTACAGAGCGAATATAAGACGCTCCCGATTACCCTCGTCGGCGTTCTCCCCACACGTGAACGCACGGTTTCCGATCTGCCCAAGGACATGGTGGCTGGCCACTATCTGTCCGGGGCTAACGATCAGGGCATCGTGCTTGGCCAGAATCTTGTCAGGCGTCTGAAAACGGCGGTCGGCAGGCGTGTCGTGATAATGGCGCAGGATGCAAACGGCCACCTTCGCGAACGGGCATTTCAAGTAATCGGAATCTATAGGGCCAGCCGACCAGCGGAAGATGAATTCACCTTTACCGGCATTCACGTTGCCCAGGCTCTCGTTCGCGTCGGACACGACGTCTCGGAGATTGCACTCGATGCAAGGACGAGAAATGCGTTACCGCGGCTTATCACAGATCTCAAAGCCTCTGCCCCCAACCTCGATATACAGGGTTGGGAGACGTTGGCTCCTCTTGCCTACGCAGTCAGCACATTCTTTGACGCGTTTATACTGCTCTGGCTGTGGGTGATGTTTGCGCTCATGGCCATCGGGATCGTCAACAGCCAATTGATGGCGGTGATCGAACGGGTTCATGAATTCGGATTGCTGCAGGCTCTGGGCATGCGCCCGCGCCTCATACTCTGTGAGGTCGCCATCGAGTCGGCGTTGCTGATCGGAGTGGGTGTAATTGTCGGCATCGCAGTGGCTGTCGCCAGCGTAGCCGCAGTTCCTAACGGGATAGATCTTGGTTTTCTTGGTCGCGGAGCAGAGCTCGTAGGCGCCGGGCGGATACTTCATCCCAAAATCGCAATAGGGGATTTCGTTCTTTACAGCGGAATCGTCTGGGTCGCGGGCGTGGTTGCGACGCTGTGGCCGGCACGACGGGCCGCAAAAGTAAGTCCTGTTGAAGCGATGAACCGCAGCTGAAGGGAAGGACGGGGATATGGACCCTATTGTTGCCTGCCGGAACATCACCAAGCACTACCGGCAAGGCATGATCGATGTGCCGGCGGTGCAAGGTATCGATCTCGATATCGTGAGAGGCGATTTTGCTTCGCTGGCCGGGCCCTCGGGCTCCGGTAAAACGACACTCCTTAACATCATAGGTGGTCTTGACCGGCCAAGTGGCGGAACAGTTACGATTGACGGCGAAGAGATAACCCAGCTCGATGCCAGCAGGCTTGCTGACTTGCGCCTACGGAAAATTGGCTTTGTATTTCAGGCCTATAATCTCATCCCGGTCCTTTCGGCCGCTGAAAACGTGGAATTCATTCTCCAGCTGATGGGCGTCTCCAAGAGCGAGAGACGCCACCGTGCGCAAGACGTGCTTGGCCAGGTCGGACTTGCTGGCCTGGAAGACCGCCGTCCCGCACGTCTTTCGGGTGGCCAGCAGCAGCGGGTTGCGGTCGCTCGTGCGCTGGCCAGCCGGCCGGCAATTGTGCTTGCCGACGAACCAACCGCCAATCTCGATTCCAACGCTGCGGAAGGGCTCATCAGCCTGATGAAGGACTTGAACCGGAGCTCTGGCATCACATTTTTGATGGCCACGCATGATCAGCGCGTCATTGCGCACACAAGACGCCACATCACCATCACCGACGGGCGTATCGCAAGCGATGAACAGCGCCGCAACTCCTTGGATTAATATGCGCCGTCTGGCGTCTCTGGCACTGGCTCTCGCCTGTCTGCCATTCCCGCTTGCGGCCCGGGGTCTGCATGGTCGTCTGCAGTTGCAGGATATCTACGCGACGGAAGACAGTAGTAGTCTTGCGGCACAGATGGGCGTGCCTCGCCGTAACGATCGAACGGGAGACCTTCGTCTCGCCTGGTCGCCCCATTTGGGAGACTGGAGCTTCGATACCGCCTATGTTATCGGCTTCGACTGGGGAGATGCTCCTTCCTACAACCCGCTCTCGCTGCTTGCGCCAGCTCCACCTCTGACCTGGTGGAACCTGAGCGACCAGTTTATTGCGCAGAAACATCTCGTCGCAACGCAGCGAATCGACCGTTTATCCATTGCCTACACATCGACCCACGTCGTGCTCAAACTGGGTCGACAAGCCCTGACCTGGGGGGCTGGCATTGTCTTCCATCCCATGGACCTCTTCGACCCCTTCGCTCCGGATGCCATCGATACCGAGTATAAGCCGGGTACCGACATGCTCTACGGGCAATATCTGTTCGACGACGGCTCGGACCTTCAGGCTGTGATGGTGCCACGTCCCGGTCGCGAAGGGGGCGGACTTACCACCAATGCCAGCTCCTTCGCGATGCACTATCACGCCAGCATTGGAGCCTATCAAACGACTCTGCTTGTGGCCCGTGACCACGGCGACGTGGTCGCGGGCCTTGGCGTAAATGGCACCTTCGGCGGCGCCAGCTGGAATGCGGAAGTCATACCGACCTTCGTGCACAATGCGGGCAGCCATACCTCGCTACTCTTCAACCTCTCGGATGCCGGCAGCTTGTGGACGCATGACGTGACCGGATTTGTTGAGTACTTCCGCAATGGCTTTGGTGTTTCATCTCGGTATTACACTCTGTCGCAGCTTCCAGTACCTCTTGTGAACCGGCTGCAGCGCGGACAGGTCTTTACCACCGGCCGCGACTATCTCGCACTGGGAGCCCAACTGCAGGTGACCGCACTGTTACAGGTCTCTCCCACACTCATCGCGAACCTCGATGATCGCAGTCTCTACGGGCTCGCTGAGGCCACCTATTCGCTCAGCGACAACCTCAGTCTCGTCATAGGTGCACAGCTTCCAGTCGGCCCCGCACGGACTGAGTTCGGCGGATTGCCGGTACTGCAACCAACAGCTCCATATCTTGAACAGCCAGCCCGGCTCTATATCGCGTTGCGTCGCTATTTCTGAAACGACCGCCGGATCAACCAGCATTGGCGGACGCCTGTTACCAGCATGGAGATGCTCCCGAAAAGGATCCCCCCCTGCCAGGTGACCTGGGTTTGAGACCAGTTACCCTCGTGAAATATTCCGCCAGGTTGCCAGAGATGTTCAGGTGGCGGACACGTTCCCGGGGTCATGCGCCCTTGGCCGTCCCAGGGTCCATCCGCGGACATTCTCGGAATATGATTTCCCTACAGTAGCTTGATTGCCGCACCCCGACGGGTTTGGGCCCGAGCTTGCGGAGGCGAAAGCCGTGCCCCATGATCAGAACATTACGGGGGCGATGATGCGATTTCTTGCAACGATACTGTTTGGACTAGTTCTGGCCATGCCCGCCATGGCCGCGACCAAGACGCCGGCACACCACAGGACCACGGTTGGCGATGAGGCAGGCCTTCTTCCGGTTCACGCGGACGCCAAGAGCGGCAAGATCCTCTTTACCCTGCCAAAGCCTGGACCTGATGGGGTCTCCGCAAGGTTTCTTTACACCGTGTCTTTGCGCACAGGCCTCGGGTCAGCGCCAACATTTCTTGATCGCGGCCGCATCGGCAACACGCAGATCATCGCCTTCCGGCGTATCGGCAACAAGGTGGCAATCCAGTTCGAGAACCCCCGCTTCCGCGGGACCGGTGAAGCTCAATCCGATCCGCGCGGCAGCAGCAACTTCGCGGTGTCTACCGTCTGGATGGGCAAGATTGCATCGAATCTGCAAAATGGCGGCTTTACCGTCGACATTTCGAGCTTCCTCGCCTCGGACACCCTCGGCATCGCGGATTCCCTCAATCAGAGCAGCGATAAGATGGGTACCGGCGGCCGGCCTCAAGGAGCGGGCAAGGGCTTCAAGCTGGATGCCAAACTGAGCGCAGCAGTGCCAACATCGGTGAAGGTCTTCCCCGACAACATCGAAATCGATGCGATCCAGACCTACACGTCGCAGCATCCCGGAGCAGAAGTGGAGAACATTGCGCCCGATCCACATCAGGTAAGCTTCACCGTCCATTCCAGCTTCGTCAAACTACCAGGCCCAGGCTTCGTGCCACGGCTTTTTGATCCGCGCATCGGTGGTTTCTCGACGCAGGTTGTGGATTTCGCAGCACCGCTCGGTCAAGACGTGGTGCGGGATTATGCCAACCGCTTTCGGCTGCAGAAAATCCATCCTGGCCCAGGTCCCTCCCGGGTGAAGAAGCCTATCGTCGTCTATATTGACAACCGCGCCCCTGAACCGATCCGTCAGGCTCTCATCGAAGGCGTCAGCTGGTGGAAAAAGGCCTTCACAGCGGCCGGATTTATCGACGCCTTTCAGGTCAAGGTTCTGCCACCAAACGTGGATCCCATGGACGTGCGTTACAACGTCGTGAACTGGGACGACCGCGCCACCCGTGGCTGGTCCTACGGGCAGGAAATCGTCGATCCCCGCACCGGCGAAATCATCAAGGGCATGGTCGTGCTCGGCTCTCTGCGCATGCGCCAGGACATCCAGATCTACGAGGCCCTGGTCGGAGCCGACAAGCTCAACACTGGCGGTCCCAATGATCCGGTTCAGGTGGCCCTCGCGCGCATCCGTCAGCTCGCAGCCCATGAGGTCGGTCACACTCTAGGGTTTGCGCATAATTTCGCGGCCAGCACGCAAGACCGCGCTTCCGTGATGGACTATCCACCGCCGCGTATCGGTCTCGTCAATGGCAAGCCGGATCTCTCCAATGCCTACGGTGTTGGCGTCGGCAAATGGGATATGGCGACGGTGGCATGGCTTTACGGCGCTCAGACGGAGGCGGCGGCCAATGCGGTCGCAGCCGCAACAGTTGCCTCTGGCATGCGTTATGTCGAGGACAAGAACGCCCGTGCCGCGGACAGCTCCGAACGCTGGGCTTCCCTTTGGGATGATGGTCCAGATCCGACGGCAGAGTTGAACCGGATGATGACCGTACGCCAGGCGGCCATCGCCAATTTCGGCCTCAAGGCACTTCAACCCGGCGAACCGGTGGCAAATCTGCGCCGTCTGTTTGTGCCGATCTGGCTCCTGCACCGCTATGAAGTTGTGGCTGCAGCCAAAGCCATCGGGGGCGGCGATTTCAGTTATGCCGTCAAGGGTGGCGGTCACGAAGAAGCTGTGCCGGTTCCAGCGACAGCGCAACGTGCGGCACTGTCGGCCTTGCTGGCAACACTGTCGCCAGATGCCCTGCGCGTGCCGGCACGGCTGATTCCACTTCTCTCCGTTCCGCGTAATGGCAGTGACAACCGCCAGTTCGACATCGAAGTATTCACAACCGAGCACAGCCCCTTGTTCGATCCCCTGGTGGCAGCTGATGCCGCGGCCGAGATTACGCTGGGCTCGCTCCTGGCACCGGCGCGACTTGCGCGGGTGTCCGCTCAGCACGCCGTAAACCCCGGGATGCTTGGGGTAAGCGAGATCCTTGACAAATTATGGGCCACTGTCCGTCCTGCGAGCAATGACGCGCTTGAACACCGGATTGCCTATCGCACCATCACAATGATGGCGGCAACCGAGCTGAACAAGACAACGACCCCGGAAGTGGCCGCGCTGATTGACCAGAAGCTCCGACACATAGCCAAACAGCTCGCCGGCGACGATGCGTGGTCTGCAAGTCTGTCGCGGCGGCTGCTCGATCCCCACCAGCTCAAGCAGCTTGCGGAAGATATTCCCCGCAGTGTTCCGATTCCTCCTGCTGCACCAATCGGGGGCGGTGAAGGAGAGTGGATGGAGATGCGCTAAGAGGCCACTCCAAGGCCAGACGATGCCCCAGTGATAGCCTCAAGCGGTTTCAGCTTGAGGCCCTTACCACAAGCATTATGCAAGTAGCGGCGGGAGGACATTCAGTTGCGTAGCGAAGAGCGGTGATTGAGCTTTGCGAAATCGCACCTTGTTCGGTTCGGACGCCACGCTCGCCGCGCCAGCCACAGACCGCCAGACGATTGCTTGGCGGGATAATGCTATCCACTTTTTACCGCGTACCAATGGCGCGCGTTGACTCCCATGATGAGGAGCCAAAGCGCCATCGCGCTCTCGCCGATAAAGGCACCGAAGAGCATATCGGGCACAAGCGGCAGGTGAAGCCCAAGGAAGAAATTGATGGCGTTGCCAAGATA
>JBMFWV010000033.1:0-31292 GCA_049964915.1 Rhizomicrobium sp.
CCGGAACGCGAAGAAACTCATGTCGGCGATGGACCGGGCCAGATGGCGGTTCTTGACCATGCCACGCACGTTCAGGTTCTCGACGCCGATGGTGTGGAACCGGCGCGGTAGGGATCGTAGGCAGCATAAACGAGTAACTCAGGAAAATTGAGTTTCAGCCGACGTATCATGTCCTCGCTGGAGGCGGGGTTTCCCCTCACCATTCGCGATCTATCTAGTCGCGTTCAGACAGTCTGGCAAAAGATTGGCTGCGGCGATTTCCGCGCATCCGTGGACGAATTGTGCGGCCCCGACGCAGAGCTCACAGCGTTGGTTCCCAACAACACGTAAGTAAATTTTTCTTCGGTCTGCCAGTCGTGTACCCACCGCCGCCGACGGCGCTTCCCGAAGTACAGTGCTCACAGCGGGGCCCTTCGCGACGCCCCCCGGCTCGATGTCGAAGGCTACCGGGCCTCCTGAGGCGATAACCTAATGCTCGACGTCGCAATGGTACTGGTCATTTCGCGGATTTGGTCTATAAAAAGATCGTATTCGATCATTACGTACTATTTATAGATCAATGTGTTTGATTGGCCTCCGAAATTTCAATAATATGATCTATAAGTAGATCATTTAAAACTTAAATGACTTATTTATGGACCAATAGCGATGCCGAAGCCCCAACAAGTCCCCCATTCCCGCTACAGCCGGGACGCCGTGCGCCTCCTCGGCCTGATGATCCGGAATGCACGAATCGAGCGTCAGCTAACGGCTGAACAACTCGCCGAACGTGCCGGCGTCTCCCGTGGGCTCGTCCAGCGCGTCGAAAAGGGAGACCTGGGATCCTCCATCGGGGCGGCGTTTGAACTGGCCGCAATCGTGGGAGTTCCCCTGTTCGATGCCACGCAGCAAAGCCTCACATCCCACATCGAACGTGAAAGGCACACACAATCCCTGCTCCCCCGCACCGTGCATCTTCCGAAAAAAGAGGTGATGGATGACTTCTGACCAACGCGCAGATGAAGTCTATGTCTGGATATGGCTGCCGGGGGCAACGTCTCCGGCCGTTGCCGGGCGCCTGTATCGCGACGGTAAGCGCCTATCGTTCAACTACGGCCGCAGCTATCTCAGTCGCGAGGATGCCATTCCGATCTACGCCCCGGAGCTTCCTCTTAAAAGAGGCGCTATCCCACCGGCTGACGGGCTTGAGCTGGCAAGCTGCCTTCGCGATGCCGCGCCCGACTCGTGGGGACGTCGCGTCATCCTAAACCGGACTTTCGGAACCAAAGGCCATGGCATCGATGTCGGTGCCCTGGATGAGCTGACTTACCTGCTCGAATCCGGATCAGATCGCGTTGGCGCCCTGGAATTTCAGACGTCGCCGGACACCTATGTCTCGCGTGCCATGAAGGCCGCAACGCTTGAACAATTGCAGAAAGCGGCCGCCCTCGTAGAAGAGGGCGTGCCCCTGCCGCCCGACCTCCATCAAGCCCTGTTCCACGGAAGCTCACTCGGCGGTGCGCGCCCCAAAGCGCTGCTTGAAGAGGATACCCGCAAGTTCATCGCCAAGTTTTCGTCCTCAAATGACACCTACAACGTCGTAAAAGGCGAATTCATTGCCATGCGGCTCGCCGCCATGGCCGGTCTCAATGTAGCGCCGGTTCACCTAGAAAAAGCTGCCGGTAAGGATGTGCTCCTGATCGAGCGATTCGACCGGACGCATTCCGTGACGGGTTGGCAGCGCAAGGCCATGGTGTCGGCCCTCACGCTGTTTGGCCTAAGTGACATGACAGCGCGATACGCCAGCTATGAAGATCTCGCCGAGATCATTCGCCACCGTTTCACGTCGCCCGCAGAAACCCTTCGTGAACTTTACGGAAGGTTGATTTTCAATATCCTGTGCAGCAACACAGATGATCACGCGCGCAATCATGCGGCCTTCTGGGACGGCAAGCAGCTGACCCTCACGCCGGCGTACGACATCTGCCCGCAGAACCGCACAGGAAATATAGCGAGCCAGGCAATGTGCATACTCGGCGAAAGCAAAATGAGCACTCTTGCACTATGCCTTGAAGCCGCACCGCGCTTCCTGCTGCGGGATGATGATGCGCAGCAGCTTATCCGTCACCAGATCACAGCAATCCGTAAAAGCTGGGACGCTGTCTGCGATGAGGCAGACCTCGCCCCCGTTGATCGCAACCTTCTGCGTATCCGCATGTTCCTCAACCCCTATGCGTTCGAAGGGGCGCCCGAGGCTCTTGCGAAGCTTGCCGGCAGATAGTTCAGTCGCCACCTAACCGTGCCATAAGGCGCGCTACCCGGCACCCTCTGTCAAACGCTGCCTAGACTCTGTGGCATATTGATGCCTTCCGCCGCAACATCACGCCTGATGTCCTATAGGACGGCAGCGAGTGCACCGGACGCCGCCGCAAAACCAAGCGACGTACCTCCCGTTGGGATATCGGCAATCAGTCCAGAACCCGAGCCTGCTAGCGCCATCGATATGGACACGCACTTCAGGAAACATCTTTTCCTATCGCGCAAATTGTCAGTCACATCAACTTGGCTAGACAGAAAATCTGCCGCTTTACAAATGTCACTTCTGAATGCTGTCAGCGCGTTCCAAAGTTCACCGGCATCAAGCTGCGTGCTGCGCTCCTTCCGCAGATACAAAGCCACGCGCGCGAATTCCTCCGCATTCTCCTCGCCCATGCCATCGATTGTTCCTGGACTGTATGTTCACCACAGGACCTGACGCGTCTTACGTCGCCCTCTTGCAAGGCTTCGGCATGACCAAAATGCGTGAGGCCACGTGGCGCATCCCCCGCCATCGTCTTCCGAGTGCCAATCCGTCGCGCCCCAGGTCAGCGGAACAGCCCTGCTATGGATACAAAATGAGGATTGTAGGGCCCAAGGGAAGCGTCCTCGGCCCAGATGAAATTGGTGAAATCGTCGGCCGTGGTGACAATGTGATGATGGGTTACTGGAACACACTAGAGGAGAGCGCCGCCGTCTTGCGTGATGGTAAGAAGCACTCAGTAGACCTCGGCTATATGGACAAGGAGGGCTTTGTTTGCATCACTGAGCGGCTAAAAGATATGGCCGTCAGCAGCGCCGAAAATATCTATTCTATCGACGTTGAAAGCGTGGCCTATCAGCACCCAGCAGTGGCCGAATGCGCCATTATCGGCGTCCCCGATGATCGCTGGGGCGAGCGGGTTCATGCCACTGTCACATTGAAGTCCGGCGCCGCACTGACCCTGTACCAGATGAGGGTGCATTGCCGCGCACATATAGCTTGCTACAAATGTCCGAGGCGTCTTCAGGTTGCAGCAGGCACGCTTCCGCGAAGCGCTGCCGGTAAAATTCCGAAGGCCGACTTGCGAGCGCCATTCTGGGCAGGACGGGAGCGCAAGGTTTGACGGAACATGCCGCCACGGACCATGTTGAATAAGCGGAAAACTCCGATTACTCATTACCTCACGCCCTCGCGGAACATCAATGAGGCCACATGCACAGCCCTGATTACTTAATCGTGCCTCTACTGGAAGCATTTTACTGGTTCGACGAAGGCCTCCAAAACTACCTGCGTCAGCAAGGATGGTCCGAAGTGACCCGTCCACAGTCAATGATCATGGTAAATGTGGTAATGGGTGTCACCAAGCCCTCCGAAATTGCTCGCCGCCTTGGAATCAGCCGGCAGGCCGTTCATGCCACCATTGAACAGATGGTTGCGATGGACCTCCTAACCCTGGAGCACGATCCGACGGATAGGCGTGCGAAGGTGATTGGAATCAGTAAGCGCGGACGTCGACGCCGACAGGATGCACAAACCGCTATGAAGCATCTGACCAGGGAATTGGCGCGGCGTATCGGCTCGCAAAATATTCAAAATCTTACGGCAGCTTTTGCGGAGAACTGGGGCGCCCCTTTAGTAGAATTTCCGAAGCCAGCGCAAAAATCGAGATCCTGAATGACCTTACGGTTGGCGTGACGCCGCCAGCATCCGTTCGCCGAACATGTTCGACCATTGTGTCGGCGTCAGAGTCATGCGCGCAGCACCATAGCTGTTCGGGGCATTGACGTCACCGGTGCCGATGCCTGCGGCCACTGCAGGACGCGCCGCAATCAGATCCCACCAACGTTTGATGTTCGCGAACTGGGTAATATCGATCCCAATCAATCCCACTGCCCTAATCCACGGCCAGCACGCGATATCCGCAATCGAATAGTCCTCCGCGAGAAATTCGACTTCGTCCAAGCGATTGTCCAGGACGTGAAGCAGGCGACGAGCCTCGTTCATGTAACGCTCTGTCGGATAAGCAAGCCTCTCTGGCGCATAGCGCACGAAGTGGTGCGCCTGTCCGTGCATGGGCCCGAGCCCCGCCATCTGCCACATCAACCACTGCACAGCAAGTGAACGCCGGCGCAGGTCTCGACCCAATAGCAAACCTGACTTCTCGGAGAGATAAATGAGAATCGCACCGGTCTCGAAGACCGCAAACGGCCCACCGTTGTCATTGGGTGCGTTGTCCACAATCGCTGGCAATCTGTTGTTGGGATTAACGCGCCGAAATTCGGGCGTAAGATGTTCCCCGTCGAGAATATTGTAGACTATCTTCCGATAAGGAAGGCCCATCTCCTCCAGAGCAATCGAGATTTTGTGCCCGTTTGGTGTTCCAACGAAATGAAGATCGATCATGCGGGAATGACCTATTCGATCATAAGAAGGCGCTGCAATTGCTTGACGAAATAGTATCGACCCCGGCAGTGTAGTCAACCAAATTTACTATTATACCTTAAAGCGCTGCATGCATCGTGTCTTGCCATAACGGCTAAGCATCCAGCGGGAAAAACCAGGGGGCAGGAAATGGAAGGCTGGGAGATTGCGGCGGAAAATTTGGAGTTTCCAGAAGGTCCAGTGGCGCTTAGCGATGGCACACTTCTTGTCGTGGAAATACGTCGCCAGACGCTCACTCGTATTCACGCCGACGGACGAGTTGAAGTCCTGTGCGAAACCAAAGGCGGGCCCAATGGCCTTGCGATTGGTCCAGACGGTGCGGTGTACATCTGCAACAATGGGGGCTTTGAGTGGCATGAGGCCGGAGGAATATTCATTCCTGGGCACCAGCCTGCCGACTATGTGACGGGATCCATCCAGCGCTTTGACCTCAAAACCGGCGAACTCACTACGCTCTACACCGCTTGCGATGGGCAGAACCTCCGTGGACCCAATGATCTTGTGTTCGACGATCAAGGCGGCTTCTGGTTTACCGATCATGGCAAATCACGCCCGGAATCCCGCGATCATGGCGCCCTTTATTATGCCCATATTGACGGCTCTCATATCTCACGGGCGCGCTCTGACCTTACCTCCCCCAACGGCATTGGCTTATCCCCGGATCAGAACACACTCTACTGGGCAGATACCATCACGGGCCGCCTATGGGCGACGGCGATCGAGCGCCCCGGCATCCTAAAGCCGCCGCCCCTTCCGTGGGCCCCCGGAACGGTCATTGCAACGCTCCCTGGTCACCAGCTGCTGGATAGCCTGAAAGTTGAAGCCGGAGGAAAAATCTGCGTCGGCACGCTGCTTAATGGCGGGATCACTACCTTCGACCCAAATGGCCAAACCGAGCATACCCCGCTCCCCGAGCTTGCAATCACCAATCTGTGCTTTGGAGGCAAGGACATGCGCGATGTGTGGGTGACTGGTTCCAGCCTGGGACGCCTCTACAAGGGCCGCTGGCCTCGTCCTGGATTGAAGCTTGCGTTTAACGCCTGAACTCATTCATTCCTGAGGAAGCAGCCGATGGCACGACTGGAAGGGAAGGTAGCGCTGATCACGGGCGCTGCCAGCGGCATTGGCCTTGAGACAGCAAGGCTATTCGCCGCCGAAGGCGCAGCAGTGATACTTGCCGATATCCAAGACGGACCCGGAGCCTACGCTACATCCCAGATCGTCGAAAGCGGCAGAAAAGCGACATTTCTGCACGTCGATGTTGCTGATGAGTTCAGCTGGAATGCTGCGATTGCCGCAACTGCAGAGGCGTTTGGCCGTTTGGATGTACTTGTCAACAATGCGGGCATGGTGATTGCAGGGGATATCACGGAACTCTCGCTTGCGGACTGGCGGCGTCAACAGGCAGTCAATCTCGACGGCGTCTTTCTTGGCATCAAGCATGCCCTTCCTTTGATGCGAAAGGGCGGCAGCGGCTCCATTGTCAATATTTCCTCCACCGCCGCCATTGTTGGCACGGCCAATCTTATTTCCTATTCCGCTGCAAAAGGCGGAGTGAGATCTTTGACCAAGTCTGTCGCCCTGCAATGCGCAGCGGCCAAGGACAATATTCGTTGCAATTCCGTCCATCCAGGCATCATTCGCACGCCCATATATGACACCCTCGAGGGCATGCCGCAGCACGGGGCGAGCGGCAAAAACTCGAAGTTCATCGGGCGGGACCCCGAAGCGCTCGGTGCTCTGGTCACACCCCTCGGCGTAGCGGGCACCCCTTACGACGTCGCTGCAGGTATACTTTATCTTGCCAGCGACGATTCCCGCTACGTAACCGGCACAGAACTCATCATCGATGGTGGCCTCATCGCCCGTTAAGGCACAAAGGCAGTTATCTCCAGCAGCCGAGCTCCCGAGCCCTGGCGAACGCCAGGGCAAACGCCGTAGATCCGCCCGGCTGGCCAGCCTGTGTGACAACAAACTTTGCAACCTTCCAGATATCTTGCGAGCCCACCACCTCACGCCGAGGGACATCACACACGAGGCCCTTTGGTACTAGGCTGCGATTGCTTGAAACTGCGCCGCGTCGACATAGCTCTGTCCCCTTACGCAATCCAATGCCATTCTTTGGCGCCTGTTACACGGGCGCCGAACGCTTGCGACTGAGAGGTATCCGTTGACACTCCGGTGTCAGATCTTCATCGCCAAAAAGACTGTAGACAATCATTCAATAAGGGCCTTCGCTTCCTCGAGCGTGATTGAGACTTGTGCGCGTTTGGCGTGCCAGCCTGGTAAAATTTAATCATAGCCAAGGCCTCCCCTCTGACCTGAACTCATCGAAAGCGCGGACTTATGTGAAGCTAATTTACATGTCTGCCAGATGTTGAGACGGTGAGAAGGCATCCATTTCCTCTGTCAGCCTGTTACGCCTGCAATACGCGAGGTCTGATTGCGCGCGTCCGTTCGCTCCTCACCGCGCGCGTTCCCTAAGACATCCCGAGCGCACATCATTCGCTGACAATTCCACATAGGGCAGTGGGAGAAGGTTGCCGCGCAAGAATATTTGCACACAAATGGAAACTGACGCGGATGCGCGGGCCAAAACCAGCATTTAGCAGCAGTGGCGGATGCCTTTAATTGCCTTCCGCACCGAGTTACCTTGCGTCAATGGGCAAAAATTCTTGACCTTTAAAAATGCTGCGGATTAGATCGACGCGCAATGAAATTGCTTATCACTCCTACATAAAGGCAAATCACATGTCCGAAGCATGGATCATCGATGCGTGCCGTACCCCGCGTGGCATCGGCAAGGTTGGCAAAGGTGCGCTGACGGAGATTCATCCCCAGCGTCTGGCGGCAACGGTTCTCAAAGCGATAGCCGAGCGCAATCACATCAACACCGCTGAAGTTGATGACGTGATCTGGGGCACCTCCTCACAACGCGGCAAACAGAGCTGCGATCTGGGGCGCATGGCTGCGCTTGATGCTGGCTACGACACCAAGGCCAGCGGCGTCACCCTCGATCGCTTCTGCGGCTCAGGTATCACCACCGTCAATATGGCAGCAGCCCAGATCATGGCCGGCATGGAAGATCTCGTGGTGGCGGGTGGCACCGAAATGATGAGCTACACCGCAGCCAGCGCCGATCCCAAAACTCCGCCGATGATGGATGTCGGCAACCTGCATCTGCGCGCGCTGCATCCGCAGTCTCATCAGGGGATCTGTGCCGATGCCATCGCCACGCTTGAAGGGATTTCGCGTCGTGCGACCGAAGAACTTTCAGTTGAAAGCCAGCGTCGCGCCGAGATCGCCATCCGCGAAAACCGTTTCGTGAAGAGCCTGGTGCCGGTCTATCACGAGGATGGCACGCTGGCGCTCGACCACGAGGAATACCCACGCCCGCAGACCACGCTTGAGGGACTGGCCGCACTCAAGCCGGCCTTCACGGTGATGGCCGAGGTGCCCCTGGATGAAAAGGGCACGACCTATGGCGGGCTGATCCGCCAAGTCTATCCCGACCTCAAGATCGAGCACATCCACCATGCGGGCAATTCATCCGGGGTCGTGGACGGCGCCGCCGCGGTTCTCCTTGCCTCCCCCTCCTATGCCAAAAAGCACGGGCTGAAGCCGCGCGCCCGCGTCGTCGCCATGGCCAATGCCGGTGACAGCCCGACCCTCATGCTCAACGCGCCTGTACCGGCGGCCCGCAAGGTTCTTGAGAAGGCAGGGCTGACGCTGGATGATATCGATCTCTTCGAGATCAACGAGGCCTTTGCCGTCGTCGCCGAAAAGTTCATGCGCGACCTCGATCTCGACCGCGACAAGGTCAACGTCAATGGCGGCGCCATCGCACTTGGTCATCCCATCGGCGCCACCGGCTCGATCCTGATCGGCACCATTCTCGACGAACTGGAGCGGCGCGACCTGAAGCGCGGCCTGGTGACGATGTGCGCCGCAGGCGGCATGGCCCCTGCGATCATCATCGAGCGCATCTGACCCGCATCAGGCCTCCCGATCGCTTCTCCTCAAGCGGTCGGCATTGCCAACCCCTACCCGCGGCAGGACCAGTCCTGCCGCGGGTAAGACGGCAAACATCCCCGTCATGCCCGCTTGGGACAGGAGCCTCCAGAGGCGACATTGCCCTCTTTCACTTGTCCGGCCAGGGCCGCTAAAATGGCCAGAAGCCCCCATTGCGGAACCAGGCCCCGTCCATGCTTCATCTTTATCATTGTACCAATGCCCGCTCCTTCCGCGTCCTCTGGCACCTGGAAGAACTTGGCCTGCCTTATGAGCTGCACGTGATGGAATTTCCACCGCGGCAGCATGCGCCAGACTATCTTGCGATCAATCCCCAGGGCACCGTTCCCTATCTCGTCGATGGCGACACCGGTCTCAGCGAATCCATTGCCATCCTGCAATATCTCGACAGCGTGCATGGCCAGCAGCGGTTTTCTTTCGTACCGGGCGACAAGGACTACGCCGCCTGGCTCAACTGGCTGCTTTATGGTGAAGCGAGTCTGATGCCACCGCTGGCCGTCATCCTGCGCTATCGCCTCTTCACGCCCCCAGAGGGGCGCAACGAAGCCGTGGCCGGGGCCTATGAAGCGATCCTGCGCGAGCGTCTGGGTTCCCTGGAACGCGCGCTCGCCGATGCGGAGTTTCTCTGCCCGACACGTTTTTCCAGCGCCGACATCAGTGTCGGCTATGCGCTCCTGCTCGCCCGCGCCATCGGTCTTGGCGCGCTTTTGGGCGAAGCAACCAGCCGCTACTGGCAACGCCTTGAGAGCCGGCCAGCCTTTCGCGCCGCGCTTGCGCGCCAAACGCCACGCTGAAACCAACCTCCCTATCTGCAACTAACTTTTGGTGGATCTTCATGTCGATCACACGCCTGTTCGAGCCTCTCACCCTCGCCCACGGTCCGGCCCTCAAGAACCGTTTCATGCTTGCACCTTTGACCAATCAGCAGAGCCATCAGGACGGCCGGCTGTCGGATGAGGAATTCCACTGGCTGACAATGCGGGCCAAAGGTGGCTTTGCCCTCACCATGACCTGCGCCGCCCATGTGCAGAAAGACGGTCAGGGCTTTGCAGGACAGCTCGGAATTTTTTCCGACATGCACCTCGAAGGCCTCAGCCGACTTGCCAAGGCCATCGCCTCCTATGGCTCGGTGTCTGCAGTACAGCTGCATCATGCCGGCAACCGCTCCCCTCGAGAGCTGGTCTCCACTCCACTTTGTCCCTCCGATGACCCCGAAAAAGGTGCCCGTGCGCTTACGGCTGCGGAGGTGGAGGGCCTGCGTGAAGACTTTGTTGCGGCAGCTGTACGGGCGCAGAGTGCAGGCTTTAACGGTGTGGAGCTCCATGGCGCCCATGGCTATCTCCTGGCCCAGTTCCTGTCGCCTCGAACCAACCGGCGCAACGACCGGTATGGCGGCAGTCTGGAGAATCGCGCCCGCCTCATCTTCGAGATCATCGATGGGGTCCGCGCCCAATGCCGTCCCGACTTCCAGCTCGGCCTGCGCATATCGCCCGAACGTTTCGGCCTCAAACTTGCCGAGATGCGTGACTTCGCCGCCGAAGTGCTGCGCCAGGGCAAGATTGATTATCTCGATCTCTCACTGTGGGATGTCGGCAAGGAACCAGAAGAGACTGAGTTCCGTGGCCAGACGCTGATGAGCTACTTCACCGATCTGCCGCGCGGCAAGGTGCGGGTGGGCGCAGCCGGAAAGATCATGAGTGCCCGCACCGCTGCAGGTGTGCTTGAGGCAGGCTGCGATTTCGTGCTTCTTGGCCGCGCCGCCATCCTGCGCCATGACGTGCCCTATCGGATCCAAAACGATCCGCGCTATACCTCGCCCGCACTGCCAGTGACCGAACAGCATCTGCGCGACGAAGGTCTGAGCCCCAGCTTCATCAAATATATGAGCGGCTGGGAAGGGTTTGTCGCCAAGGACGCAGCGCTGTCGTGATGACCAGGATTGTCGGACCCCTCACCATCTCTGCTGCTAGCTTTGCGGCAAGAAGGCCTCCCAGTACCTGTTACAGGTGACCACGACGCCACGTAATGTTCCTTCTGAAACTGCCGGAGCGCGCGTCCTGCGCTCCGGCCGAGCATACGGACGGGGCTGCTCCTGCGGCCTCGGTACCAAAGGCGACGCTACGGTATCAAGGCCATGAGCGTGAGGCATTGCCAACGCGTACCCGCGTCTTCAGTGTGCAAGGTTTCCCGCGCGTCGGCAGACGTTCTTGCATGGAGAAGTTCTGCCCTCCTGGCATTTACATTCCGCAGCAAGACTGCCTACCATGGCTGCCCACCCAGCGCCCCGAATAGGCCGCGCGACCGTCAGCATCTGATCGGGCAGCAACGATTGAATGCGGAGCAAACTGACCATGACCAGTTCCATTCTCTTCCATCATTATCCCTCCTCGCCTTTCTCGGAAAAGGTGCGCGTACTTTTCGGTATCAAGCGACTCTCATGGACGGACGTGGTCGAACCCACCATCATGCCCAAGCCCGAACTGACGGTGCTGACCGGTGGCTACCGGCGTATCCCGGTGATGCAGATTGGCGCCGATATCTATTGTGATACCTCGGTGATCATGGCTGAGCTTGAATACCGCTATCCGGACCCCAAGGTCATTCATGCCGCCGACTGGATCGTCAATGCCTGGGCCGATCGCTTGCTCTTCCAGGCTGCCGTGACCATCATTTTTGGTACGATCGGTGATCAGGTCCCGGCAGCGTTCATCAAGGATCGCGAGGCATTGTCGGGCAACAGCTTCGACCTCAAACGCATGAAGGCCGCGGTGCCCGATGCCAAGGGGCAGTTCCGGGCCATGGTCGCGTGGATCGAACATGAGCTTGCTGACGGCAAATCATGGCTTGGTGGCAATGCGCCCAGTCTCGCCGACATCGCCAGCTACATGAACATCTGGTTCTATCGGAGCGCGCTGGCTGACGACTGCGATGCCCTCCTCGCCGACATGCCCCAGCTTGCGGCCTGGCGAACAAGGATTGCAGAAATCGGACATGGCACCCATACGAGTATCAGTCCCGCCGATGCCATTGCCGCCGCAGCTGTAGCCGAACCTATGTCAGCGTCGCACATCCCTCATGATGCGCGTGATGCGCAAGGTCTTGCGCGCGGCAGCGCCGTGTTCGTCATGGCCAATGACTATGGCCGTGATCCGATCTCCGGCACCCTCCTTGCGGCCAACCAGGAACGCATCGTCATAGCCCGCGAGCAACAGAGCATTGGCCGTGTTCATGTGCATTTTCCACGTGCAGGCTTCAGCATCGCCAGTCAGTAGCAAAGCGCTTTTACCCGCTGTCAGACACAAGCAAGGTGGGCGGGAATTCCCGGAGGACGGGGCAGCTTCCGCCGCCAGCCCGCGCAGCATCGGAACCTTGCCGCGGTGTTCATTCAGGCATGGTCTTGATGTGGATTTTCACTTGGGCCGCGGCGCTCGGCCGGTCTATGGTGCCCAGTGATCAAATCAGGGAGAAAGACCTATGGCGCTCAAGGGCAAGATGACTGAGATGCAGATGGGCGACGGCGCCAAGATTGGTGTCTATCACGTTGCAGCCACAGGTCAGAGGCGCGGCGGTGTCGTCCTCATCCAGGAAATCTTCGGGGTCACCGAGCACATCAAGGAACAGGCGGACAAATATGCCGCTGAGGGCTACGAGGTCCTCGCGCCCGCTCTCTACGATCGTGAGGCCCCAGGTCTTGCCGCACAGTACACCCCGGAAGACATCCAGAAATGCATCCAGATCGCCCGCCAGCAGCACCCCTTCACCCAGTCGATTGAAGATACCCAGGTCTGCATCGATGCCCTCAAGGCCAAAGGCCCCGTCTTCATCGTCGGCTATTGCTATGGCGGCTCGGTGGTGTGGGCGGCCGCATGTCGCTGCACCGGACTTGCCGCCGGCTCCTCCTATTACGGAAGTCTGGTACCTCAATTTGCCGAGGAACAGCCCAAGTGTCCGGTAATCTGCCATTTCGGCGAACACGACCATGGCATCCCCATGGACGGCATCGCCAAGGTGCGGGCCGCCCATCCGAAAGTGCCGGTCTACATCTATGATGCCGGTCACGGCTTTAACTCGGATCGCAGAGCCGACTACAATGACGCGGCGGCCAAGCTCGCCTATCAGCGCACCCTCGACCTTTTCCGTGCCAATGGCGGTTAGCCGAGGCGCGCAGCCCTGAAAGGCTGCGCGCCCGATCGTCTCGCCGCGCTCCAGGAGAGCCTCGAAAGCGTTCACCACGCTGGCACCAGCTGCACTACGAAGGCATCTCTTCAGTGAAGGGCGGCGTCCGTGTCACCCCCAGCTCAACGGCGACGCGATGAAGCCTTTTATCCCGTGTCCACAACGATGCGGCGCTGGAAAGACTTGCGGCCGCCAGCAGATGAACATCGACATAACCTATGCCGCGCCCGAACAGTTCACACCGCGCGATAAATCCGAAAACTTCAGCATCCGTCGCGACGATGGCGCGCGGCAGTGCCGCCAATGCTGTCAATATCAGCTCACGCTGCCGCATTTGTCCCAATGCCAGTTCGCCGATGATAAAGGGGTGAGATAGAACCCTTCCGTGATCGAGCAAGCGGCTAAGCGCGTCCTCTCCTGAGCGCAAATGGTCCACCCACACCGATGTGTCTACGAGAATCATGGAGGGGTCGGACGGCGCCTCGGTGCCAGCTCGATGTCTGGCTCGCTACCGCCAAGACGGGCCAAACGACGCGCGCTTTCGCGCTCAATCAGAGCTTTGAGCGCTTCACGAACGAGACTGGATTTTTCCTTCAAGCCTGTAAGTTTCTGGGCTTCGATCACCAGTTCATCATCCAGGGCTAAGGTCGTTCGCATTGGTGCATTCCCGTGTAGGCACTGAATGTGTCACCATTTGATGACATTTTCAATGCTCAGCTCCCCAGTATGCGGAGCCTCCGCAACGGGAACCCGAAGCCTTCCTCCAAGCCTTTAACCCGTGACGAGACTTTCAGTCGGCACGTCGACGGAGGAGACGTTGCGCTTGCCCGCGCAGGAGACGTCAACCAAGACCCTGGGGCTCGAGTGCTGAAGGAGGCCTCTCCCCAATGCCTCACGCAGGGGCTTCATCAGCACGAAGGAAAGAGCATGGGCTAAAATCCGCAGAGCCCTGCTGCCAACAGGCTAGGTTTTGCACAGAGCGCAATCGGGTGGTTCGCGCCGTTGCAAAAGCCAATCCTCCCGGCCGCAGCTTTCACGCGGCGATGATCGACAACGCCCAGCGGGTGCCTTCCTTCCAACCTAAAGCCGCGAGCGACAGTTCAAGACGCCTCGGGTCCCGGAGTCACGATGGTACATACTGGGCGTCGTCGGGAATTTGATGCTAGCCTCAGCTCCACGACACCGCACGGCTTGGGGGAGCAGCAACGTGGACGTCAACAATATTGCCTGCAGCCGTCGCTCGCTGCTGGCCGCAGGAGCGGGGGTAAGTGCTGCCGCATTGTGTGCACCGCAGCCTGTCTTTGCCAGTTCCGCAGCGCTTTCACAGCGTCTGCGCGCGTTGATCGATCGCAGCGTCCGAGCCGACGCGGCGCTTGATCCACTGAAGGCATTGCGCCTCGACCCGCACGCCGCCGGTCGCTTCATCGATCCGCTCTCGGATGCTTACGCGCAGATGCGCCTGAGCAACAAAAAGCGGGAGATGGCCGAGCTCATGACCATCGATCCCCATGCGCTTGGGCCCGTTGACCGGCTCGCCTGGGACGTCTTTCACTATAAGACGGCCGAAGTTCTGCAGGATTTCTCCTCGGGACTGTTTGAGATCAAACGGATGGTACCGCTCGATCCATCCTTTGGTCTTCAGGTCAGTTTTCCGGATGCCGCCTCCGGGGCCGGCGCCCCGTTTGTCACCCTAGAGGACTACGAGAACGGCCTGTCGCGGCTCAAAGGCTTTGCCGGCTACCTCAGGACTACGATCGTACGACTCAAGGAGGGCCTGGCCCACGGTTATGTGCAGCCCCGCATCGTCGTTGAGAACGTCCTCGCCGAGGTCAATGTCGCGCTCTCAAGCGCGCCCCAGGACACGGCATTCTATCAGCCAATCCGCAAAATGCCGGCGACCATCACAGGAACCGAGCGTGCGCGCCTGGCGCGGGCCTATCTCTCCGTAATCCGTGAAGACGTGATGCCGGGCTACGCGCTCTGGAAGACCTATCTCACCGAAACCTATCTGCCACGAGCCCGGCAAGCACCGGGGCTGTGGGCCATGAAGGATGGCGCGCGTATCTACGATCAGGCCCTGCGCTGGAACACGACCACCAGTCTTTCCGCCGACCAGATCCATGATTTGGGTTTGCGTGAAGTCGCGCGCATCCGCGCCGCCATGCATGAGGTGCAGACGGTTCTGGGCTTCCCCCACGATCTGCGCGCCCTGTTTGAACATGTACGCACCGATCCCAAATTCTATTTTACCCGGCCAGAGGAGCTTCTGGACCGCTTCAAGGAAATCGAAGCGCGCATCTGGAAAGGCATGCCGCGCCTCTTTGACAGAAAACCCAAAGCGCCCTTTGAGGTCCGTCCCTTGCCGGCCATGGGCGCAGCGCGCGGCACCGGCTACTACAAGCTCGGCCCGCCCGATGGTTCGGGTCCAGGCGTGCTGTACTTCAACATGGCCATGCTCTCCACCCGTCCGATCCCGACGCTCGAAACACTCACGCTGCACGAAGGAATTCCGGGCCATCACTATCAGGGCTCTCTCGCCCAGGAGAATACGGCACTGCCCGACATCTTGCGCTTCGGCGGCGGCTTCACCGCCTATATCGAAGGCTGGGCCGTCTATTCGGAATCACTGGGCAAAGCCCTCGGCATGTTTACCGATCCCTGGCAATGGTACGGCCATCTCGATTTCGACATGTTGCGCGCCTGCCGCCTGGTCGTCGACACCGGCCTGCACGCGCAGCGCTGGTCGCGCGAGAAAGCCATCGCCTTTCTGACCGAGAACACGTCAATGGCTGCCAAGGACATACGGGTCGAGATCGACCGCTATATCGCAGTCCCTGCCCAGGCAACCGCCTATAAAGTCGGCGAACTGAAGATCAAATCCTTGCGTCGCCGCGCCGAACAAGGTCTGGGCCGGCGTTTTGACGTCAAGCGCTTCCATGACCAGGTGATCATGACCGGCTCGATGCCACTGGGCATTCTCGACCACAAGATTCAGAACTGGATCAATGCAGGTGGTCCGGCCTATGAACCATGATGCGTCTGTCCTTGAGGCGCCCTATCCGCGCGCGGCCTATGCCTGGGCCGTGGTCGTTGCCCTCGCACTGACGGCGGTCATTTCCTATACCGACCGGCAGGTCATGAGCCTGATCGTTGATCCGATCAAAGCATCGCTTCATATCGACGACACGAAGATAAGCCTGCTCCTCGGAACGGCCTTCGCGATGATCTATGGCATCGTGGGCCTGCCGATGGGCTGGCTTGCCGACCGCCTGTCGCGACGCAATCTGATCGTCATCGGGATTGCGGTCTGGAGCCTCGGCACCATCGGCTGCGGCCTGGCCGTAGACTTTGGACAGCTTTTTGCCGCGCGGGTCATCGTCGGCATGGGTGAAGCGGCCCTGTCGCCAGCCGCGATTTCTCTCATCAGCGATCTTTTTCCGCCGGCCCAGCGCGGGCGTGCCGTTGGCGTATTTTTCACCGGCATCTGCATCGGCATCGGTGGCTCATTTTTGATTGGTGGCGCGGTCCTCGGGCTTGTGCACAAGGGGATCTTTGCCATCGGACCCGTGGCGGACAGCCCCGCCTGGCGCATCGTCTTTTGGGTCATCGGGGGACCAAGCCTGCTGTGGTGCTTCGCCCTGCTCTTTATACGTGAGCCGATCCGCCATGGCCTGCCCGTCGCAACACCGGCTTCGGGCCCGGCCTTGGACCACTTGAGCCTGCTGCGTGCTTGGCCAATCTTTGCCACTGTGGCCTTGGCGTCCTTTGTCGATAACGGAGTGGGTGCCTGGCTTCCCTCCCTGCTCGTCCGTCGCTTTGGCGAGAACGCGGCAAATGTCGGGCTCCATCTTGGCTACCTGCTGATCTTTGCCTATGGCGGGGGAATGCTGACAGGCGGCTGGCTTTCGGATCTCGTCGCACGCAAGAGAGGCCCCAGAGGCAAGATCGAGCTTTGCGCGCTGGCAAGCCTCCTGATCGCATTCACCGCGCCCGTCTTCGCGAGCGCGCATTCGGCCTTTGTGATGGTGGTGACGGGCCTTTACTTTACACTCTCTGCAATTGTCACGGCCTCGGGTCTTTCAGCGATACTCGATGCCACGCCCAATCACTTGCGTGGACGGGCAATGGCGGTGAGCTTCTTTCTCAGCGTAGCCCTTGGGGCAGGCCTTGGCCCCACGGCAATCGCCCTATCCAGCAGCAGCCTCTTCGGTGCCGCGGCCGGCCTCGGACCGGCGATCGCGCTGACCGCAGGCAGCGCATTCGCACTCGCTTTCATCACCAGCCTTTGGGCAGAAAGGATCCGCAGCCGCCATGCCAACCTCCCTGCCGCCGCCCAGTGACAGTTTCGAACTCTGGGATTTGCGCGTCGAAGTGATTGCTCCTGAGGGCGCAGCAATTTTCTGTTCAGCAAAACCGGGTGACAGCTTCGAATTGCACGGCGAGATGCTCTATCTTCCTCCGGGCCAAGGCTTTTCGATCTATTCCTTGGCGGCGCTGTTGCCACTCTTGCCCGTCAAACAACGACCGACAGATCCCAATGACTGGGTCTCAACCGACAGTGAGGTTGCCTGTCCGGATCCAAACTGCCAAACCCGGTTTCGCATCAGCCGGACGAAACGGCGACAGTTTCGCCATACCGATGTCACCGCGACTCCGCTTTCCACACAGAGCCCTCAAGATGAGCCCTGAAACCCGCTCGCTGCGCAAGGATTACCAGATCGCCCGCATCATCACCGGATGTTGGCAGTTGGCCGGCGGCCATGGCGAGGTCGATCGCGTCGAGGCGGTGAATGACCTCATCGCCTTCCACGTCGCTGGCTATACGACTTTTGATTGTGCGGACATCTATACCGGAGTTGAGGATATTCTAGGTCAGGTCCGCCGTCAGTTGCAGCAACAGCGCGGCGAGGAGGCACTCACACGTCTCAAAGTGCATACCAAATTCGTACCTGACCTGGATGCCCTGCCACGCATGGATCGCGCCTATGTACGCGGTGCGATCGAGCGCTCTTTGCGCCGGCTGAACTGCGAGCGCCTTGACCTCGTCCAGTTTCATTGGTGGGATTACCAAATTCCCGGCGCCATCGAAACAGCCCTGTGGCTCAAGGAGCTGCAGCAGGACGGCAAAATCCATCTGATCGGCGGTACCAATTTCGATACCAAACATCTGCGGGAACTGCACCAAGCTGGCGTGGATCTGGCCACCATGCAGGTTCAATATTCCCTGCTCGATGAGCGTCCTGCTGGCAACTTTGCCGCGAGCGCCGCGGAGTGTGGGGTCGCCCTTTTGTGTTATGGCACATTGGCCGGTGGGTTTCTCAGTGCCCGCTGGCTCGGCCAAAGGGAGCCGGTCGAGCCACTGCCCAACCGCTCGCTGACAAAATACAAGTTGATCATCGATGAGTTTGGCGGCTGGGATCTGTTCCAGGAATTGTTGGCGACGCTCGCCAGTGTCGCCAAACGTCACGACGCCAGTATCGCCGCGATCGCCTCGCGCTATGTTCTAGAGCAACCCAGCGTTGGTGCCGTCATCATCGGCGCCCGTAGCAGGGCCCATCTCGCCAGCCTTGAAGAAATCGGGCGGGTCCACCTCACCGCCACGGATCTTTGCGCCATCAAGACGGTTCTGGCCAAGCGCCATGGACCAGCCGGTGAGGTGTATGGCCTGGAACGCCAACGCGATGGAAAGCACGGCGCGATAATGAAATACAACCTGAACACAAAGACCTAAGAGGCGACGGGCGGTAGAGATAAAACTAAACGCAGCTCTCAAGCGGGACGCTGGTTTCCTTTAGGGGTGTGAGCCCTGCGCCAGCCTAGGTCAGGAGTAAACATGGCAGATCCACGACTACGCACAAAACTGGCTACCGGTAGATTTTTCGTGGTGCCGGGTATCCAGGACATGATCGCCGCCGTCGTCGCCAACCGCGTCGGCTTCGATGTCGTCTATGGCACGGGATACTGGCTGACGGCATCGGCCTTGGGCCTGCCGGATGCCGGCCTTGCCACCTATACCCAGATGCACGATCGCATGGCGACACTGGCGCGCTGCAGCAATGCCGCGCTGATCGCCGATGCCGACACCGGCTATGGCGGACTTCTCAATGTCCACCACACGGTCAAGGGCTATGAGGCTGCAGGGGTTGCCGCCATACAGCTTGAGGATCAGGAGTTTCCCAAGAAGTGCGGCCATACCCCTTTCAAGCGCGTGATCCCCGCAAGCGACATGGCTGACAAGATCAAAGTCGCGGTCGATGCACGCGAGGACATGCTGGTCATCGCACGTACCGATGCCCGTCAGTCCGAAGGGCTCGACGGCGTCCTGCGCCGGCTTGACGCCTATGCCAGGGCCGGCGCCGATGTCCTCTTTCCCGAAGCGCTCACGAGCACCGAGGAGATGGCCAAGGTCTGCGCCGCCTTTGACCAACCCGTCATGGCCAATATGGCCAATGGTGGTCTTAGCCCGATTTTGAAGGGCAAGGAGCTTGAGGATATCGGCTTTGCCTTTGCCATCTATCCCTCACTGACCAGTCTCGTCGCGGCCGCGGCGATGGAAAATGCCCTCGTTCGATTGCGCGATGAGCTGGACGGCGAGCCGGCCGATATCCCGATGATGGACTTTAGCAGTTTCTGCAGGATGATCGGCTTTGAGGACGTATGGGCATTCGAAGAAAAATGGGGCGGACCGGCAGGCTGAAGGCGGACAAGGATGCCCCAGACTCCACTCAGCACTAATACAATGCTATTTTGCGGGTCTAGTCAGGGGTAACAGGGGCTCAATGAATGAATTTGGGGCAAGAGGTACAATATTGTCCCGATATCTCCCAAGGTCCCCACACTCATTTGCACCAAACTACGGTGTCGGCCGGGAAGTCCCCGCTCAGAGCGCTTACCGGACTGCGCTTCTTTGCAGCCTCGGCCGTTGTGGCCAACCATTTTTGGCAAACCCCGACATCATCGCAGGACAGCGGCCGCCTCTACTTGGGTGCAGTGGCGGCGGTGACGTTCTTCTTCGTGTTATCGGGGTTCATACTTACCTACGTTTACGCCGACGTGCTTAATAGCCTCCCAGTCACGCAGGGAGCTTTGAAATTCTGGAGAGCGCGTATTGCGCGTATCGCGCCAGTTTATTATCTCAGCCTTCTCATTTCACTACCACCAATAATATATTCAGTTTTGGTATCTCGCGTCAGTCACTTTGACGCGTCAATCATCCTGACGCCTCTCTTCCTTCAGTCCTGGTGGCCGAGTGTTTCAACAACCTGGAATAGTCCGGCATGGTCGCTATCCACCGAGTGCTTTTTCTATTTGATTTTTCCTTTCCTGATCCAACCAATTTCAAAAATGCCGGTCAGACCTCTTCTTTTTTCGGCGTACGCGTTGGTTTGCCTAACCGCATTTATCGTTCCTCCATCTGCTATTCCCCAGCGCTATCTCGATCCATCGGAATTCTGGACGCATTTTCGAGCATTTTTCCCCCTCTTGCATTTGCCATCTTTTCTTTTCGGTGTTGCGCTCGCCCGCCTCTATGCACATCACCAGGAGACCACCATAAGGCATGCGTCAAAACTCTTTTGGTCGGCAGCTGCCCTTCTCATATCGCTGCTGGTACTGCGCACCAGATTGCCGGCCCCCTTCTCGTCGAATTTGGCGATCGTTCCACTTTCAGGGGCGTTGATATGGTTGGGCAGCCAGCTTGATAAACGTCAAATGCTGCTTTCAACGCCGTTTATTCTGCTTCTGGGCGAGGCAAGCTATGCTCTTTATATCTTGCACCTGCCGCTGCTGTGGTGGTGGAAGTGGCTGATGACCAGAATTTTCCTGTTGCCGTGGCAAAACATACCATCCGCAATTGTATTCTTCGTTTTGGTCAACATGGCAGCGGTTGCGGTCTTTAAGTGGTTTGAGACCCCTCTGCGCAGACGAATTCTAGGCCATATTGAAAACCGTATGGGTTAGCGGGATACGACACATGCCCCACAATGGCGATCCATGAGAATACTTCAGGTTCCGCATGCTTACACCCCAGTGTTAGGAGGTGTTGAAAGCCAAATTCAGAAGGTGAGCGAGAACCTCGTGGCCCTTGGTCATGATGTGCATGTGCTCACAACAGATGTACCTAGTGTTGACGCCTATTTCCGACCGATGCCCAGAGTGCATGCGTCTGCGAACGAAATCCGCAACGGCGTGCACATCACTCGCGTAGCCTATGGCAATCGGGTGACGCAGGGTGTTCAGCGCATATTGGCCAGGGCACCAACCGGCCTGGGCAAGGGTCGCACGCTGGGCGCCATAGAGTCCTGTATCCGCCACAAGCTATCGTCCACGCTCGAGCAGGAGATCAGAACCTGGAACCCCGATGTCGTGCTTGCGACACCTCACGTCCTGCCAAATGTGGAAATCGCTTCCGCATTACGCGAACGGCTAAATTTTCCATTCGCCGTCATGCCACTCTTGCACGAATTTGACCCTCAGTGGCCCAAAGACAAGGTGTTGAGTACGCTCGCACATGCTGATGCCGTGATAGCAAACACAAAATGGGAGCGCGACCGGTTAATCGAATCCTATGCAGTTAGCCCGGAAAGGGTATTTGTCGGCGGCGTTGGCGTTGACGTCTCGAATTCAGAACCCATACATGATGTGGACACACCATTTGCAGTAACGTTTCTTGGGCGCAAATCGCTCAAGAAAGGCATTCCTTTGCTTCTTGCGGCGATGAACCTGGTGTGGGACGTGGTTCCAGAGGCGCGCCTTAACCTGATCGGAGCGACAACAGCTGATGCGGAAGCCGTCCTTGAACTCATCATGGCGTTGCCTCCGCACCTGAGAAGTAAAATTCGATCAGGCGACAATGTATCGAATACCGAGAGAGAACAGGTACTCGCCGACACAGCGATACTCGTACTACCTTCAACCGTGGAGTCATTCGGAACTGTAATCCTGGAAGCCTGGGCACACTGCGTTCCTGTGCTGACCCTCGATCTTCCGGTCTTCCGCGAGATCGTGGCTGACGGCATAGACGGCTTTCTCGTCGCTCCGGACGCGACCGCCCTCGCCAATCGGATTATCGAGGGAGCCCGTAGCCGTTCCCGGCTGCACGGGATGGGCGTCGCGGGGCATCGGAAGGTAATCAAGGAGTTCGACTGGATGACCGTGACGCGGCGATTTCTTGTGGCATTGCAGGCGGCTGCAAAGCTACACGGCCGCCCGACACTCTCGTGAGGCCCTGAGACAGCAGCCAGTGAACGTAGAGCAGGGGCACTGATCGCACCGGCGGGCGAGGAGGAGCGAGCGGAGAAATTTGATGCCTCGCAGGATCCCCCTCAATCAGAGCGCGCTTAAGTCCGCAATCTCTTCAATGCATAACCTGATGCAGCCTGGCCAGACGGAGTTCCTGTGCCTTCGCCCACGAGGTCATGTACCGGCGGCAGGGCTCTCTGCGAGCTTCGCTGTCGGCAGTTGTGCGTTCGTTTCAGATAAGCGCCGTTCGTCCAGTTCGCGTCTGATAGTCGCATGCCGCCGCTCATCGAGCTTGTAGCCCCACATGGCCAGGCCACCGATCAGGACACTGAGAGAGGGCGGGCCCAGATAGCACAGCTCAAGGCCCCAGATCGCATGCGGGGTGTTGATCGCACCAGCTGCAGCATTGAAACCGAACAACGGTAGAAGCGCATAGGCGATCCCCACCGATACCGTTGAGCCGATTTTCTCGGTGCTGGTCTCAAGAGCGTAAAGCAGGCCCGTGCGATCCTTCTCGGTCTCAAGCAGGACATCATCACTGACATCAGCGACCATCGCCCGCAGCAGAAAGACAAAGGAGCTTGCCACGAAGCCCACCATGAACATCGCGACTGACATTTCAGCAACATGGGCCGGTGGCAGCATCAGAAGAAAGGTCTGAGCCAGTGCGTAGCAGACGCTGGCGACAATAACCGTTGGGTGCTTGCCGAGACGGTGCGCCACCCGCATCCAGAGCGGCGGACCAAAAAATCCCGCTGCAAGATAAATCATCAGCAGCCAGCTCGTCTGGGTCGCCGTATAGTCCCGCGCCTGTTCAAAGAAGAAAATATAAAGCGGTGCCGTGATGGCGGGACCCATCACACAGAAAAGGACGGAAAAGAGGATGCGCCGCATTTCCGGACGCAGGAAAAGCGCAAGATAATCCTTGATCGATACCCGTTCAGAATGGGCCGTGCGCGGGCGTTCCGGCTCATGGGCAAAGGTGGCGGTCGCACCCAGTGCGAGTGGCACGAACACGATCAGAAACCAGCCCATCAGGGGGACGCCCTTGACCGGAGCGGTCGGCCACAGCGTTGCGGTAACCTGCGGCAGCAAAAGCACCGCCACCGAGCCAAGGATTCCGATGGTGTAAAGCCAGCCATAAATCCGCGAACGGGCGTGATACTCCACGACAAGGACCGAGGCCCAGGCGGCCAGCGAGAGCATCATCATCGAGTACCCGGCATAAAGTACGATCAGCCAGACCGCGAGATAAAACGCGCTCACCGGCGTGGTCTTGAGGTAAAGCGCAGCGGTCGCCACCAAAAGTACCGGCATCGCCGCCATCAGCCAGGGCCGATAGCGTCCAATCGGGGTCCGGGTGTGATCCATCGCAATGCCAAGCAGCGGATCAACGCCAATGTCAAAGAGGCGGATGATGGCAAAAACCGCGCCAACCGTGGCGAGGGGCAGGCCAAGCGCGCTTGTAAAGTAGTTGGGCAGATAGACCGCGAGGGTGATGACAAAGGCACCGGTCGGAAACGATGCCAATGAAAACGCCAGTAGCGAGCGCGGTGCCTCAGACGATTTTGCTGCGTTCATCCCGGCTTGCGCCATAGACCCCTCATATTCCTCGCTCGATCCATTGCTGACAGCCTCACTGTGAGCGCTGCGAGCCTAGCGGCAAGCAGAGCCCGGCGGAAATGAATTAATCGGCACCGTACGACTTCTCTGCGGGTGTCATGACCGGCTGCCCTGCATCCGGCTTCGCCCCCTCCGCCACCTGTGCACGGGAGTGAGGCGGCCAAATCGGGGGCACAGGACAAGATACGCTGAACTTTGGGCTTGCGCGGCATCTCAAGGTGCTGTGGCAGGTAAAGCTGCCAACTTCCCCGCTGTGGGAAGAAAGCTGCGGGCTTGGGCAGTTACAGCCGGTCACCGCGCCGGGTGATTTCCGGCCACAGCTGATCGGCCCCGAGCGCGGCAACAGTACCGCCCAGCTCTTCGGCCCACGACCGCTCATTGCCAAACTCGCCCGACCAGAGGATGAGACGGCGCGTCAGGTGATGTAATCCGAGCTCCGCGGTAAAGCCGATGGCGCCATGCACCTGGTGGGCAGTGGCAACGCCAATGCTAGCGGCGCTATTGGCTCTGAGCTTGGCGCACGCGACCTCGAAGCGGCCATCTGCCTTGTCCAGCGCCAGGGCCGCTGCTTCGGCGGCGCAATTGACGGCGGCCGCTTCTTCGGCAAAGACCGCAAGTACCTGCTGCACGGCCTGGAACTTGCCAATGGGTTTGCCAAACTGGATGCGGGAATTGGCATATTCGATTGAGCGGGCAAGAGCGCCATCCAGCGCGCCGGCGATAAGGCAGCTGCGGCTGAAGGCCCCCAGCGTCATGAGTTCGTCTGAGGCCGACGCAACGGACACCGGCGCGTTCGCGAAACGGAGCGTGGTACGCGGTTCACCTGCCGGATTGTTCGTCGTCGCGACACTGGTGGCGCTGCTGCGCGGGACCATGACGAGGCGCGTTCCCACCTCCGCGACCACCATCTCTGCACTTTCGCCCCAGGGCACGGCGCGCAGCGTACCCGAAAAGCGGCTGCCCTGAAGCGTGCCGTCCGCGACGGGCCCAAGACTAAGAAACCCCTCCGGGATGACAAACCCCGCTGAATGGGCCATGTAGGTCGCAACAATGGCTTCGGCGAGCGGTGCACCAAGCCCATGCTGGCCGGCCAGACGCAAGACTGCGGCGACATCGCGAAAACTGCCGCCAAAGCCGCCATCGGCTTCAGGCACAAGCAGGCTCTTAAATCCTGCCTCATCCAGTTGCCGCCAGAGCCCGGAAAATTCCAGTCTCCGATCCGCACACAGATCCCGAAACAGGCGATCTGCGGTCTCGCTCAGAAGCTGTTGGGTTTCTCCTGTCATCGCAGCCCCAATCCTCGTGCAATGATGCCTCGCAGGATTTCGCGCGTCCCGCCGCGCAGCGAAAACGATGGCGAGATCTGCAGCAATAGCGCCAGCACCTCCATGAGCTCGCTCTCATCAGACAGATCCGCAAGCCCTCCGATCCCGGCGAGGATGCGCCTGGGCAGGCTCTGCTCGAAACTGTTGCCCAGATCCTTGACCACCGCGGCCTCCAGCATCGGGTCCTGACCTGCTGCAAGCTTGGCCGCAGTCGACCGTGACATCTGGCGCAAGGTCCACAGTTCCGCTGTGAACTGGCCAATCAAGGCCCTGGTTGCCGCATCCGGCGACGGCCCTGCCCGGCGGATGAACTCAACGAGGAGTGCATAGCTCGACAGATAGCGTTCCGGACCACTGCGTTCGAGCGACAGTTCGGCGGTGACCTGCGCCCAACCACCGCCCTCTGCCCCAAGGCGCATGCTGTCAGGCACCAGCACATCGTCAAAAAACACTTCGTTGAAATGATGCGCCCCGACCAGATCGATGATGGGGCGCACGGTGATGCCGGGACTAGACATGTCGATCAGAAACTGGGTCAGGCCGGCATGGCGTTCGGAGCCTTCCTGGGTGCGAACCAGGGCAATCATGTACTGGGAGTAGTGAGCCCCGCTCGTCCACACCTTCTGGCCATTGATGCGCCAGCCCTCCTTTGTGCGCATGCCCTGGGTGCGCACCGATGCCAGGTCCGAGCCAGTTCCCGGCTCGCTCATGCCGATGCAGAAAAAGGTCTCTCCGCGGGCAATGCCCGGCACGATGCGCGCACGCAGCTCTTCGCTGCCATAGCGCAGCAGGAGAGGTCCGCTTTGCCGGTCCGCCACCCAGTGCATGGCCACCGGTGCACCCGCCGCAAGCAACTCTTCGAGCACGGTGTAGCGCTCAAGGGGGTGGCGCTCATGGCCGCCGTACCGTTTCGGCCAGATCATGCCAATGTAACCGGCCTCACCCATAGCCCGGCTGAATTTGGGGTCCGCTACCGACCAGCAATTGGCACGGCTCGCAGCACGGGTTTTGGGCATATGGGCGGCAATAAAGCTCCGCACCTCTTGGCGCAGCGCCTGAATGTCACCCGGAGGTTCAAAGGGGAAAATCGAGAAGCTCTGCATGGGACGATCATCGAAGCATGGCTTGGCGCGGCCAGCAAGCATGACGAGGCCTGGACCACCCAGGGCTTGGTGGGAGGCTGCACCAGACGCGCACGCAGGCCAGGGAGGCAGAGAGGCGGGTTGCGTGGGATCATTGCTGGCGGCGGCTCACGCCCATGAACTGGCACAGCAAAGACGAGCAGCTGGACACATTCCGCACGCGCCCATCTACCATCGAGACAGAGACGCTGGGCGTTCTGCAAAAGCTCTAGGGGACAGAAGATCACCCCCCGAAGCGCCCCCCTGTTCCCTCTCGGCCGCGACCAACACGTCTTGCTGCCATACTTAACATTTGAAATCAGCAAGGATCATGGCAGAGTGCCAGCGCGCGTTGGGTGACGGGGCCATACGTGACGATCCTACAGAACCGCTGGATGCCGGACCCGGCGGCGACCACCTACCACACCGAAAAGGAATTTTCGGGCCGCATGCGGCTTTTGCGCTGGCTTGGCCGGCAGACCTGGATTGCCAAAGGTCATAACCGTCTTCTGACCTGGGTGATGAAGCCCGAATTGGCCCCCGATTTTCCCTTCGAGGTTGACTTCTTTGGCCAACGCTACCGCGGCAACCTGGCCGATTATATTGACTGGATGGTCTTTACCTATGGCGCCTATGCCATGCCGGAACTGACGCTGCTGCGCGATCTGGTCAAGCTGTTACGGCGACAACGAGAAGGTTCCCTCAGCTTCTTCGATGTCGGCGCCAATTCCGGGCACCATACACTCTTCATGTCAGCCCTCGTCGAAGAGGTCATCGCCTTTGAACCGTTCCCCGGGTTTCTTGAGGGCATCGTCCAGAAGGTCATCCTCAACAAGCTCGACAATGTTTCGATCATGCCGGTGGCCCTCGGCAGCAAGGACGAACTGCGCAACTATTATCTCGACTTCCGCAATACCAATGCCGGAATGGGTACCTTCCTGCCGGATCCCGAAAAGGATGGTCCGCCCTCAGCACGACTGCTGATCCGCAAGGGCGATGATTTTTGCGCAGAGAATGGGCTTCCGCGCATCGACATCCTCAAGGTTGATGTCGAGGGCTTCGAGCCCCTGGTGTTCGAAGGGCTGAGACAGCGCCTGGCAAAGGACCGCCCCATCATCCTGACCGAGCTTGGACCTGAAGCCCATGAGCTTTTCGGCAGCGAAGAGGCGTTTCGTTCTGCCTTTTATCCCGACGCGCGCTTTGCCGCGGTCCAGGGACGTAATGGCTGCCGCTACAAGCTGAGGCCGCTACATTACGAAACAAGCTGCGAGATCCTCATCATACCGCCCGAACTGGTCGCATAGGCGCACCCTTCAGCCCGCGTAGGTGGGACCCACCGCTCAGCTCTGCCTTTGCGTCCACCCTTGGTCGGCGGGCTCACCGTCATCCCGCAGATTGAAGACCAGGATCGCGCAGCAATTCCTGCGACATCCTCAGCGCAGGCTGGCCTCGATATTGCCGCCATCGACGGTGAGCACCGCCGCCGTCGTCTTGGGTGCACGCGCCAGATAGACAAAGGCTTCGGCCACGTCCTCAGCCGTGACCTCCCGCCCCAGAAGATTGCCGCTCATATAATCTTTCTCGCTGACGCCACGGGCACGGGCGCGCGCTGCCACCATCTCGTCGGTGAGTAGGCCCGAACGGATGCGATCGGCATTGACGGCATTCGACCTGATGCCGTCGCGGCCATAATCGAGCGCATATTGCTTCATCAGAAACAGGGTCGACGCCTTGGGCAGACCATAGGGGCCAAAATCCTTGCCGGGATTGACCGCCTGCTTTGAAGTGTTGAAGAGCAAGGCGCCACCACTTGCCTGCGCCCGCATGATCCGGACAGCATGCTGCGCCACACGCTGGTGGGCGAAGAAATTGAGCTCGAAGCTCTTGCGCAGAAGGCCATCCTCAACCTCCCCAATGCGTCCTTGATACGCCGCGCCCGCATTGGAGACCACGACATCGACGCCGCCAAAGCGCGCGGCAATGGCGTCAAAGGCCGCCGCCACGCTCGCGTCACGGGTGACGTCACAACCAAGCGCCAAAGCCGTCTTGCCACAGCCGGCCGCGACCTTCCTGGCGGCCTCAGGATCAAGATCAAGCACCACAACCTCGGCGCCCTCGCGGGCGAAAGCCCTGGCCGTGGCTGCGCCGATACCAGAGCCGCCGCCAGTGATCGCCACCACCTGGCGGGCAAAGCCTTTTTCGGCCGACTTGCCGAGCTTGGCCTGCTCGAGCGACCAGTATTCGACCTCGAACATGTCGTATTCACTGATCGGCTGATAGGTGCCAATGGCCTCGGCGTCAGTGATGACCTCGATGGTGTTTTCGGCAATGTCAGCGGCGATCGCCGCGTCTTTCGCGGACGCGCCGAGGCCGAAGAGCCCAATGCCGGGAACGAGGACCACACGGGGCAAGGGATCAAGCTCGGTCTTCTTCTCCGGGCTCAAGGCATTGTTGCGGGCAAAATAGGCATGATAGTCGGCGACAAATTTGGCGACGGCCGCCGTCACCTTTTTCTGCCAGTCGCCGAGGCTGCCCGCCTCAGGCGCGGGCAGAACGAGCGGCCAGTTCTTGGTGCGGATGGTATGATCAGGCGTCACCACGCCTTTCTGACTGTACCGCTGAAGCTCGGCACCATTTACATAATCGAGAATGGCCTTCGAGCTGCGAAACTCGACTATCTGCCGCTTGACGCTGCCAGCTAGCTCATCACGGCCAAGCGCCACCGCCCCGCGAATGATCGGGGCGATCTCAGCAGTAGTGGCCAGTTGTGCGGGCAGCTGTGCCGCGGGGCGCGGCTTGCGTGCTACTTTGAGCCGGTCCTCGGCCATGCTCACAAACCCGATCATGCGCTCATAGGCTTCGCGCGCACTCGCCCCTACCGTGAAGATCCCATGTTGGAGGAGAACAAGACCTTCGACGTCCCTGTTCTGCTCAAACACCTCGGCAACCCTTTTGGCGAGGGCAAATCCCGGTATGGTATAAGGCACATAGGCCACACGCTGACCGTAGAGCTCACGCACGATGGCCTCGCCATCAGGCTGATCGGTCAGCGCCAGCACCGCAGTTGAATGGGTGTGATCGATGAACTTGTGCGGCAGGAATGCGTGCAGCAGGGTCTCAACACTGGGATTGGGTGCGGCCGGATCGAGCAGATTGAGCCGCTGGAACGTCACCATGTCGGCATCGGAGAGGCTGGCAAAGGCGCGCAGACGCCGCAGCGGGGCAAGACGCACCGCCGGCAGTCCCGCCGGCTCGATTTGGCCCATGTCCCAGCCCGAGCCTTTGACACACAGCACCTCGACCGCATCACCAAGCATGTCCTTGAGCGTCGTCTTGACCGAGGTATTACCACCACCATGCAGCACAAGTTTGGGATCACTGCCCAAGAGCCGCGTGGTGTAGACGCGCAGAGCCAGATCTTCACCCACGCCCGCTTTGGCATAATGGGCAATCATCGCCGTGGCATCGGCGTCGGACCAGCGGGATTTCATGTTCACTCCGATTTTTGCGGGAAGAGACTCTTCAGACCGTCCTCACTGGCCGCGCACACACCGCGCTCGGTGATGAAGGCAGTGATATAGCGCGCCGGTGTCACGTCAAAGGCAGGGTTGGCGCCAGGCGATCCGGGCGCGGCAATCGCGACACGGACAATCTCGCCATTGGCCAGGCGCCCGGTCATCTCCAGAAGTTCATCGGCGCTGCGTTCCTCGATCGGAATGTCGCGACCTGAGGCAAGCTGCCAGTCAATGGTTGAACTGGGCAGTGCGACGTAAAAGGGCAGATCATTATCTTTGGCCGCGAGTGCCTTGAGGTAGGTCCCGATCTTGTTGGCAACATCGCCATTGCGCGTCACCCGATCGGTGCCAACGATGCAAAGATCGACCCGCCCATGCTGCATCAGATGCCCGCCGGCATTGTCGGCGATGATGGTGTGCGGGACGCCATGGGCACCAAGCTCGTACGCGGTGAGGGACGCACCCTGGTTGCGCGGGCGGGTCTCATCGACCCAGACATGAACCTTGAGACCGGCATCATGCGCCATATAGATGGGCGCAAGCGCCGTGCCCCAGTCCACGGTTGCGAGCCATCCGGCATTGCAGTGAGTCAGGATATTAAGGGGCCCTGTCGGCTTCTTGGCGGCGGCAGCTTTGAGACAGTCCAGCCCATGCTCCCCGATGCGCCGGCAGACCTCGACATCCTCGTCGCAGATGGCGGCGGCCTCAGACCAGGCCGCGTCGGCACGCGCCGAGGCCATGAGCGGGCTCAGACGCTCGTCCATGCGGCGCAGCGCCCAATGGAGATTGACGGCGGTGGGCCTGGTTGCGCCCAGAACGGCGACGGCGGCACGAAGTCCCTCATCGCTTGCATCGGCGCGCATGGCCAGAGCCACGCCATAGGCTGCGGTCGCACCGATCAAGGGGGCACCGCGCACCACCATGGTCTTGATCACCCGCGCACAATCGGCCGCCGTGGCGAGGACCTGCGTGACAAACTCATGGGGCAGCCGGGCCTGGTCGATAACCTCAACGGCGCCGTCGGAACGCGGCCAAATCGTGCGGTAATGGCGGCCGGCGATCTTCATACCCGCTCCAATCTCTTCTCTCTGTGACCCTGTTCGGGATGGCCGCAGGCTCAGGTCAGCCCGTGAAGGCCGCACTATCCCCTTCGCGTCCGCGGTTCAAGCCCCCAGGAGTATTCCCGGCACTCCCGGTTCAAGCATCTTGACCATCGTTAGCAGGTAAGGATGTCCATTTTTTTGCACGTCGCGCTGCCGCAGCGCTCGTCCCCGACAGGGCAATTTCGATCAGAGGAGCTGGCTGAGGAACGTTCGTGCCGGAACAACAACGGGGTCTATCCTCGTAAAGCAGTCTGTTGGAGTAAATGGTTTCTCGAGCACAACCTGAAACGCGTGCCGAGCCTGGGTCTGAGCCTGAAAGTATGCCAGAGAGCTTGATGGCTGACGGCTCCCGTTCTTGACCTCGACCAGGAACCAGGGCTTGCGGTCCCGTACGACCAGAAAATCGACCTCTCGCTTGAGTTTGTCGCGTAGATAGC
>JBMFWV010000034.1:0-30716 GCA_049964915.1 Rhizomicrobium sp.
GGATTTTGCGGCGGTGATGGATGTTCACGTGATGGGCAGCGTCAAGCCCTGCAAGGCGATCTGGCCGATTATGCGCGAGCAGCAATATGGCCGCATTGTCGTCACCACCTCCTCGACCGGTCTTTACGGCAATTTCGGCCAGACCAATTACGGCGCGGCCAAGCTTGGCCTCGTTGGCTTCATGAACACGCTCAAGCTCGAGGGTGCGAAAGACAACATCAAGGTCAATGCCATCGCTCCGGTCGCCGCAACACGCATGACTGAAAATCTGATGCCTCCCCAGGTGCTGGAGATGCTCAAGCCTGAATATGTGACCCCTGGCGTGGTTTATCTGGTCAGCGACGAGGCCCCGACAGGCGTGATCCTGACTGCGGGAGCCGGGGTTTTTGCTGCAGCCCAGATCGTGGAAAGCGAGGGCCTCAATCTCGGCCACAAGGCCAACGCCGATACCGTGGCTGAATATTGGGGCAGGATTTCTGACTTTTCGGGTGCCCGGCACTACACCATGGGTTCGGAGCAAACCGAAAAATTCATGGCCCGGCTTCAGGATAGCCCAATCAAGGGCTGATCTGCCCCGGCTAAAGTCCCCTTAACCAGATAGGGCTATGCTCTTATCCCTATGCGGCTGCCGCCTTGTCGGTCGAGCAGATGCGCAACAGGGGGAAGACGATGCAGGAGGACGCCGCACCGGCCGTGCGCGCTCTCATTGACGGCACTGGGGCCGTGCTTGCGCTCGAGGTTGGCGACCGTTCGGGTGTGGCGGCCCATGGCCTTGCCGTGGGTGCACGCCTGTCTGCGCAGGTCGCTCCACAGGATCGACCTTTCCTCGAGACCACCCTCGCCTGGCTTACAGCCGAGGACGGTCGCATGGCCAATATGGTGCTGCACTTCCCTCGCAGTGGCAGCAAAAGCCCCTTTGTGAATGAGGTTCAGCTCCGCAGTGACCAGGGCCTGATCGAGGTCAGGCTCTTCGCCGACCCCAGAATCGCTGCCCGCCGTGCGGCCAAGCAGATGCGCCGCGTGGTCGAGGGCTCACACCAGGGCATTGTCGTGCGCACCAACGATAGGGTGCTCTACCTGAACGATGGCTTCGCCCGCATGATCGGCTATGCGGATGCCGGCGAACTCACGGCGCTGGCGCAAGGAACCATCAACGGCGTGATCCATCCTGATGATATCGGGCTTATCGTCGGGCGCATTGATGCGCGCATGAGGGGGCATGAGACCGCGCCCCACTATGAATTCCGGCTCATTCACCGCGACGGCAGCATCGTCTGGGCCGATGCCCAGGCAGCCCTCGTCATCTGGGATGGCATACCGGCGTCACTGTCATGGATCACTGACATTACGGCACGCAAAATGGCTGAAGAGGCGCTGATCCGGGCCAAGGAAGCTGCAGAATTCGCCAATCGCGCCAAGACCGAGTTTCTCGCCAATATGAGCCATGAACTGCGCACGCCGCTGAATGCCATATTGGGTTTTTCCGAGATCATCGCCAACGAGATGTTTGGCGCCTGCAAGCCGCAATATGCCGCTTACGCACGCGACATTCACACCAGTGGCACATATCTGCTCGAGTTGATCAACGACGTCCTCGATTTAGCCAAGCTCGAAGCTGGCAAGCTTGAGCTGCATGAAAGCGACGTCGTGCTTCCCGTGCTGGTTGAGCAGTGCCTCAGCTTGCTGAAGGTCAAGGCCGATGAAGGTCTGGTGACGCTGAGCCACGACATCGCCGCTGATCTGCCCGCGCTCAAGGCCGATCCCCGGGCACTTCGCCAGGTCCTGCTCAATCTCATGACCAATGCGATCAAGTTCACGCCGCAGGGTGGCACGGTGCGCGTCAGCGTGCGCGACGAGGGCAGCAAAGGGCTCGCCATTTGCGTTCATGATTCTGGCATCGGCATGAGTGGAGCCGAAATCAAGGTGGCGCTATCGCCCTTCGGCCAGATCGATTCCGCTCTTTCCCGCCGTCATCAGGGCACAGGCCTTGGCCTGCCCATCACCCACTCGCTCATCAGGCTGCATGATGGCGAGCTCTTGATCGACAGCAGCCCGGGCAAGGGCACGACGATGACCGCCATCTTCCCTGCCCGTCGCCGTATCGAAAAAGCTGCCTAAAGTCTTGCTTCAGACCGTTTCGAAATACTGGATCTCGGGCCGGCCGCCCAGGCAGGGGCCAAGCTTGGGGCCAGCCGCCTTGAAATGCTCGGACGCGCCATGCGCTGCCAGCGCCGCGTCATCGGCATAGATTTCCATGACCGAGTAGACTGAAGGATCTGCTTTGGAGCGGCACAACTGATAAAGCTTGTTGCCCGGCTCATTGGCTCTCACCTGAGCCGAAAGCTCCCGGAACACGCCCTCGAACTCCTGTTCCTTCCCGCTCGCAACCTTCAACGTTGCCACGACTGCAATTGCCATCCTTCACTCCCGATTTGGCTTTGGCGCAGGCTAGCGGTTTGGGTGCGGTGCCGCAACCGGGGCATTGCAAGAGGTTTTTAACCTTACCTACCTATGTTTCCCCTCAAAACACGGCTTGGCCGAAGACGGGAGACGCCATGGGCTGGGCCCCAATTTATCGTCCCGACACCGATAGGCTGGACGAGACGCTGGTTTATGACGAATTGCGCATGGCGATGCGCAATCTGCGCCCCAGCACGATCGTCATGCCGCTGGTGGGCGCGGTCATCTGTGTGGTCTACGCCCACTGGGTGCCTGCACAGAACGTCTTCATCTGGGCCCTTCTGGTACTTGCGAGCGTGATCCCGCAGGGCACGTTGCTCGAACGCTTCCTGAGCCGATCTCTGGGCGCAAACACGTCACAGCGCTGGCTGCTTCTGTGCAGTCTCAGCTATGCAGTCTTCGTCATGGCATGGGCCTCAATGGTCTTCTTTCTGTGGCTGCCCAACAATGTGATGGACCAGTTCCTGCTCATGCTCTTGATCGCCTGTACGCTTGCGGGTGCAACCGCGGCCTGCAGCATCAGCGTGCCCCTGGCGACAATCGGGACGGTCGTCTACGGCGCGACCCTCGTCATCATCCCGCTGCGTCAGGGCGGTGAGATCATGACCGCCATTGCGCTCCTCGCCCTGTTCTATATTGGCTACATGGTGCAGATTCAGGTCAGCATGCATCGCACCGCCCGGGAGATGCTGGTTCTGGTGCATGAGCGCACGGCGCTGATCGAGGGCCTGAAGACTGCCAAGGACGATTCTGATCGCGCCCGCGATCGGGCAGAACAGGCCAGCCAAGCCAAGTCACAGTTTCTTGCCAACATGAGTCATGAGTTGAGGACACCGCTCAACGCCATACTCGGCTTCTCGGAACTGATCCAGAGCTTGCGCACCGACACGATAAAGACCGAAGAATATGCCGGCTTTATTCATGACTCGGGCAAGCATCTTCTGGCGCTGATCAACGACATCCTTGATCTGGCGAAGATCGAGGCGGGCGGTGAAGTGCTTCATGAGAGCGCAATCTGCCTCGAGGATATCATCGCCGATTGCGTTCGCCTCATTGGCCCGGCTGCAGACACCGCGGGGGTTCGGATGGTGAGCAAGGTAATGAAGCTACCCTTGCTCTTTGCCGACGGACGGGCGCTCAGGCAGGTCCTGCTCAATCTGCTCTCCAATGCTGTCAAATTCACGCCCCCGGGCGGCGAAGTCGGGGTTTTTGCCCACGAACGCGCCGACGGGAGCATCGCCTTTGGTGTCCATGACACCGGGGTGGGCATCGCCGCTGAGGATCAAGCCAAGATATTCGAAAAATTCGGTCAGGGACGCTATGACGTTGCCACCATCGACAAGGGCACAGGTCTTGGTCTTGCCATTGTCAAAGGGCTGATCGAGGCCCATGGCGGAGAGATCTACGTGGCGAGCACGCTGGGCGAGGGTTCGACCTTTACCGCAATCCTGCCGGCGTTTCGCGCGCACCCGGCAAAGGCCAAGGCTGTGGCATGACATCCCCGACTGTTCCCCCCTCCCCTCTATCCGAAAAGGTGCCATTCTACCCGCCGCACAGTACCCTCTGGCACGAACTCAGAATGTCGCTCGCCCCGAAGACGCCGGGCGAGGCCGATCTGGTATGCCGCCAGATCGCGATCCAGGCCGGTTCGACGCGAAGTCTGTGGTTCACCATGCCGCCCGCCGGACTCATCCTCGTTGCCTTCTATGTCGGCCTTGTGCCGCTGCCATGGCTTCTGGCGTGGTGGTTTTGCATGAGCGCCGCCAGCGTCAGCTCGCCACTCCTGCGCCGACGCTTCGTTAACTGCCCCGAAGGGGCAACCGTGCGTGAGGTGGCGCGTGCGGCCAGAATTTTCGTGACGTTCTCGGTCCTGGTCACGACGTTATGGGCGCTGCTGCTGCCGATCATGTGGCAAAGCACCGCCCAAAGCTACAATCTCGTTCTTTTCCTCGTGATTGCAGCCTCCATGACCGGCTCCTGCTCGATGAATGCGCCGCACGCGCTCATGGCTTGCCTCTGTCTGGTCATCTATGGGCTCGATCTTCTTCTGACCCCGGGGCTGATGGCCGGTCATTTTTCATTTTCGATGAGCCTTCTGTCCACCTGCTTCATTCTTATCATGGCGGATCACACGCTGGCCCAGTACCGCGCGCATCGCCAGCTGCTGACGCTCGAAGGAGAGCGGCAGGAACTGATCTTGGATCTCACCCACGCCAAGGCCGAGTCGGATTTTGCCCGCGAACGCGCCGAGCGTGCCAGTCGCGCCAAATCCCAGTTTCTGGCCAATATGAGTCACGAACTGCGCACCCCGCTGAATGCCATATTGGGGTTTTCCGAGCTGTTGGAAACCGGGCGGGTCCTCGAACAGCCTGCCAAGTCGATGGAATATGCCCGCCACATCCGTCACTCGGGCAGTCACCTGCTCACGCTCATCAATGACATCCTGGACCTTGCCAAGATAGAAGCTGGCCGCATGGAGCTCGACGAGCAGGAGGTGGATCTCAAGAACCTGCTCTGCGATGGCATTGAGACTCTACAGCCGCGCGCCGAAGCACGCGGCCTCGTTCTCGAGTGTTCCTGCCATCCTGGATTACCGCGCGTGCGTGCCGATGGCCGGGCCTTGCGCCAGATCGTGCTCAACCTGCTTTCCAATGCTGTCAAATTCACGCCTCCAGGCGGACAGGTGACAGCCTTTGCCCAGCGCATCGGTAATGGCGAGATCGCCTTCGGGGTCAGGGACACGGGCATCGGTATTGCCGCCAGCAATGTCGAGCGCATCTTCGAGAACTTCGGGCAGTCCCGTCATGACATCACCACGGCTGAGCGCGGGACGGGACTTGGCCTTGCCATCGTCAAGGGTCTGATCGAGGCCCATGGTGGCAGCGTCCATCTGGGGAGCACGCCGGGCGTTGGCACCGAGGTGACGGCCATTTTGCCGGCCGCGCGCTGCATGTCCGAGGCCAAGTGCGCCTGACGCCCACCCATCACCCTTGCCGCTTGGCTGCTGTCAGCTACCCTTGAACTGCGGAGTGCGCTTGTCGAAGAATGCGGCGACCGCTTCGGCATGATCTTCCGTGACATGGGCAAGCGCCTGGAAGGCTGCCGACATTTCCATGATGGTCTCGAAGCTCGTGCCCTGCCCTTCGCGCATCAGCCGTTTAGTCATGCGCAACACGTCCGGCGGCTGGCGACAGATGCGCGCCGCCAGAGCCTCGGCCTCCGCCATCAGTTGCGCCGCCGGCACCACCCGGGACACGAGCCCCCAAGCAAGCGCCGTGGCCGCGTCGATGGTATCCCCCGTATAGAAGAGCTCAGCTGCGCGGGCCATACCGATGGTACGGGGCAGGATCCAGGCACCGCCATCGCCGGGCACCAAGCCGACTTTGAGAAAGGTTGCGCCAAAAACGGCGGTGTCCGCAGCAATACGCAGATCAGCGAGACAGGCGACATCATTGCCCAGTCCGATCGCAGGACCATTGACGGCTGCGATCACCGGCACGTCGATGCCCCAAACCGCCTTCACCAGGCGGTGAATGCCGCCACGATAGCGCTCACGAATATGCACGGGGGCCCCGGCGAAACTGCCGGACCGCGCACGCATCGCCTTGAGATTGCCTCCGGCCGAAAACGCTGAGCCGGCGCCGGTCAGGATCACGCAGCGTACCTCGCGGTCCTCATTGATCCTTTGGGCGGCGTCGGCAAACAGTGCGCCGTCACCTTCTTCGCCCAGCGGATTGCGGGCGTCTGGCCGATTGATCGTCAGGCGCACGACGGTCCCGCTTTTCTCATACAGAAGCGCAGACATGAATTGTCCTTTGCTAGAGCGATCCGGTCTCAGTCGCTCAGCGCGGCGTAGCGCTTGAGATGGTGATCGACATTGCCGTAGAGCGTGTCGAGGAGTGCCAGACGCTTGAAGTAATGACCGACATTGAGTTCGTCGGTCATGCCCATGCCGCCATGAAGCTGCACCGCCTGCTGTCCGACGAAGCGGCCACCTTTGCCCAGTTGCACCTTGGCCGCTGAGGCCGCCTTTTTGCGCTCAGTCTCGCCTTCATCGAGTTTGAGCGTCACCATCAGCGCCATGGAGGTAGTCTGCTCGGCCTGGATGAACATGTCGACCATCCGGTGCTGCAGTACCTGGAACTTGCCAATCGGCACGCCGAACTGCTTGCGCGTCTTGGTGTATTCGACGGTGGTATCGAGCAGGACCTTCATCGCTCCGGCCGCTTCCGCCGTGTGCGCGGCGATCGCCTCATCGGTTACCCGTTCGATCAGGCCTAGCCCCTCATCCACAGTCCCGAGCAACGCCTCCGCGGGCAGGTCCACATTGTCAAAGCTGATCTCTGACGCACGCAGGCCATCGATGGTGGGATAATCGCGCGTCGATACGCCCTTGGCGTTCCTGTCGACGAGGAACACCGAGACACCCTTGGCATCACGCCGGCTACCCGCGGTACGGGCGCTGACGATAAGCACATCCGCATGAGGCGCACTCAGAACTACCGCCTTTTGGCCATTCAGCGTATAGCCGCTGCCATTCCGTTTGGCCGTGGTGGTGAGATCAGCAAAATTGTAGCGGCCTTCGGGTTCGGCAAAGGCGAAGGCCATGACGGTGCTGCCGTCGGCGATCTTGCTCAGCCACTTCTCCTTCTGGGCGGCGCTGCCGCCATGACGCAGAAAGCCGCCACCGACCACAACCGTGGAGGCGAAGGGCTCGACCACAAGCGCCCGGCCGAATTCTTCCATGATGATCATGGTATCGACTGCACCGCCGCCAAGCCCGCCAAACTCTTCAGGCAGGGGGGCCGCCAAGAGGCCAAGTTCGGCAAACTGCTTCCACACCGAGCGCGACCAGCCGGCTTCGGAGCGGGAAATTTTCTTGTAGCTCTCGAAATCATAATGATCGGCGAGAAACTTGGCGACGGAGTTGCGCAGGAGCGTCTGCTCTTCGCTGTAGGAAAAATCCATGAGAGGCCTCTTCTAACCGGCAGGCGATACAGATGGGGTAAGCGCTACCCCATCTGCCGCGGATTAAAGTCCCAACACCGCTTTGGCGATGATGTTGCGCTGGATCTCGTTGGAACCGCCATAAATCGAGGTCTTGCGCATGTTGAAATATGTGCCCGATTGGCCAACGGCATAATCCGGACCAGGCGGAAACTCGTTGTCGCCGAACGCACGGGCATAGGGAAAGGCGTAATAGCCAACCGCCTCAAGGGTGAGTTCGGTGATACGCTGCTGCACTTCGGTCCCCTTGATCTTGAGGATCGAGCTTTCCGGACCGGCGTGCTTGCCCTTGGCTTCCTGGGCCAGGGTTCGCAGTTCCGTGAACTCGAGGGCGGTCAGGTCGATCTCGAGTTCGGCAATCTTGCGCGCGAACTCGTCGGTACCAATGAGCGGCGTGCCATCAACGGTTTCGGAGGTCGCAATCTCCTTGAGCCGCTCGATCTGCTTTTTGGAGCGCGCCACGCCAGCGATGCCTGAGCGCTCATTGACCAGGAGGAACTTGGCGTAGGTCCAGCCCTTGTTCTCTTCACCGATCAAGTTTTCCGCTGGAACTTTGACGTTGTCGAAGAAGACCTCATTCACTTCATGGGCCCCATCCATGAGGATGATCGGCTTCACGGTGATGCCGGGAGTTTTCATGTCAATCAGCAGGAAGGAAATGCCTTCTTGCTGCTTCACATTGGGATCGGTCCGCACCAGGCAGAAGATCCAGTCAGCATACTGGGCCAGCGTGGTCCAGGTTTTCTGGCCATTGACGATGTAGTGGTCGCCTTCGCGCACCGCGCGGGTCTTGAGGCTTGCCAGATCGCTGCCGGAGCCTGGCTCCGAATAGCCCTGGCACCACCAGTCTTCGGCCGACAGAATGCCCGGCAGGAAGCGCTTTTTCTGGGCCTCATTGCCAAAGGTGTAGATCACGGGACCGACCATGGAGAGGCCGAATGCCAGCAATTGCGGGGTTTCGGCACGGGCGCATTCTTCATTGAAGATGTAGCGCTGGGTGATGCTCCAACCGGTGCCGCCATATTCCTTGGGCCAGAGCGGGGCGACCCAGCCCTTCTTGTAAAGAACCTTCTGCCAGGCCAGAAAATCCTCCCGTTCGGAGAATTCACGCCGGTTCTTGCCCTTCAGGCGCTCCGGGTAGTTGTTGGCAATGAAGTCGTGCACTTCACGGCGGAAGGCTTCATCTTCAGGCGAAAAACTCAGATCCATGGTTATGCTCCGGCGAACGGGACGGCCGACAATCTGTCAGCCTTGTGTCGAACTTGGCAAGAGTACAATTGCGACGCGCCTTGACGTTAAGGTCAATGGCCAGCGTCGCGGATGGCGTCGTGGTGGCGGATCACTTCCTTAACGATAAAGCCGAGGAATTTCTCGGCAAAATCCGGATCCAGTTTGGCGGTTTCGGCCAGCCGCCGCAAACGGGCGATCTGCTGAGCCTCACGCTCGGGATCGGCCGCGGCCAGGCCGTGGGTGGCCTTCAGCTGGCCGACAGCCTGCGTGCATTTGAAGCGCTCCGCCAGCAAGTGGATGAGCGCCGCGTCGATATTGTCGATGGATTCGCGCAGGCGCTGCAGTTCCGGATCGCTCTGCATGTTGGCTCTTTTCCCTCTGCTCGGCCTCTGTCATAGGGGAGCCGCGCATAGCAGGGCAAGAGGAGGACGCACCATGGACGGAAAGCGGCTCAAATCCTTTATCGGCCGGAGCTGGGACGAGGAGATCGTCCCCACCCTGATCGATTACATCCGTATTCCCAACAAATCCCCCCATTTTGATCCCTCCTGGCGCGAGCACGGCCATATGGACCAGGCCGTGAGCCTGCTGGCGGGCTGGGCTCAGAGGCGCCTTGGTGCCATTGACGGTGCCCGCCTTGAGGTTGTGCGCCTTGAGGGGCGTACCCCTGTCATCCTCATCGAAATCCCTGGGGCGGGAGGTGCTGAACGGGCCGCGCCGGTGCTGCTTTACGGCCATCTCGACAAGCAGCCGGAGATGACGGGCTGGTCTGAGGGGCTGGGACCGTGGTCGCCACAGCTCAAGGGTGACCGTCTTTATGGTCGCGGCGGGGCAGATGACGGCTATGCGATGTTCGGCGCGCTCAGTGCGATTCTCGGGCTGCGTGACCAGCACATCGCCCATGCACCGTGCGCCATCCTGATCGAGGCCTGCGAGGAATCCGGCAGCTACGATCTTCCGGCCTATGTCGATCATCTGGCCCCGCGCCTGGGCAAGCCCGCCCTTGTCGTCTGTCTCGATTCGGGTTGCGGCGATTACGATCGGCTGTGGCTGACCACCTCATTACGCGGTATTGCGATGGGTAACCTCACTGTGCGCGTGCTGTCAGAGGGTGTGCATTCGGGCGATGCCTCCGGCATTGTGCCCTCCTCCTTCCGCATTCTGCGCACCCTGCTTGAACGCATCGAAGAGGCGCAGACCGGCCGCATCAAACTCGACGCGCTCTACTGCCAGATCCCCGAGGAGCGCCGGGCACAGGCCCACGAAGCGGCCAAGGCGCTCGGGACTTCCGTGTTCAGCAAATTTCCGTTCCTGCCAGGCATGACCGCAATGGGCGAGGATCTCGCCGAGCTGGTCCTCAACCGCACCTGGCGGCCGGCCTTGGCGACGGTGGGACTTTCGGGTGCACCCGAACCCCAGAATGCCGGCAATGTGCTGCGTCCCTTCACGACCGCCAAGCTCTCGATGCGTCTGCCGCCCACCGTCGATGCCGCGGCCGCAACGGCCGCGCTCAAAGCCACGCTGGAGCGTGATCCGCCCTATGGCGCCGAGGTCGAATTTGCCGAAGAGCCGGGACAGGGCGGCTGGAACGCGCCGGCGCTAGCGCCATGGCTTGCCCAAAGCATTGCTGACGCCTCCCAAGCGGCCTTTGGTCGCGCCGCGGCGATGATGGGCGAAGGTGGCTCGATCCCGTTCATGGGCATGCTGGGCGCGAAGTTTCCACAAACCCAATTCGTCATCACCGGCGTCTTGGGGCCCCATTCCAACGCGCACGGACCCAATGAATTCCTGCACATTCCGACCGGCAAGAATGTAACTGAAGTGGTGGCGCGCGTCCTTGCCGACTACGCCGCCCAATCGCGCTGAGCGACGCCTGTCGGACCTCAGAAGCGGCTAGCGCGAAGCCTCCAGCGCCGGCCCTTTGCCGTGAGGCCGGCCCCCCGTGCGGGATTTGCGCCGTGGACGGCGCCGCCCCTCACGCTCGGTCGGGCTCTGTGCTGCACGCCCCACGGCAGCCTGTGGCGGGCGTGGGTGCTTGGGTTCGCGCCGCGGCTCGGGCGCCTTTTCCATTACGCCCTCTGGCGCCGGCACAACCTGAATGCGCTGGCGGGTGATGCGCTCGATCTGGCGCAGGAGCCCGTGCTCAGTTTCATCGACCAGCGAAATCGCTATCCCGCTGGCGCCAGCTCGCGCCGTGCGGCCGATACGATGGACATAGCTTTCCGCCTCATTGGGCAGCTCAAAATTAATGACGTGGGTGATCTCATCGACATCAATCCCGCGCGCCGCGATGTCGGTCGCCACGAGGATTGGCGCCTCGCCGCTGCGAAAGCGGGCCAGCGCACGCTGACGGGCGTTCTGGGATTTGTTGCCGTGGATCGCTTCGGCGCAGATCCCGGCTTTCTCGAGCGTCTCAGCGACCTTGTTGGCACCATATTTGGTCTTGGTAAAGACAATGGCGCGTTTGACCTCAGGATTGCGCAACAGGCTGATAAGGATGCCGCGCTTCTGCCGGCCCTCTGTATACAACACGCGCTGCTCAATCCGCTCTGCCGGACGCGACTGTGGTGCAATCTCGATGCGTTCCGGCTGCTTCAGCATGTCGCCCACAAGCTTGACGACGTCATCAGGCATCGTGGCCGAAAACAGCATGGACTGGCGTTCTTTGGGCAACAACGCGACAATACGCCGGACGTCGCGGATAAAGCCCATGTCAAGCATGCGGTCGGCCTCGTCGACGACAAATACCTCGACCTCGTCGAGCCGCAGGTGGCGCTGGGCAATCAGATCGAGCAGCCGCCCGGGCGTCGCCACCAGGACGTCCACGCCCTTGGCCAGTTCCTGCACCTGGCGATGCTGGCTCACACCACCGAAGACCACGCAATGACGAAGCTTCAGCCCTCGGCCATAGCTTCGCAGCGAGGTGTCGATCTGCAGGGCGAGCTCACGCGTAGGTGCAAGGATGAGTGCCCGCGTCGCGCGCGCCTTTACCACACGCATGTCGGTACGAAGTTTCTGGAGCAGCGGTAAACCGAAGGCAGCGGTCTTACCGGTACCTGTCTGGGCAATGCCGAGCAGATCGCGTCCGGCCAGCAGACGCGGAATGGCGCGAGACTGGATGGGGGTTGGAGTCACATAAGATTCAGCCTCAAGCACGCGCATGATCGGCGCGATGAGGCCCAATTCGTCAAAACTGGTCACAATGGTTCCTATGGTCGCAAAGCGCATGGCTTCGGCGACAGCGGGTGCCGTCTTTCCCGCACATGGAAGCAAACGGAAGGGTTGAAAAAGCGGCTCAGGCCAGAAGGCTGGAGCGTGCGGCCGCAAAGAGAGCCTTATATCGGTGTTCCGCTCCTAGCTGTCAAGTCTGCGGCAGTGAGGCGTCGATAGCAGGCGAGATGTCCGCTTCTCTGGTTTACTGCCGTACGCTGCTGCACCACCCATACCATCCGTACACGAATTATTTCCCGGAGTTCCTGTTGCCCCAGGCCACAACCCCGGTTTCAAGACGCAAGGCATGTAGCGGTTGAGACGACGCCTTTGCCGCTGCCATACCCACTTGCCCCGCACCCATTTGTTCTTTATTTGTTCTTTATGGGCAAGGCACGCTGGACACGCTGGGACGGGGGGCACGGACGCATAGATGCGTATAGCCTTGAGCTCGGCACCCTCGTAACGGCAACCATCCGCAGACGCCCTGGCGACAGCTGGACCATAGAAATCAACCGTGTCCCGATCGGCGACTATCCCTCAAAAGACGTGGCCCTCCGCGAGGCGGATGGGCGCATCCGCAACTACGCCCGCGATTTCATCGAGGACTGGGCACTTTGGACGATTGCGACGGATGAACGCTTTGCCAAGTGGCGAACACGATGAACGCCCTGCGACAACTGAAGATCGGGACGGTGGGATTCCAGATCAGACATAGCACTTCGCGGTTCCCAAGGTTTTGATGGACAGTCCAGAACTGCTGGCAGTCCGGACATGGCAGATCCGAGCCTGAGACGGGATGTTGACGGTTTCTTCGATCTTGATCGCAGAACAGGATTTTGGTGACAGTGCCCTCGGCCTTTGATCGGAGCAGACAGGCTCTCTGCCCCAGATGCGGCGAGCGCTAAATATTTCCGCGCTTTCATTTGCGATGTAGGGGCCATTCATGAGACCTCAGCTGTGAACGTCTCCTCGATCCTCATGCGGCGATGGCCGCGAAGAGGAAACAGGACGCTACAGTGGGTAGCTGTCCGGATGAGCCGGACGTCGCGCGAGGACGGCAATGGCACATGCGAAACTGACGGCACACAGAGCCCAGCTCACCGGAGCCCCGGCGTTTAAAACGCTGATCTCGATATTTGGAGCAGTATGGCTGTTCAACGCGGCCTGGCAGGCTGAGGCCTGGCTTGTTGCGCCAGCGGCAAAGGCCAATCTTCTACAGGCATTCTCCCACCCGGCCGCAAAAGTACCTGAGGGGCTGCGGCCGCTGCTTCTGGCTGTGGTACATGTTGTAGAAGGCATAGGCCCCTCCCCGATCGCAGCACTCCTCGTTGCCATCTCCGTGCTCTTCGGGCTCGCGCTTCTGACACGCACTGCGCTTTCTGCGACCGCGCGTATCGGGTTCATTTACAGCCTTATCTACTGGGTCATTCTGAACGGGCTTGGGTTTCCCTATGCAAACGGCCAGACCGATCCAGGCGTCCTGATCGCCTATGCCGTCACCTTCCTGTTTGTGCTTGCCGCACACTCGTCCTTGCGCGGCGAAAAAGCCGGTCAGACGGAAAATTCCGACGTGCTGTGGACGACTGCCCGGCTGACCTTCGGCGCATTGTGGCTGTTTGATGCCGTGCTGAAGTGGCTGCCTGCATTCCTGTTTCATTTTACCAGCCAGATCACCGGCGTAATACCAGGCCAGCCGCATCTTGTAGCTATCTGGCTTGGTTTCGTTGCATCCGTGGTCGGCCTGATCGGACCTGTTACGGTGGCAGTGCTCGTCGCAACAGCTGAAACCCTTATCGCGCTCAGCTTGTTGAGCGGCAGGGCGATGAAGATCATGCTGCCTTTCGGCATTCTCTATTCGCTTTCGGTGTGGGTCACGGCAGAGGCTTTTGGTGGGCCCTATTCATCTGCAGGCACCGGAGTGCGCGGCAACCTTCTTGGGAATGTCGTCATTTACGTTCTGCCTCTGCTCTTTCTGTGGGCGCGTGAACTTGAAGCGCCCGCGCAGTGAAGACCTGAACCCCGGTCTCGGCGCGCCCTGACATAGCTGCCCTAAACCGCAGCGAGCCAGAGAACCGCGTCCTGCAGTTGACCACAAATCCCATTCGTCACTATAGAACAGGTAACTTGGGGTATACGCGCCCGCTTACAGCGGAAATGGCGTCAGCATGATTGGCCTCATGGTCATCGCACGCGTGTCGGACCATAAGGTCCGAAAGGCAAGACCAACCGCGTTCATGCCCATGGCAGATAGGCCGTTAACATCGTTGTCCGTCAGCCTCGGAGAGTTCAGGTGCTCACTATTTATTCGGTTTCGACCTTGCTGGTGGCACTCGCAGAAATGGGCGACCGGACACAGCTGCTTGCGATTTTACTGGCGAGCCGTTTTCGCGCGCCGGTACCAATACTCCTCGGTATTCTTGTCGCGACGATTTCAAATCATCTGCTTGCGGCTTTCGTAGGCTACTATTTGGCAGAAATATTATCCGCGGCCTGGTTCAAATATGCGATCGCACTCTCATTCATAGCCATGGCAGTTTGGACGCTCGTTCCCGACAAAAGCGACGAGAACGGCAAAGACCCCATACGTACTGGTGTGTTTTTTACGACCATGACCAGTTTCTTCCTGGTCGAGATGGGTGACAAGACGCAGATTGCAACTGCTACCCTTGCGGCACACTTCCACAACATCGTCGTGGTCGTGGCCGGTACAACGTCAGGCATGATGCTGGCGAATATCCCAGCGGTGCTCTTAGGGAACGCAGTAACCCGGATAATCCCGGTAAAGTCTCTGCGATGGGCGGCCGCTGCGGTCTATCTGGGTCTGGGCTTGTGGGCCCTTGCTACTGCTGGCGGGCATCACCATTGAATAGGTCATTGGCGCTCGGGATCTAACCGGTCTGCCTGGTTCACGGCGCCAAGCATAGGGTGAAGCAGAACAGCCAAAGCTTGGAGCGGACGAAGTGCTTTAAGACATTGATATTATACGCAATTCCGGAAACAAATCGAGACTCTATTTTCACCCTCAAAATTTGAGGTCGGACATTTCATTGTCTGGCTGTTGGTCGTTTCGGTGCCGCGATCGCATTGATGCTTGTGATCGTCCGAATTGACTCGGAGGTGACAATCGCAGTTTCAGGCTGAGTCGATATGATCCAGATCGAATCCAGGATAAGCGAACGCCCCTGAAATCGCTTCGCTGTCCTTTTCGCTAACGCCGGAACGGCGCGCAACATCGTACCATGTCGTTCTGACTTGTTCCTTCATGTCACGCACAAGAGCCGAGGCGCTGTCGGCTTCAAGCAGGAAGCGCGGCGATTGCGACAGCAGGTTCTTTGCGCTCGCTAGGCGGCCTTGTTCACCGCATATCAGCGCGAGGTCGCGGCGATCCAGGCTGACATACGGGGCGGGATTGAGGTCGTAGGCTGGCGACAGTTTCCACGTGCGCTCCTTGGCGATTGCGGCGTGATTGCGAGGATGATCGTCCGTGTTGGAGATCAGCGCGTTGAAGCACATGCGCTTGAACAATTCCGCCGCATCGCGTTTAGGCTCGGCGCTGACGCGGCGCAGTTCCTCGGCCAGGAAGATGTAAGACCACTTGTCGCGCGACTGGAAAGTGTCTTCCGTCTGCAGCAATGTAAGTCCGCTTATCATGCGCGCGCGGAGATATCCACCCTTCGTCTTTTCGCGGTCGAAGCGTTTGACGAGCAGAACATCGCGGTTCCCGATAGTCGTAACTCTGCTTTCCGCGGTGACGAGGCCGCAGGTGCGCCCCAATTGTAGCATGGCATGCTCGACGCGGGCATTGTTCCATTTATCGTTGGCCCGGTTGAATTTTGCGATCCATAAGCCGTCATTGTCTTCGACCACGACCTTGGGCCGCGCACCGCCCATGGCGGTGCCGATCAGAAGCAACTCCTCGGCTTGCGCACGGTTGGCGTCGAGCGGCAATTCTTCGTCGTTGACGATGGCATCGGCTGTCGCCTGGAGCTGTTCAAGGCCGACGGTTTGATTGAATTTCCGCAACGGTGCGGGCGGCTTTACACCGAAACCGAAGCCGAGAGCGCCTGCGCGGTCGTCCGGCGCATTGAGGAGGTAATCGAGCTCGCCGAGTGCCGACTTGCCGACATTGCGTTCGATCACGCGTCGCCCCCAGTAATCGGGACCGGCGTCGCGCAACGCGCCGAATATGCCTTTCAGTGCTGTCGTTTCGTATTCACGGGATGCAAGTTTCAATTCGACAGGATCAAGCTCGACGGCGTCGGTGCGTTCGAGATAGGACTTGCCGTAGACGAGGCGTCCGAGCGGATTGCCGCCACGATCCTGCATGAGCTCGAAACGGGCGGCGGTGACCGGTTGCGTCGTGCCCGGTAGCGTGATGTAAACGAAGCATTCGGACGGCGCAGGCTTAGAAATCATTGTCCAGCCTCCGGCGTTTATCGGCCCGCGATGGCCCGCGATGCAATTCGAGCGTCATGCCTTCTTCATCCTTCGCGGGATCGATGATGTCGGCCAGACGGTCGACCATGCCGTAGGTCCAAAGAAGCGCGGCATAGACGGCAACGCCCGTCGAAGGTTTTCCTTTCTCGGCGTCGGCAACGAGGAACCGGCTCGTGCCGATCTTTTGCGCCACCTCTTCGATCTTGAGACGGCGGCGCAGGCGCGCGGTACGCAGATCGCCGCCAAGTTTTTTGAGGGCTGTCTCGACTGGATATGGCAAAGCGCCAAGGAGTGCGTTCCGAGCTTTCATGTTGCCTTGAATCATCTCAATTAGAGAATATGATAGCTTTGCCTAACATAGCGCATTCTGGTAAAAAGTCAATGTATGTTGCGTTGAGGTAACATATATCCATTTTATGTTAGATTTATACACCATAAAATAGCATGTAGTGGCCGAAGAATGACTATCCTTTATCAGTTCAGCGTCTCCATAACGATTATGTCCATGGCCCCCTAACGGACCGCTACAGCCACATCCGGCTGATGGTCGCGGACTGATCCTTGGTCGAGAGGAAAACTTCCGACAGCGTGTTGCTTTTTCGCCCCTATGTCTCGGGGAACAGGGTCGGAAACAATATATCGGCGGTGTCGAGCGTGAAGCGAAGAGATACCGGCCCTTTCGGCGTATCGGAGTCCAAAATCCCATCGCTGGTCAGCGACGCCAACAGATCACGCGCCGAGCGTTCCTTGAGGCCGGTGACGCGCGCGGCCTCGCCGCACGGAATTTCCCCGCGATGGAGAACCTGTTCGAGCAGTGGCACCGCTTCGGGCTTCAGGTCGTGCCTTTCAACTTAAATTCGGAGACGGCGGGCTAGCGTATCGAGTTCGAACAGGCTGCTCATGAATGCGACCTGATCGACGCAGATTTTCAGGAACCAAAGTACGCGTTCGATTACATAGAGAGGCAGGCACAAGCCACAAATCTGGAGGCCAAAAGCCGTTTTTCCCTGAGACCAGCCCGAAAAGGCGATTTTGTGCCCATAAGAGAATGGGAGAAAAACTTAGCCTTGGTTTCCAGCGATCCAGCTGGGCAGACGGGTTACCGCCTCGACACAACCAGGCTCGATATTGTTTCGATGGTCAGAGGCGATCGGCGCGGTGTCAAACCCGATGGCAGTTTGTGCAAAGGGAACACGGTCGCTTCAGGGATCGATGACATATTGGGGACCGAGCTTCGATACCGGCGTGACGTAATGCACTGCAACGAGGCCGGCAGCAGTCTCTCATGCCGTTCTCCGAAATCGAACCCGCAAGCGCGACAGCGCATGCCATGAATGGCAAGTGCTGCAGCAACAGCACGGCGGTTTCTCGAGTTGCACGGTCTGATGCGTGGATTGAAGACGATCGCGCCACACGGCGCGATCGGGAATGGCGATGCCCTTTCCGGTCAGCTCGTCCACGATCCGGCGCAGATTGAGCATGGAGCGGGCGAAGTGCTTTAAGGCATTGATATTATACGCAATTCCGGAAGCAAATCAAGACTCTATTTTCACCCTCAAAATTTGAGGTTGGACATTCCGTTGCTTGGTTGTTGTCCGTCTCGAGGCGCGATGAACCGGTCAGGTCTGTGCACCGCAAAATTTTCGGCGCTGCCAAACATTCCCTTCCGTTGCCAGTTGGATCAAAAATCCGAAGAACGCTTTGCCGTCGTCGATGAGCGTGGATTGTCGGCTATCAGCCCCGTGATCCTTCTGGAAGACGAAGCCGAACGCCTTGTTCTTCTGCGTCGTTGCTGTCCATGAAGGCATTTGCCGCTTTGAGCTCACCCTCCGCCTGATCGAAGTCGTTCCAGTCGATCGCGCGCGAGAATCGCTGCGCGAAGTCGAGCATACGAATAAGCGGCTCGGCGCTGGTGCGATTGGAGATAGCCTTGAGGGCGCTGAGATAATTGGCACGGTAGACCGTGGGAATGATAATGCGCTGTTCACCCGCGGAAACCAGCTCGGCATTCATCATGATGCGCGCAATGCGGCCATTTCCATCGACGAACGGATGAACCTCCACGACCAGAAACATCATAAAGACGGCGCGCTGAAACGGCGTTGCCAGGGACTTGTACGCCTTGAAACCTTGATCAAGGGTGCCGCGCACGAGTTCAGGCACGACAAACATGGTGCCACCCGCGCGGTTGGCGTCGGCCTTGTATTGACCCGGCGCATTGTCGGGACGCGCCTGCATGATCTGAGCATGGCGACGTTTGAGAAGCCGTTCGAACTCCGTGAAGGTCTGAGGCGTCTGGACCATCTCTTTGGGGTCGGCGACGATGCGATAGGTTCCGAGGATGTCGTGCGCGTCTTGCGGACGTGCGTTGGGAATCTTGTTTTCGAAGACGATGGCTGCGGCTTCGTCCACCGCAAATTCCGTGCCCTCGATGAAGTTCGAGAAATACGCTTCGAAGAAGGGCAAGGTCGTGCCGTCATCCGCAGCCGCAGTGCGTGTCTGCGGGGGTATGCGATGGAGTTCGGCGCGCAGCGTTTCGAACAGATCGATGCGCGCGGCATCGAAAGGCGCACCCTTGTGCCGCGCTCGCGCGGCGCGGGTTTGCAGATGGTCGTCCTGAGTGCTGAGGAGGGCGCCGATCATCTTGTTGAGAGCCTTGAATTCCGCATCGCGACCGAGTGCGGGCGCGATGCGGCGCGCCTCGTCGCGGAGACGATTGAGCTCGTCCTCGCCGGACAACCGCAGCAGCTTGTCGAGATGCTGCTCCAGTTCCTTGCGCGAGAGCGTCCTTGCCGCCGTGCCTCTGCTCCTGCTTGCGGCAAAATTGTCGAGCAGGGTGCGGGCCGGTGAGGACAGGCGGAGCACGCCCATAAAGAGAAGGTCGGTGTCGAGCGGTGGCGCGCCACGTCGCGGCCGAAGCGTGCAGCCCGGTAGAACCACGTCGCTCTGGCCGGTCTGCGACACGAGGAAGATGGAGCCGTCCTGGGCCGGCTTGCCCTCCAGGGCTGTACGATCGGCGATGAGCGCGTCGGGAAAATAGCCGGCAATGATCGGCCATAGATTGCGCCGAACGATAGCTTCCGGTGTGCTTGAAAGATCGCGGCTATAGAGGCGCGAGGCAAGCTTGCGCAGCGTGCCGGCACGGACCGCCTTCGAGGCCAGGTTGGTGGTCTCTGAGGTGGAGACGAAGGTCTCCGGCAGATTGTCGAGAGATTTTCTTGCCACTAAGCACCGTACTGAGGGTCGAAAGGCGATTTTTCTGACTATAAGGCTTAGCAGAAGGCGATTTTTTTGACCATAAGAATGTTCTTGATTAAAATTAGGGGACATTCCAAGGGGTTAGTCCGGCCTCACGCCATATTCTTCCGACCAAGCTTGAGCTGATCAAGGCGGCCGTGAAATCCGCCGGCAATCGCTTCCGCGATCTCGGCTGGGAAATCCGCAGGCAGGTTGCCAATCACTCGATCGAGCGCGGCACTGCCGTTTGCAATCAATTCGTCGATGACCTCACCTTCGGGCATCCGACTGATGGTCCATACCGATGGCCGACATTGCCCGTCGATATCAGTCAGACCATCGCTGAGATCGTCTATGTCTCGGGGAACAGAGTTGGAAACAGTATATCAGCGGTGTCGAGCGTGAAGCGAAGAGATACCGGTCCTTTCGGCGTATCGGATCCCAAGATCCCGTCGCCGGTCAGCGATGCCAGAAGGTCGCGGGCCGAGCGTTCCTTGAGGCCAGTGACACGCGCAGCCTCGCCACGCGGAATTTCCCCACGATGGAGAACCTGTTCGAGCAACGGCACCGCTTCGGGCTTCAGATCGTGTCTTTCGACATAAATCCGGAGGCGGCGCGCCAGCGTATCGAGTTCGAACAAGCTGCTCATGAATGCGACCTGATCGACGCAGACTTTCAGGAACCACTCGGTAAATTCCGCCAGCGCGCGGCGTGAGAGATTGCCACGCCCATCAAGATCGCCCTGCCGCGGCGTGTCGGCATGATCCATCATGCGTTTATAGTCGCCGCGGCTTTCGAGGCCGCGCGCCATGCCCCGCGAAATCGACCAAAGACCATGCGCGCCGATCCCAGCCTTGAGCGCCATCGCGTGACTCATCAGACGGCTGACGCGGCCGTTGCCGTCCGGAAAGGGGTGAATGTAATTGAGCCGATGGTGGGCGGCCGGAATGGCCATGATGCGCGAACCTGCGCCAAGCCGGTCGAAGCGATAGGCTTGAGCGAAATGCTCCATGAAGGCGGGGACGCATGCCGAGGACGGCGGAATATGCCGCCCGACAGCAACGTCTTCTTCCGGGCGGCTTCGAAATGCGCCCGGCTGCATCAGGAAGTCATGGTTCTGCGATTTGATGCGAAGCATCTTTTCGGATGCGCCTTCGTAGAAGGCACCATGCAGCCAGAGAATGAATTCGGTCGAAGTCGGTTCGGGCAAGGTTCCAGCCGCGAAAAGGCGATCGATTTCGCGCTGCACCCGGATATGGGCGCGGGCTTCGACTTGCAGATCGCGGCGATCCTCATCTACGTCGAGCTGGTCGTTGAGAGCGCGCTCGATTTCGCCCGGCGTTGTGTTGTGCCCCTCGATCTGGTTCGAATAATAGCAATTCATGATGCGAACGAGGTCGGCCAGGTTCGCCGCCGATCGCGGATGGAGCTTCGCATCGAGCGAACCGGATGCGCGCGACAACTCGGCTACGAGATCGAGGGCCGCGGGCGAGGCCTCATCAAGCAGACAAGGCTCGATACGGGTCGGAGTTTCGATAAGCGCCATGGAAGTCTTAAGTTCTGCCGATCTTTGTTTTTCATAAGCGACTGTATGTATAGCATAATTTTCAATCTAATGCACACATTTTGCCGATCTTCGTGCCGATCATTGAAATCGAACCAATCGATTGAAATATATGAGTTTATGCCAATCGTAAGGCGTTCTTTCTGCCGATGGTGCCCCAACCGTTGGCGAACGGCACGCTTGGCGGCCTCTATACTGAAATCCGCATAAATCCGGGATATACGGAAATCCGTATAAGTGAATTGGCCGAAGTCTTTTTCTGCTCGTCCGATGCGTAATCAGCCGGACGTGGATGACCGGTTCAGATCGTTCAGACACGCCGCGATCCGGTTCGTAAGCCGCTCGGCCAGACGGTCTACGGCCTCGCCTGCAAGACCGTCTTTGGCCGCATGTGCTTTTACCTCGCCGATCTGTGCGAGAATACCTTCCGCCATTTCGCGCAACGATACGATCACGGCATCGGCGTCGAGCCGAAGCTCGCGCGCGAGCTTTTGCCACTGCCGGATGCCGACAAGATACAGCTCGTATTCGCCGCCGATCTTCATCGCCAGCTTGACGCGACGCAGCTCGAATTCGTCATAGGGCAGAATGCTGGCAAGGTCGTAAAGCGGCGCCAGACGAATGCGCGGGCCGGCGCCGATCAGCATGGAATAATTCTTGGCGTGGGCATCAGTGCCGCCGATGAGCCAGTTGAAACCGAGAGCGCGGACGAAGGTGTCGAGGTCGGTACGATGTTCGCTCGAATGTGTGCGGATCAGTTCGGCAATGTCGGCGACGCCAGGTCCGCCTTCGTTCTGATATTTGCGCGTGGGCATGACCGCGAGCGCCTGACACATGTCTTCCTGATGGACGCGGACGATCCTGTCGCCGCTTCTATGCCTGTCGTAGCGTTCGACGACGATGGCGATCTCGTTCTTGAATCGCATGACGCGTGACGAAGCAGCAGGCAATCCAGCTGCGCGTGCAAGCGCAAGACAGATGTGCTCATTCTCGGCATGTCCGTCAAAATGCCCGGTAGGCGGCTTTAGAATGTGGTTGGTCGGAATACGTCCCGAGGGAATGCCCCATTTGCCATCCTGATAGAGCAAAGCGGTCTTCGGCTGTGCTCCGGCAAGGCTGAACTGTCCGGTATCGCGCGGCAGTCGCCATGCGGCATGATCTTCCCGCAGCGCGCGAAGCCGTTCGGCGACCCCATCCTCGTCGAGCCATTCGATTCCGTCGCCTGCCTTGCTTTGCAGGCTTTCCATTCTTTCGGGCGGCACGACCTGAACCGCGCCGGCGCAGTCTTCGCCAACATGACTGATGAGCGCGAAGACATTACGCGCCGACACCTGGAATTTCCGGGCCCAGCGTTCCAGCACGAGCTCGTTGTCCGGAAGCAGGCCCCAGAGAAAAGCTTCGATGCTGGCCGGCCCATGCTCCCTGGCCGCGAGCGGCATCGAAAGCGATAGAGGGAATGCGTTCGGAGCGTTCCGCCATGCCTCGTCGTAGACGAAGGTCAGGCGATCGCGCAGTCCCCGGCGGACGCGTCCGACTTCATTGCCTCCGAGCAGGACGACAAGCTCCTTGCTCATGGCCGCCTCTTGTTACGTGCGGCGTCGACGATGGCGTCGATATCGACATCGGGTAGCGCGGCCGGCTTCATCTTCGGCTTCGCGTCGGCATCCAGGCTGAGAGGTATGCCGAGAACATTGAGCGCGCGTAGGACCAGACCCAGTTCGGCACGCGCGCGACCGCGCTCGACACCGATCACCCATTGGCGGCTCGCGCCGATACTCTTGGCGAGCGCAGCCTGATCGAGGCCCAGTTCCCTGCGGCGGGTTCGGATGGCAGCTCCGAGATCGGATGGCGTAAGTATCAGCATGGCTCTATCTGATGTTATCGATAGCTGACATTATGCATATGTCAGCGTTCGATTACAATAGAAAAAGTACGCGATCGATGACATGCGGGGCGGGGTATTCGGATTTGAAGAAGTGGCCGTAGCCGGTTCATCACGCCCTGCAAACAACGCCATTACCAACCATTCCCACGTCTTCCTATTGGTTTTTTATCCGAATGTGTTGAATGGCTGAATCGGATTTTATGCGGATCAGAGGAAGGCAAACGGTGGCAAGCCCATCCGAACTGGTACAGGCACTGACCGATGCGACCGGCATCCCTCACGCGACCGTCGTCGATATCGACCGCAAGCTTGTGGCCTCTGGTCTCCGGACCAAAGGCGGGCGCGGCTTGAACGCCGCCCGCATGAGTACGTTCGATGCTGCGCGACTGCTGACTGCAATCATTGCAGCCCCCAGGCCAACCAGTCAGCAACTGCCGTCGAGCGGTATACCTCTACCCACCCTGATCCGAGGCGATCGAGCGACGGTCTCTTCGCCGGCGCAGGCTTCAAGGACCTCGCCGCACTTCCGGCGCGTCACAGTTTTGTTGATGCACTCGTTGCGTTGATCGACTCCGCCGCCACGGGAGCTTTGCGGGAGCTGTTGAACGCGGGAAACGACGAGCATTTCCCGCGTATCGAGGTGTTCGCGCTTACCCAAGCGACATACGGGCGAATCCGCATTTCCGGCCTACCGTCTGGAGTCGTCGCGAATGTCGAATATGTGCCTGCAGCCTCCGGCAAACGGGGACGCGGCAAAGCAGCCGGTGTCCAGGGCGACCTCGAAGAGTCGCGACGTGTTACCGAGCGAACGATCTTTTCTATCGCAGAGCTATTGGTGGAGGAGAATGGCCATGAGCGTGCATAAAACCGAATTCGCGACAGACATCTTGCGCGGTGCCGAGGCAATTGCCGAATTCCTGTTCGGCAGCCCAGACGAGCGCCGCAAGGTCTATCACCTTGCCGCAACCTCGCGCCTGCCGACATTAAAGCTTGGTTCGATGATTTGCGCGCGGAAATCGGTCTTATTGAAATGGATCGAAGACCAGGAAAGCGGCAAGGGCAGTGACGGCCTGGCCCCCAAGATTTGCGCGTAAGGATCGGGAGCATTCGGAACACAACGAGCGGCGGCGCTCACCGTGGCGGGCCAGGCTGCTGCTGGCTCGGCGCGGCGCTCAAGGCAAGCACTCCCACTGGCCCGGACCGGAGAACTCCCTCGCGATGACGCGCAGGGAGCCTTCAACAAAGCAATGGGAGAGATATGGAACGGACCAAGGCTACGACCTCGCTTCCCACCGAACTCGGCGACGACCTGCTGCGCGGTGCCGAAGAGATCGCAACCTTCATCTTCGGCGAGCGCGGAAGCCGCCGCAAAATTTATTACCTCGCCGAGACCTCGCATCTTCCGGTTTTTCGGCTCGGCTCTACGCTATGCGCGCGTCGGCGCGCGTCGGTCTGTTCTCCTGCGCTGGATCGCCGGGCAAGAAAGCCGCGTACGGTCTTCCCGCGAACGGTCGGGAACGAATGGCTAGCCAGGCGTCGCGTGAGCAGACATCGTTTTAGGCGGGACTAAGCAGGGCGAGGTGCGGCCAATGGCTGATCCAAAAGTCGTAGGTGGTGTGGCCGTCGACGATGAGGGCGTCTCATTCGTGACGGCGACGGTCGATGACAAGCCGGGCGTGATCGCGCGCGATCCACAAATCCGGTTCTGCCCTCGCCCGCCTTCGGGCTATTCGACGGAATTCCTCAACGCTGAGATCCCCAGATTGGTCGAGCAGAATTCGCTCGAATTATCTGCCGTCGGCATCAGCATGTTCGGCCTCATCCGTCAGGACGAACAACATGACGCGAATCCGGCCGCTCGATGCGATCGCCTTGAGGAAGTTCCGCGGCCCGATTGGAATCGGGACAGCGTACTGCCGCTAGTCTTCAAAGAAATCGTACCGGCTTGGGCCGAAATCCCTGTGTTCGTTCAGAACGACTCCACTGCTTGGGCGCTTACCGAATATACGCAGCTTGCAAAGCCCGAAGAGTGCCCGAGTTTCGTGTTCGTGCGCGTCGGGAGCGGTGTTGGTGCGGGAGCGCTATGGAGGGGTCAGCCGCGCCCGGGCAGCGTACATCCCGAAGCGGGTCATATGCCCATTGCAAAGCGGAAAGGCGACCTGCTGGAGGTGAGCACCTGTCGCGCTCATACCGATCACGATTGTCTCGAAAGGCTGATTTCCGAAGAGGCCATTCTCAGGCGTTGCCCGGACGCAAAATCTCTCGACGAAATTTCCGACGGCAATCCCGTTTGGGATCTCGTTGCCGACTACCTGACCCAGCTCTGCGCCACATTGACCATGGTCCTGGCACCGGACCGCATCGTGGTTGCAGGCCGGACGATGCGGAAAGGCAGTCAGGTTCGAGAGAGCCTCTACGATGAGTTGCGCGAACGCTTCGCCCTCGTTGTCGGGGGATATCCGCGATACGTGAAATCGGGAATTTTGCCGAATTTCATACAAAAAGGAAAAGTGTGGGAAGATGGCAGCCTCCGCGGCGCGATAGAGCTGGCGCGGCAAGGCATCATGTCGCCGAAGGAACGTTGAGAGAAACGCCGATGCCTTCAGGCAAAAAAGCAAATAACGCCGGCAGCCCGGCGGCGGAAAAAGGCGAGCAATCGGCTCATGTGCCCGTTTCGGCCGATGGATGGTCGACGGGAGTGACGCGCCGCGTCGTCGAAATTAACCAAACGCAGCGACAGTCCTCGCCCGCCAATAAAGCGGCCGAAATCAATAGCGACTCCACAAGAAGCCCACACATTCCAGTTGGTGCGGACGGCTGGTCGACGCGAAAGCAATTCTCTCATACGATTATACAGTCAAAAGGTGTAACATATGCCCCAAACCAAGGGGGCACCATAAAAGACGTATTTCAAAGAACGGCGATAGAGCTCGGCATCCCGCCCGAAAAGCGGAAGGAATTTGTTGCAGTTCTAACAAAACTTCTGACCGATTTCGGCATAGAGTTGGCGCCGGGGAAAAGTGCTCTTGCGCTGCCAGAGCAAGCTCCGAAGCTCTATATTGACCGGCCCGAAGGGCAAAGCATCATTGAATTTCTGCAGGTCGTACCGGATGGCGCCTCCCGAGTGACCGACCGCGATGCTTTTCCAGAAGCGTTCCAGTTCCTCGTTCAGGGTCAGCGCGATCCGGGCGGCGCGGCGACCGGTCCTGTCATCGGCGACCTTGATGCGGGTGGAATGCCGGACGATGCCCCGCCGGTCGAACTCGGCGAACTCGATCGGAACACGGCGGACGAAGTGCCAGACGCCATTGCGGCGGGTGAGAAAATCGGACATTGGGGGCCTGCTTTGTTGGACGAAATGTTAGACAGATTTCGCCGTAGGCACCCCGTTAAACTCCGGGAAAGCTTGGTAATCCGCTGTTTCCAGCACAAATTACGTTGGATTTGGAGCGGGCGAAGGGAATCGAACCCTCGTATGCAGCTTGGGAAGCTGCCGTTCTACCATTGAACTACGCCCGCGAGCCAAGGGCCGGCTACTTAGCATGACCGGCCAGCAGAGCGGAAGTGCTCATTTTCCCGGCGAGACTATTCCGCCGCCACTCTCCAACCTCCACCACCTAGGCTTCAGCGTCTTCTCTGGCAGTCACCACAGGGCACCGCTTGCAGCGATGGCGGGAACCGTTGCGAATACGTGCACGCTGCACCCGGATAGGATCCTCCACTACCGTAGTCACCGCCCACAAAAGGCCCGTCGCGATCGGCTACGCTGTGGCCATTCTTCGCGCACGCGTTCGTAGCGAGCATCAAGGAAGACATAGGGCGTGTTGTCTAGGGGTCTGTCCCGCCAGGCGGCAAGCCCGGCATCGAGCTGCTCGCTGGCACGGCTGACCTGGGTAGAGGACAGCGCCACCTCCGGTCCGAGCAGTGACTGCAGTACGGTGATCACCCATTCCACGCCAACTGGACTACAAGTTGGCGACGGAACTCGAACCAGCCTTGGTCGAGGATGGATTTGTTCAAGCCGGACTTGGCTCGAACCTTCCTACCCGGTCGCTCGGTTGTCCCGGCCGCCGACTTGGACATGGTCCGCACCTGCAAGTCCTCGATACACACCATCGCGTGGTTTTGGCTGATCGTGGTCGTGGTCTTGTGCAGGAAGTCGCGGCGGGCTTTGCCAATCCGGAAATGGATCTTCTGGATGCGCGATTTCTCCTTCTTCCAGTTGCTACTGAACTTCAACTTACGGCTCATGGACTGCTGCGCCCTGCGCAACCTGTCCTGGTGTCGTTTAAAGCTGTTGAGGGGCGCGTAGACCGTGCCATCCCAGAGGGTGGCGAACCGGGCAATACCCATGTTGATGCCCACCGCCCTGCCCTTCGAGATGGCTTGCTCGGAGATGGGTTGCTCGACCCCGCGCTCGGTCTGGATCGACACGAACCCTTTGCCGCCGCTGCTCGACACGGTGATGTTCTTCGCTGTGCCGAGACTGTCCCGGCTGTTACGGTAGCGAAGCCAGCCCAGCTTGGGTAGAAATATCCGGCTATCGCCAGCGTCGATCTTGAATTGTTTCGGATCGGGGTAGCGGAAGCTGTCGGACTGGCCTTTCTTCTTGAAGCGCGGGAAGTCGGCGCGCTTGGCGAAGAAATTGGAATAGGCCCGCTCCAGGTCCTTGAGTGTCTGTTGCAGGGGGGATGGGCGCATCGGAAAGCCAAGGCGTTTGCGCGCTGTTGCGCCAGCCAGTGAGTTCCTTGCAAAGTCCTGCGTATCCAAGCCTCTTGTCGCCGCGCTCGTGGCGTTCCTTCTGCAACGCCAGCGCCTTATTGAACACGAACCGGCACGACCCCGCGAAGCGGCGCATCTGGCGCTGCTGTTCGCCGGTCGGCATGAGTTCGTATTTGAAGGCCTGGAGACGCTGCATGTTGTGCACAATAATCCTGGCATATGAGCCATGACACAATATCAGGCATGGACGGCGAGGACGATCATGTTCACCTGCTGGTCGAGTACCCGCCCAAGGTCGTCGTCTCCAATCTCGTGAACAGCCTCAAGGGCGTGTCCAGTCGCCTGCTGCGCAAGGAGCGTCCCGACATCCAGAAGCGCTACTGGAAAGGCGTCCTGTAGTCGCCGTCCTATTTCGCCTCGTCTTGCGGCCGCGCTCCGGTCTCCATCGTGCGGCAATACATCGAACATCAGCAGACACCACACTGAACCCAAGGACGGCCACGCCGTCCGCGCTATCCTTCCCCACCCCGAACGGCGGGGCTTGTCGCGCACCGGGTTAACAATTCAAGCGCAATCGTCGCATCGCTCACGCAGCCGTCATTATTAAAATCCAAGATTAGACAAATTTCCAATCCAACATGACATTGCCTTACTGGGACAGTGGCACATGCAAATCGAAAGTGTCGAAGTTTGACGTCGCTTTGAAAAGGCAAGTACCGTAGCATTCCAATATGCAAGCAACGGGAGTAGGTTACGTTTATCTAGGCACATTTGACGATGTCGTTGCTCGCTTCTCACTGAAATTCAAGGTCAATGATCACTACCTAAAGTTTACGCTAGCTCGCCACCTAATAGAGTACACAAAATTCTTCTAAACGATGGTTATTTGGTGAACCATCAGGCTCTACGCAAGCAGCTCCAAGACAGAGGAAGCCTCCTATGGTCTCTTATAGACTCAGGCTTCCTTACAATCATGAATAGGGGCTACGGGCACTTCGGCATATATCAGGCTCTCGAAGAGCCATTCGCACAGGCGCTGGTCATAATGTTTCTCGTCGCCGAGGTTCACCCCTTCGCCGACGGCAGTGGCCGCATGGCGCGCGTGATGATGAATGCGGAACTGGTTGCCGGCGAACAGACTCGTATCTTCATCGCATCGGTCTATCGCAACGAATACATCGCAAGCCTCAAGCGGCTCACCAGCCACATGGCTGTCCCTCAATGCTGTTTGGGGCCAGTCGCTCGGACCCCGGTTGAGACACCATCACTCTGAGGAACAGCCTCCACTTTGGCCATTCGCCGAATAGCGGCCCTTTACGGTATCTAATTATGCCCTTCAGGAATGGCAGATCTCATAGGGGTGTCAAATATTCTTACAAATAAAAGTTATCAAATCGAGCATAGTTGCGAAAATTATTAGCAAATCTACAAAGTCCGAAACCTAACTTATTGATTTTTCTATCGGTCATCTCTGGCATCGATCTTGCTTGTTTAGTTTCGTGATTGAGGGGCGTTTTTTGAGAAGGATGGAACTCGCCATGAGCATGAAAGCGAAACTACTTGGTGCAGCTGCCGCGATGGTATTGGTGTCTGCAGGATCGGCACCTTCATGGGCCGACATAATCTATCAGACAGGCAATCAGCAGTACTACAATGTGAACATAGTTTCTGCCACCAACGCAGACAGCGTCACTGGCGATATCGGCAACACCGGTACGACGATGACCTTCAATTCTATGATTGGGCCATATTCCGGTGTTGTGAGCCCATACGAGATGCATTGCCAGAACGGTGTGGCGTACTGCGAGAGCTATGCGGATTCTAGCGTCCCGACCAGCCAGCATACTGGCTTCTCGTCCCTCACCCTGTCGGCCGAACCTGGCACGGCGTGGACGGCCGGTGATTTGGCCCTCGACCTGCTTGGGCGGACCAATAGCACGGTGACATTCATGGCTTACTTCCAGAATGTCCTTGTGCCGTGTACGGGTGCAGGCTGCAACTCGTTGACCATCGACGCAACCGGTCAGAACCACTACAACTGGTTCACCTTCAATGGTGAGAAGATCGACAAACTCGTCATCGCGAGCACCGATCCCTACAACTTGGCCGATATTAAGCAGGTATCGCTGCAGCCATCTGGCCTGCCACAGGTGCCCGAACCCGCGACCTGGGCGCTGTTTGGAGCCGCCCTAGCAGGCCTTGGGTTCGCAACCTCGCGCCGCCGCCGCAGGGCCGCCACCTAATCGCCAGGCGACGTGGACGCTGGGCTCAAGGTGAAGCAACCCGGTGACATGTCTTTGAAAAAGTTTCTGTGGTGGCTGCACAGCGTCAATCAGGATGAGAAGGATCCAGGGGGTGACCTTGCCCCCTCCTTTTATCCAGGGGACGCTAGAATCTGACGATTTGCCCGAAGATTTTCGGCATGCCCGCAGACGATGCGAAATTCATTGTCAATCGCCTTCTCGGAATTGCGCGCAAAGTGGGCACACCCGTCGCAAAGGATCGTCCCTGCAAAGCCGACATTGAAATCGTCTTCACCGCCGAGCCGCAATCCCTCATGAACCAAATTGCCGCGCAAAAGCCCGTCCTTCTGGGTTTTCACTTTATGGACCAGAGTAAGGCGATCAAGAAAGTCACCTTCCCCATTCAGGGTTGGTACGTCACCGCCACGAGCAATGGTCTTCAGATATTCATCGACAACGCCTCTGGAGCACCGCCTGACGGCAGTCCGGGCAGTCTCTTGTCCGACGGATTGGTCAGCGAGCTTTACAATGTTCTGATCGTGGCCAATATTGGCCTTTTGGGCGGGCATGAAGTCCGACCCGTTTCGGGCTCCGTCGCAAGGCTTGCCCTGACACGTGCTCAAGGCGTAGTCCGCTGCACAGCAATGATGTACGGCCAATTTTATTTTACGAAGGTCTGGCCGGGCGTTCAGGATTTGCGCTATCGCTAGGCGGTCTC
>JBMFWV010000035.1:0-30410 GCA_049964915.1 Rhizomicrobium sp.
CCCTGCAGGCTCGACCGGGGCCTCACTCCTCATTATCTTATCCTAAGCCTCGTCGGTCTGAGGCGAAGCCTCGTTAGTCTTCTTCCCGCAGGCATGCGGAGTTCTCGGCGATGGCAGTGGATGGTGGACGTCTGGCGGCACGCACGCTCAAGAGCGCGGGTGTCGAGATTGTCTTTGGTCTGCACGGCGGGCATCTCGATACCGTTCTGAAAGGATGCCGGGACGAAGGCATTAGGCTGGTTGATTTTCGCCACGAGGCCGCTGCCGTAAATGCAGCCGATGCCTATTCTCGGGTCACAGGAAAGCTCGGTGTTGCACTCGTCACATCCGGACCAGGTCTCACCAATGCCCTCGCCGGAATCACCAATGCAGCAGCCGATGGTCGGCCCTTATTGGTCATCACAAGCTCGCCGCCAACCGGTGAGTCAGAAACCCTCGAACTGCAAGGCGGCCTTGATCTGGTGGCGATGCTGGGTCCGGTGACCAAATGGTCCCACAAAATTTTGGCTGCCCATCGCGTTCCTGATCTGCTTGGACTTGGTATTCGTAAGACCCTCGCCTACCCGAGAGGACCGGTTGTGATCGATCTGCCAATCGACATTGCGTTTACACCGGTCAGGGACACAGCGATGCGGATGCCTGGCGAGCCAGTGGTGTCCTCGCCGCCATGCCCCACAAACGAGGCCATGGAGGCAGCTGCAGAGCTCCTTAAGAACGCAGAGCGACCGATCATCATCGTCGGCGAGGAAAGCCTTGGTGGCAGTCTGCGCGAGCCTTTGCGCGATTTCGCTGAAGCCACAGGAATTCCGGTCTTCACAACTACGATTGCACTCTCGGGATTGCCAGGCGGGCATCCGCAGAACGGTGGTGGCGTGCAGAGTTTACCGCTTTGTCCGACCAAGCCTGACCTCGTCATCCTGGCAGGAGCCCGACAGGGCATGTTCGCCGGCGGCTCCTCTGGGTCTTTTGTTCCTGCTGAGGCAAAGGTGATCCAGCTCCATCCGGACGCCGCGGAGATAGGACGCATCTATCCGGTAGCAATTGGCCTTGTGGGCGACGTCGGCAGCGGCCTCACCGGCCTTGCCCGCGCGCGCAATTGGCCGGATCGCTCGGACTGGTGTACGCAAGCGACCGCCGCGCGGAATTTTCCGGAGATGATGTTTGGCGCGGCCGCGATGGAGGTAGACGGCATTCATCCGCACCGCATCTCCAAGGAAATCTACCGTGCTACGCCAGATGGCACGATCCTCGTCTTCGATGGCGGCGAAGCTGCCGCGTGGGCCAGCTGGGCGCTGGGAGACAAGAATATTTTCGGCTCGCTCAGCCTCGGCTACCACGGTCATCTGGGCGTCGGTCAAGGTTATGCGATCGGCGCCCAACTCGCTTATCCCGAAAAACGTGTACTCCAGATCGTCGGCGATGGCGCCATCGGCTTTCACCTCCAGGAATGGGACACGATGGCCCGTCACGGCCTTCCGATCGTCACGGTAATTTACAACAATGCCTGTTGGGGCATGTCGATCCACGGGCAGGAAGCGGTCAATGGCCCTGGTGGCGATATCATTACGCGCCTCGCCGCAACGCGTTATGACAAGGTGGCCGAAGGATTCGGCTGTCATGGCGAATTTGTGGACACTGTTGAAGGGCTGTTACCTGCCATCGAACGGGCCTTTGCCGCCGGTAAGCCTGCCGTGGTCAATGTTGCGACATCCGCGAAGGTGGTTCATCCGGTTACGATTACCCTTCTTGGTGATCTGGCCGCCCAAAGCGAGATCATCGTCCCCTATTACAAGAACATTCCCAAGGCCCAGGGATGACGTCCACCGCGAGACTGGGCGACCGCCGGCGTCAGCATCGCGCCGGCAGCCGCGAACAACTCTAAAGCCCGGTGCTCTCTCTTCTCGAACGCCGCCCCTTCGAGACTTTTTTGATCGCTGAGATATGCGGGGCTCGAGTTCAACCGCCGCCTTGGTGTGCAGATGAGGACGCGTCCCGTCAGCAAAAAGCCCCTACCATCTTCACAGTATATGAGCCAACTGCCGTTCAGTCCTTCGCGATCTCGTGCAAGAGGTTTTCATCAATGATTTCCATCCGGCGGTGTTCGAACCTGAGAGCTCCCTTCGCATGAAGCGCCGCGAGCGTTCGGTTCAGATGAATGAGGGTAATTCCCATCGAATCAGCAAAGTCTTCACGCCGTACCGGAAAATCGAAACTGTTGCCGTGAAGAAGACCTAGCCCCTTAACACGGTCACTCAAACTGAGAGTAAGCCTTGCCACCCGGGCCTCGGCACTGAGACGGGCTGTTTCCGCCAGTCTCAGGAAAAAGCCGGAAATGTGCTTATGGTAGGCCTTCACGAGTTCCTCACGCTGTATCTCGCTGCCTGACAACAGTTCGTCTGCCGCCCTCAGAGGAAATTCGCACAGGACTAGGGACGTCAGTGCCATCACCGCATAGGGTAAGGGGCGTGCCCCGCACATCACCGTTAGCGGATTGATCACGTTCGACGGCAGGCTGAAATCCAGGATATGACGTACACCCTTGCGGGGTGACACATAGCTGGCTGCCCAGCCTGAGTAGACGATATAAATAGCGTCCGGAACCTGCCCGACCTTGAAGACCAGATCATAGGGCTCGAACACCCGGATCGAGCGCCGGCGCGCGGTTACAAAGTGCGGGTGCTGCTTGACTGTCGGCCCATAAACCGTCAGCGGTCCGATCTCGCAGTGCTGACAAAGAAGCGGGGCCGTGACCACAGTTCCCCGCTTTTTCGTATATGTTTTATCGATATCAGCGGCCATCGCCCCAACGCTATAACGGATGCCGAGTTCCTGCGCGCTCATAACAGCACACGTAACGTTACTTACAAATAAGGTGTTCTGCGTATTCTCGCGCCATTACAGGCACATGCGCGCACTTCATGCAGCCTCTCATTCCAATAGGCAAATATGTCTATATCTTTCGCTCAGTGCGATCGCCGCAGTTCTCCAAATGAAAGTGCGGGTCACAACACTGTCCATCTGGGCAGCAGACTTTGATCCAGGGCAATGCATTCGCAAACAGGCTGTGCGCTTCGGGTCAACAGCATCACCTGCAACCACTTGAAAATGAGCCTTCCGTGCCCTTTTGACCCAAATCCGGCATACAACCCCTCTCTCGATATTCAACCTGATATCACGCCTGAGCCAAAAGCGACTGAATGACGAACCCATCAAATGCAGACCTTGAAGTCGTTGTCGCGCTTCTGTGCCTAGCCTCCAGCCCAGTCGCATGTATCCAGGGCCCCGCTGGTGGCTGACCCGAGCATCGACAGACACACCAAAGTGGCTTCAGCACCAGGTGCCACCTAGCTGTCAAAGAGACGATCTATCTCATCCTGTGATGCCGCGTTTACCGCCAATTGTGGCCCATTCAGCAGGCGATCTGGCGCACGAGCCACTGCTCTGGGCACTCCATCCTCGACGGCATGGCCACAGGCTTCGGCCAGCGCGATCAGCCGGCGCTCGATCTGCTGCAGGGCATTAATCACCTTGTTAATTCTCTGCCCTGTAATGTCCTGAAATGCGCTGGCTTCATAGATACGAGTTGTGGCCTTGATCAGAGCCGCGCTTATCTCCGGCTCGGCGCCACAGGCGAGTGCTTCGATACTCTCGGCCGCCTCCATGATTTCATCGGCTGCCCGCTTGGTCTCATCGAGAATCTCGCCCAGCTCATCAGTGCTGCTGGCAAAGCTCCCCCGTCCGTCCGGCCCCAAACCTGAAATCTCATCCCGCGCTGTAGATACAAAAGTGGAGAGATATTCGAGCACGGCAAGCAATTCTCCCCTGCTCTCACCCTTCAGCTTCTGCAGATGCAGAATGACCCGATCGAGATACACCTGCGCATCGTGCAGATGCATCCTTGGTCGCATTACCGTTGTATTCATGCCGCTCGCGCTCCCATCACGCTTGATATCTTTGCCTGCAGCGTTTCTGCGTTAAATGGCTTGACGATATAGTTGGAGACGCCGGCCTGCTTTGCCGCGATCACGTTTTCGGTCTTACTCTCAGCTGTTACCATAATGAAGGGGATCCGCCTCAGCGTAGTATCCGCCCGCACCTTCTTGAGCAGATCGAGCCCCGTCATTGGTTCCATGTTCCAATCCGAGATGATCAGACCTGGTGGATTGCGCAGCATTTTGGTGAAGGCGTCACCTCCATTCGTCGATTCCTCAACGTCCATGATATCGAGCTGACGTAAAAGATTTCGTAAAATACGCAACATGGTCGTGTAATCGTCAACGATATGAACCCGAAGATCCTTGAGGGCGGTCATGTTGCTCTCCATTGCAAGCGTGTTTCAGGAGCGGCTGACTTCATGAGCCGTTCTATTGAACCCAGTAGCTGCCGAGCATTACGGCGATAGACTGCACGAAGCTGCTGGTCTGGTACCCAGGCGTCACTGATGCCATAGACGGTTTCGGAGGCACCCAGCAGCAAGGCCCCTCCTGTACGTAGACGCTGCGACATCCTCTCGAGGATCGCTCGCTTTGTCTGCACGTCAAAATACAGCAATACGTTGCGACAAAATATGATGTCGAAGGTTCCGAGCCCAACTGGGTCGTCCAGAAGGTTAAACTCACGGAAAGTCACCATGCGGCGCAATTCCGGCCGGATACGCCACATGTCCTGCATCTGTTCAAAGTGGCGCACTAGCAACTGAACGGGGAGTCCGCGCTGGACTTCAAAGTTCGTATAAAGCCCGTCTCTGGCGCGATTGAGTACCAAGGGAGAGATATCCGTTGCCACGATCTCGAGCTGCCAATTTGACAGCAGAGGAAAGAAATCGCGTATAAGCATCGCAATCGAATAGGGCTCTTGTCCCGTGGAACAGGCCGCACTCCATATGCGCAGACATTTGCTCTGTTCCCGCAGGGCAATGATTTCTGGCAGGATATCGCGCTGCAGTGCATCGAATGGATGACGATCCCGGAAAAATAGGGTCTCGTTGGTCGTCATAGCCTCTATAACGTCGGCCTCGAGCTTGAGGCAACCATTGCGCAGCGCCAACGGAATCTGGTCAGGAGCGGAAAGGCCATGCTTTCGCGCCACCGCCATAAGACGAGTCTCGAGAAGATAGGTCTTGTCTTCACCTAGCATGATGCCTGCACGATTGCGAAGCAGTGTCGCCATATATTCGAAATCGCTGCCGTTCATTGAGTGACCCCGAACAGTTGCACAAGATGAGGAGCGATGGATTTGAGCGGCAGGATGTCGTTACACAGGCCGGCGGTAGCAACCGCGCCAGGCATGCCCCAGACGACGCTGCTGGCCTCATCCTGCGCGATGAGCGTTCCACCGGCTCCCGCAATTTCTCGGGAACCCTCAAGACCGTCCGCGCCCATGCCTGTGAGCATTACCGCAACCGTCGCCGCACCCGTGACCTTGGCTGCGGTGCGAAACAGAGGGTTGACGGAGGGCCGGCAGAAGTTTTCCGGTGGGGCGTCGCTGAGCCGGAGTTTCAAGCCACCTCCTGCCACTGCGATTTCCATGTGGTAGCCCCCGGGGGCAACCCGCACAATGCCGTCGACCACCGGCTCATCAGCTTTGGCTTCACTGCATGGTCGACCGATGGTCCGACCAAGATGCTGGGCCAGCACGGTCGTGAAAGTAGGTGGCATGTGCTGGGCAATCAGTATCGGTGCCGAAAATGACGGCGGAAGGGCGTGCAGCACCTCGGTAAGGGCCTGCGGCCCGCCGGTCGACGACCCGATCACAAGCAGCCTGGGCGGCAGATGGGCCAGTTGCCGACGCAGGGACAAGGCTGGGCCAGACGGCGGCGTTACAACCTGTGGCTTGGCAAGAGGCCGCTGCTTGCGTCGCAACCATCCCAGGACCTTTATCTTCTCCTGAAGCTGGTGGTGGAAGTCGCGCGCATTCGCTGGCGAGGCGGCCGAGGGCTTGGGCAAGTAATCGGCGGCACCAAGGGTCAGCGCTTTCAGGCTAACCTCGGCGTTACGCTGTGTCAGCGTCGATGCCATAACGACTTTGAGGCCAGGATCAGCTGCAAGCAGTTTTGGTAGAGCCGTCAATCCATCCATGACCGGCATTTCGATATCCAGGATAACGACGTCCGGCGCTGCTTTGGGTAGTTGCTGTAGCGCGATTGCCCCATTGGCACAGCTCGCCACCACCTGGATTTCTGATTCCGCCTCCAGTGTGCGCACGATGAAGCCCCGGATGACCGCGGAGTCATCGACGACCATGACACGGATGGGTTCGATGGCCGACGCGGCCGCAGCAGCTTTCATGTCGCACACCCTGCCTGCACCAGGCCGAGTTGTGCGAGCTTGCCCGCCAAAATATCCATATCTATCGGCTTCATGATGTATTCATCAGCGCCAGCCTCGAGTGCCTCGCGTATCTTGGAAATGCTGCTTTCGGAGGTACAGAGGATTACCATGGGACGTGGCAGCAGCGTCTTCGCCCGGATCGCCTTAAGACAGGTCAGCCCGTCCATCACCGGCATATTCCAGTCCAAGAGGACAAACGTTGGAGAGGTAGCTGCAATCTCTTCAAGCGCCTGCACTCCGGTTGGAGCCTCACTGCAGCTCCAGCCGAGTTCGTTCAGCGAATTCCTTAGCACATGACGAACCGTCGCTGAGTCATCAACGATGAGACAATGTCTATTCATAGCGCTCTCCGTGTATTGTCGAGCTGATAAATGGAGGCACCCACTGCCACATTGAGATTCCCCGCGAGATTGGCCTGATCGGCCTTGCTGATGTAATGCAGGAACCCTGCAGCTTGTCCGGCAGCCTTGTCGGCCTCGCTTACGTGGCTGGACAACGCAATCATTGGGGTATCCTGAAAACGGGGGTCGCGCTTGACTTCCGACGCCAGAGCCAGGCCATCAACCTGCGGCATCTCTATGTCACTGACGATCAGATCGAAGTGCTCACCAGCCTCGAGGAGCCGCAGGGCTTCGGCACCATCGGCAGCCATGGTCACGCGCAGGTGAGCCGCGCGCAGCAACGGCGCGACCAGATTGCGGAAGAAGGCGCTGTCATCCACCAGGAGTGCCTGACGTTCGACCGCGCCCTGCTCGGCAATCTTGCTTCCAGAGAACCAGTCGTCATAGGCCTGGCGGAGGAAAAAGCCGACATCAATAATGTCTACTGCGCTTCCCGCAATGATAGCACTGCCAATCAGGCCATTTTGGCCGGCCTTCAGCTCTACCGACATACGATCGTCCACGACATCAATGATGTGCTCCACAACGAGGCCCATCGAACGGACACCGTCGCTGAATACTATGACCGGCAGCCTCCCGCGCTCAGGCCAGCTAAAATCGCTACTGAAGGGTACGAGGGGCATCAACCGGTCGCGGTACTGAACCACGCGACGGCCGCCAATTTCCTCGATGCTTGGCACCTCGATTTCTTCAATGCGGGCCACGAGTTCGAGCGGTACTGCCTTGCGCTCGCGCTTCTTCGCGGCGAACAGCAGGAAGGCGGCCTTGGTATCGGAATGGTCTCTTGCCATGCTTGCCGTATCACGCTGGTCATTCAGATCACCGCAGCTGATCGTAGATGCTATCCCATTTGCATCCAGGATCATGATGACACTGCCGTCCCCAAGGATGGTGTTTCCGGCGTAGTAGGACGTTCCCCTGAGGATGGGCGCCACAGGCTTGACGACAATCTCTTCAGCGTCATAGACGCGGTCTACAATCAGCCCAAAGCTCTGCGCGCCGACCTGGGTGACAACCACGAACTGGTCCACGTTGGTGGATACTTTTTCTAGCTGCAGCAGATCGCGAAGAGAGACCAGAGGAAGCAGTGAATCACGCAGGCGAAGTACTGCCGCTTCCTTCACCTTTTCTATCCGGCTCGCGGAGCGTCCGCCTGCGCGGACCAGTTCCATGACATGGATCTGCGGCAATGCGAAACGTTCACCACACACTTCAACAATCAGTGCTGAAACGATGGCGAGGGTGAGCGGAATCTTGATCAGAAATGTAGTCCCGAGCCCGGCCACGGAACTGAGCTCGATTGTCCCGCCAATGCGCTCGATATTGGTACGCACGACGTCCATCCCAACACCGCGGCCGGATACAGCGGTAACCTGTTCGGCAGTGGAGAACCCGGCCCGGAAGATGAAGTGCAGCACCTGCTGCTCACTCAACGCTGCCAGTTCGCTCTCGGTCGCAAGCCCCTTGGAGAGGATTTTCTCCCGAATACGAACAACGTCGAGACCTTTGCCATCATCAGCAATGCGGATAACAATATGGCCGCCCTCGTGATAGGCTTCGAGCGTAATCGTGCCACTCTCATTTTTGCCGCTTTGTCGGCGCAGTGCCGGCATTTCAATGCCATGATCGGCCGCATTGCGCACCATATGGGTGAGCGGGTCCTTGATCATCTCAAGCACCTGTCGGTCGAGCTCGGTGTCGGCACCCTTGGTCACCAGCTCTATCTTCTTACCGCTGTCGACAGACAGATCCCGTACGATGCGCGGCAGCTTGTTCCAGGCATTGCCTATGGGCTGCATCCGCATCTTGGTGACGCCCTCTTGCAGATCCGAGGTAATGTGACTGAGCCTCTGCAAGGGCACTTTGAACTCATTGGTTCGCTGAACCCGTTGGGTCTGCATCAGCTGGTTTCGCGTCAGAACCAGCTCACTGATCAGGGTCATGAGATTTTCGATAACCCCAACCTGAACCCGAATGGTGGCAGCAGGGGAGGCAGAATCACGTGACTCCTCCATACCGCTACGGGGCTGGGGTGCCGGGCTGGGCGCGGGGACCGGAGGCGGTGCGGCCTGGACAGGCTTCACGTCACCCGCTGCAAGAGCCGCCTCCACCTCGGCCAGAAGCTCGGCGGCGACGGGAAACCCATCCTCAGCAAAGACAGGACCGGATTCATTGGCCTCGACCCCATCGGAGGGCGGGCTGAGCGGCGCCTGCGCCACCTCGCCGTTTGCCATTCGGTTCAAGGCAGCAATGAGCGCGCTGTCGTCACCATCCGGCTCGTGGCCGGTAGCCTCCAGAGCTCCCAACAGGTCGCGGATGGCATCGATGCAACGCAGGATCAATGTTACCGCATCAGGCGTGACAGCGAGTTCGCCGTCACGAAACTTGCCAAGGATATTCTCGCCAGCGTGAGCGACTGCCTCGAGCCGGGGCAGACCCAGAAAGCCGCAGGTTCCCTTGATCGTGTGCATCAGGCGGAAAATGCAGCTTAGAACCTCGTGATTGTTTGGCTCCTGCTCAAGCCTGACGAGTTCAGTATCGAGCTGCGCTAGGCTTTCATTTGTTTCAGTAAGAAATTCGCCAATCAGATCGTCCATAATCCGCTCCTTCAGCGTGTGCGGATGGCCAGGAGCCGTGCCACGTTGAGCACGACCAGCAAGGTATCTTCGGTGGTAAAGATGCCGTCAGCGATGTCCCGCCATAGAGGATCAAGGGTGGCTGGATTGGCTTCACGTCGGGCGCAATCGTGCTGCACCACATCACCTACCGCGTCGACGAGCAGAGTGTAGAACTCGCCTTCACTTTCCACTGTCACGCCCATCGCCCGGCCACCCGCCGCGGTGCGCGGTGGTAGCCCGAGCCTGGCGCGTACATCGATGACGGTCACAATCCGCCCGCGCAGGTTGATCAATCCGCGAACATCCTTGGGTCCCAAGGGCACATTGGCGATAGCTTCGAGGAGGAGTACGTCCTGAACCTCGGTCACCGGAATACCGAAGGTCTGGTCAGTTACGGTAAACGTCACGAGCGACAGGAAATCGGTGGGCGAAGAAGCGCGCACCTTCAGATTGGTTGCCGTTTGCATGGTATGCCCCTGCTTCTGGCTGATCCGAAGGGGGGCGGAGTGCGTCTTGCGCGCTGGAGGATATCGCGTGCAAGGATCGCAGATCCGCCCCCCTCGTGTTCAGGCGGCCTTGATGTCGGCGAGGAAGGTGCCAACCAGCTTCTGCAGATCATGGGACTGCTCACTGAGGTGCTGGGCTGCACCCAGTACCTGCTGGCTGGCAGCCCCCGTCGTATTGGCGGCGTCAGTAACGCCTCCGATACTTGACGTGACTTCCTGCGTCCCACGTGCCGCCTGCTCGACATTGCGGGCAATTTCCTGCGTCGCGGCACTCTGCTCTTCCACCGCAGCAGCAATTGCAGTCGCAATCTCATTGATTTCAGCGATGGTCTTGGAAATCGACCCGATCGCGTCCACCGCATTACCTGTCGCCCCCTGTACCGAGACGATTTGCGCGCTGATGTCTTCCGTCGCCTTTGAGGTCTGGGTGGCCAGGTTCTTGACCTCAGCCGCAACGACCGCAAATCCCTTCCCGGCCTCACCTGCGCGGGCCGCCTCGATGGTGGCGTTCAAAGCCAGGAGGTTGGTCTGGTCGGCGATATCATTGATCAGAGAGACGATTTCTCCAATCTTCTGGGACGCCGACACAAGCCCCTGCACCATTTCATTGGCGCGACCAGCCAGAGACACCGCATTGGACGATATCTGGCTTGAGTGGCCAACCTGCCGGCTGATCTCGGAAATCGATGCCGTCAGCTCCTCTGCCGCTGCCGCAACTGTCTGAACATTGGCCGAGCTCTGCTCTGCCGCCGTTGCAACCGTGGTGGCCTGCGTGGTTGCCGTGGCCGCAGTTCCGCTCAGGGATTGAGCAGAATCCTTGAGCTGACTGGCCTGCGCCGATACCGTGGTCACGACCTGGCTGACACTGGCATCAAAGCTGGAAATCAATTCGTCTATACGGGCTGTCCGCTGGGCACGGGCCTTTTCATTGGCAATCCGCTCGTTTTCAATGTCGGTAACATCGGTGGCAAACTTCATCACCTTGAAGGGTTTGCCATTGAGATCGAACAGGGGGTTATAGCTCGCCTGAATCCAGACCACCTTTCCACCACGTCCAATGCGCTTGAATTTGTCCGCTACGAACTCACCGCGATTGAGCCGTTCCCAGAACTGACGGTACTCGGAACTGCGCGCATATTCCGGATCAGCAAACATGGAATGGTGCTTGCCCACGACTTCATTAAGTGAATACCCGAGCGCAGCAAGAAAATTCTCGTTAGCCGTGAGGATACGTCCCTCAAGATCGAACTCTATGGTCGCCTGTGAGCGAGACACGGCTGCTAGCTTGGCTTTTAACTCGTTGGTCTCTTTCTCCGTGACCGTGATATCTGTGGCAAATTTGACGACCTTGTAGGGCTTACCGTCAGTATCCAGGATAGGGTTGTAGCTCGCCTGGATCCAGACTTCGCGACCTCCTTTGGCAATGCGCTTATACTTAGCCGCATCGTACTCACCGCGCCGCAGCTTGTCCCAGAATGCCCTGTACTCAGCCGAATCGCGGTAGGCCGGATCCACGAACAGGCTGTGGTGCTGGCCCCGAATTTCCTCGATCGTATAGCCGAGGGCATCGAGGAAGTTCTTATTGGCGTCAATCACCCGCCCTTCAAGCGTAAATTCGATTGTCGCCTGGGAACGGTTAATGGCTGAAACCAGCCCCTCTGCTGCATGCAGCGCCGACTTGTCAGTCCACTGAAACACATATCCAACAGGACGCCCTGAACTGTCACGAATGGCGTCCACCGCAATCTCAAAGCGCGCGGCACCAACCTTGGTTTCCATCCGGTTGGGCAGGCGCCCAGGATCTGTCAAAAGCTGACGCTGGGCCGAAGCATTACTGCTCAGAAGATCGACCGATTGGCCAACCAGATGGTCAGGATCAAGTGTCGGCGCCATCTGCCGAAAGCTGTCCAAATGACGGCGCAGCAACCCCCTGGCTGCCTCGTTGGCGTAGACAATGGTAAAGTTGCGATCGACCCCCATCACCGCGTTATTGGTCAGTGCAACCGATAGCTGCGCCAGTTCCGGAGCCAACCGCGGTTCCGCCACTTGATATCGAGTAGGTCCACCAAATGCCGATTTCATCGTCGTCCACATATGTAGAGTCTCCTTAGCGCCTCGCCACGCTTGAGCGGCGAGCTCTGCCGTCCTTGATCCGTGCGATTAGAACTAATTGAAGAGTCTTTGGAGGCGATTAATCATGCAGTGCAGATCGGAAACATGAGTTATCACTCGACCGAGCGGGGACCCACTTAGGTGTTTGAAATGCCTGGTTTTCCGACCTGGCACATGCCCGTCATAAGGGTTTCTACGTAAGTATTTGATCCCAACCCAACCGCGCGCCGCTTTTTGCGCGAGTTGCTTTCGGCAAGGCAGGGTTATTTGTTGGAAATATCGGAGAATTTTCCAAAGGCCGTTGATAGCAGATGGCATCAAGAAGAATCATTGGCTCCCACTCTGGTGGCCAGCTCACTACACACTGACCAATGCGCGCTCACATCCTGAGTCAGATCTTCCCGGACACCTTGCCGTCAATCAACGCACGGAGCATTCAAGCTCAAGTTTCAAGCACGCGGTGGTCAATTCACCCTGGAAAATGCCATCTTCCGCAAAGGAATACCCGGATACCAGCCACTTTTAGCCAAAAATTCCTTTGGGCTTTTCATCTGCAAAATGCTGCGCACTGCCTGAGACTTGCTTTCAGCATGTTCATAGTATGACTTCACGATGCGATAGCCGACCCAGTAGCCCAGATTACCCGGTTTTGTCAGTGTGCCATTGTCGATCCAATGCGACAGATCGGTCTGATTCTCGTCTGCAACGAATCTGATCTCCACGCTCTTATCGTGCGCACGGTCTGCTGGCGCGTAAGGCGAATGAAAATCTCGTTCATGTGCGATCAGTGTCGCCATAAATTCTGCAGCCCCTTCAATCAGTGACGCATCAAGCACCGTGGGCTTGGGGTTGCCATAAAGAGCCGGCGACTGCACTGCCTGCTGAACGTGAATATATTCATGGGAAATTGTATGCACAAAGCGCCAGAAAATGTCTGGGTTAAGGTATCTAACGGCACAAAGACCCTCGAGGCCAATCATGACGCCGGTGGAATCCGCGACGCCTACGGGTTTGCCATGGCTTATCGCGATGGTAACCGGCGGGAAGGCCGCCATGGGGAAAATGCGGCCAAGCCTGCGTAAAGCAGTGGTTACCTTGCGGCGCACCTGAGGCAAAATCGCCATGCAGCGTCTGGCGTGCGCATATAGCTGTGGGTGCGCAGCAATCTCTGCGGCAATATTCCTGCCATTCACTCGGCGGATCTTTGCAAGGTGATGAAGCCCGGGCGATCCCGGATCAAGATAGTCACGTTGCAGCTCTTTTGCGCTCGGATGTCCATGCGCAGCGTCATAAACCTTGTAGAAGCGAGAAACGTCGCTGATATGGATGACCGGCCCTTTGGAGAGCTCCACATTTGCCGCCAAAGCTGTCGTCGCTGATATAGAAAGCACAAGCAGTACCGACGCAGCTGCTAAACTTTTTGAGCTAACCCGCTTCACAACATGCCTCATGAGCCTTACGCCATTCCGACACTCTTTAGGCACGAGGATCTGACAGGATGCTTGAAGCCTGGACTGATTGACCCTGTATTTTGGTTCAGCGCCGAAGGAGCTGACCTCACACCTCACTTTTTTGTTCCCTCTCCGCCGTTTCACCCAGGACGTGGCGTAGCGCATTCCGGCTGTGCATTCTTGCTGCGACGGCAACAGGTGCGTCAGGAGCAATATCGAATGCATGAAATGCACCTGGATAGACGTGCAGCTCGACGGGAACTCCACCCCGCATAAGCCGTCGGGCGTATTCGAGATCTTCTTCGAGAAACAGATCGAGCGTTCCAACACTGATGAACGTGCGCGGCAAGCCGCTCAAATCGGCTGCCCGTGCAGGTACTGCATAATGTGACACTCCATCCGATCCGGGAGGTCGTCCGAGCAGTGAGGTCCAACCAAAGACGTTCTTGTCAGGCGTCCAGAGAAATTCTCCAGTATAGGGATTGCCATCATCTCTCACGCAGGTTCGATCATCCAGCATCGGATAAATGAGGTGCTGAAAGGCCAGCGGATATTGCGCTCTATCGCGCGCCAGAAGCGCCAATGCTGCGGCAAGACCGCCTCCTGCACTTTCTCCCATGACCCCAATTCTCGAGCGGTCGATGCCGAGCCCGTCTGCGTTATCAAAAACCCAAGCCAACGCCGCATAGCAATCTTCTACCGCACCAGGGAAAGGGGTTTCGGGGGCGAGCCGATAGTTGACTGACACGATGCAGCAATCGAGGTCCGCGGCCATGGGCCGGTGTATGGGCTCAAGCGCCTCGGCAGAACCAAGCACATAGCCGCCACCGTGAATGTGCAGAACACAACCCATCGATCCAGCGGGACGTAAGGGACGATATATCAGGATCGGTACATCAGGTGCGCCGGCAGGCCCCTTTATGGACTGGCGCGTGATGGCAACTTTGCCGACACCCTCACCATTGTCCGGGATCATCATGGGGTTTGCCCGCACTGCTGGGAGCACATCCTGGGAAAGCTCGAACTTCGGAAGCACTTCGAGAAGCGGCAGAAGCGCCGGGTCGACGAGATGAATGCTTTTGTATTGCGTCACGTCCTGCCTCCTGTCATGCGCCCCTCATAGCGATCAAACGCAGGAGCTGACCATAGGGGACCAGCCTCGGCGACAATGGGCTATGCCGTCAATGGCGCGCGGCCGGTCCAGCACAGCCTGGACAACGCCAGATCTGCAATGAAGAATTATCGCTCCTCGATCCTTTGCGCCTCCAAGTCGTGGACGGTCTCAGCTCATGGCGGGCCACCTCTGGCCCCGCCCTGCCGAGGTCGCCTTCGCGCGTGATATGAGGAAACTCCGAGACTGTGTCAGGGTTGGGCGCATGCGGTTTTCCTTGCCCACGAACAGGCTCAGACATCCTGCATTATCTCGTCCGCGTAACGACCTTGGTTCAGGAGTTCGGCCATCCTCTGCATCGGTTTGGCAACATGCGTAAAAAATTCCCTGTACCCCGCACACAGATAGTTCAGGCCTTCTTCACCGTCAGGCGTCCGGATGAACCGATTACGCGGGCACTCGCCGTAGCAGGCGAAGAGAACCGGACACTCCTTGCAGTATTTCGGCAGTGTTTCATACTTAGCAGCTCCAAACTGCCGCTGCTTGTCGGAGCGTACCAGCTTACCAAGCGGCGTGTCCCGAATGTTCCCGAGGTAATAGTCCGGCTCGACGAAATGGTCGCAGCTGTAAACGTCGCCACCATGCTCCATGGCAAGTGAACCGCCACACGTTGGAGAAACGATACAGGAATTGTGCTGCCCTACCCAACTTCCGAGAGCAACATCAAAGGTGTTGACAAAGACCCTACCAACGTCACGCTTTACCCATTCGTCGAAGATGGCGGTGAGAAATCTACCAAACTGAACTGCCTTCACCGACCGTTCCGTTACCAGCTTGCCTTCCTGTCGGTATAGCGGGCGGTCAGTACCAGTGCGACCACCCCAACCCTCATTGGCGAGGTGAAGCGTTTCGGGCGTTGCCCGCTCCACGATAGGAATAAACTGGATAAACTGCGCCCCCATCTCGTCGCGGAAGAATTTATATATTTCTAGGGGTCTATCAACGTTCGCCGCATGCACGGTGCACATGACATTGACGTCGACACTGTACCGTCGCAAGCACTGCCAGGCACGCATCACACTATCGAAACTGCCTTGGCCCTGCTTGTCGACCCGATAGGTATCATGCGTCGTTTGCGGGCCATCAATACTGAGACCAACTAGATAATTGTTCTCTTTTAGAAAGAGCGCCCACTCATCGTCAATGAGCGTCCCGTTGGTCTGCAAGGTGTGAAGAATATGCTGATGAGGTTTACGATAGCGTTCGGCCAAAGTCACGGAAAGCTTGAAGAAGTCCAGGCCTCGCAAGGTCGGCTCGCCACCCTGCCAGGCGATTTCAACCTGTTGACCAGCCGCTGAGTTGATCAGCTGCTGGATATAGGATTCCAGAACGTCCTCATGCATCAACGGACTTTCTCGCTTCGGATAAAGCTTCTCCTTGGAGAGAAAAAAGCAGTACTGGCAGCCGAGGTTACAGGCCGCGCCGGCAGGCTTGACCAGCATGTGATAGGGGCGTTCCGAGAGACTCAAGACTTCACCTCGTCCCAACTCATCCGCGTTCATCAATTCCCTTTGGCCAGCTCCTCTGAGAGGCAGGAACCAACCGCCTTGAGATCCTTACAGGTGGCACATTGCTACTATCTTCGCCAGAGACTTTGTCCTGCTTCCTTTGAAACCTAGCAACGCCGTGGGCTTCCTAAGTGACTTAGCGCTCAGTCCCGCAGACAGATTTGGATATCTATGAGCAATGAGACAGACACAGGCACGTCTGATGCCTAGGTGCAAATGCCTGGCGAGCACTCCTACCATCCGACGTAAGTGAGCGGCAACCCGCGCAGCCTCTCCGAACGATGGACAGCATCGCGCTCAGACACAAAGAGACTATGCCTGGCAGAGTGAACCGGGCTACGGTTCGGTTCTAGGCGGCGTGGCGACGAGGCTGCGGCCGTGAAGGGAGGAAGGGCATGGTTGCCTTGTTACGTGCGCCACTACAGGAGGTGCGTACCCCGGTGCTGGATAGCCGCCGCTGGGCTCGCTTTGAGCCGCGGGCTGACGACATTGTGATTGCAACCTTTCCGAAGTCCGGTACGACCTGGATGCAGCGCATCGTCGATCTCCTGGTATTTCTGTCGCCCGACGTCAGACCAGTGGGCAAGATTTCCCCGTGGCTCGACTGCACGTTTTTTGGGTCGCTCGATGACGATCTCAGCAGGCTGCAGGCTCAGACCCACCGCCGTTACATAAAGTCCCATCTGCCATTCGACGCTTTACCCCATTGGGACAGCGTCAAGTATATTCATGTGGCGCGCGATGGGCGGGATGCACGTCTGTCCTGGATGAATCATCAGCAGGGCTTCACCCCAGAAATGAGGGCAAAGATCGCATCGCGGGCAGTTGCGTTGGCGAAGGAGCGCAACGAACCGCCTGGTGGAGCTCCTCCATCTTCGCCCGAGGATCCCCGCGAATTTCTCCTCCAGTGGTTTGATGAACTCAACGTAGCGCTCAAAAACCCAAACGCAGGTGCGGCAAGCTTAAACCTCGACTACTTTGGTTTTGAGGCGACCTATTGGCGGGAGCGCAGGCAGCCCAATCTGCTGCTCGTCCACTACAATGACCTCAAGGAGAATCTTGAGGAGGAGATGTGGCGGATTGCCGGGTTTCTGCAAATCGCCCCACCAAGGGATCTTATGCCGGCCCTGGTCAAGGCAGCCAGCTTCGAGACCATGAAGAAAGAGGGCAATGCGCTGAATCCGACCCTGAAGACAAGCTTCGATAAGGGTGCCGAACGGTTCATCAACAAGGGATTAAGTGGCCGCTGGCGGCAATACCTCGATGCCAGCGATGTGTCGCGATACGAGGCAATCGCAAGCCGAGCAGCGACACCGAGACTGGCGCAATGGCTCGCTGACGGACGGAAGGGCGCGGGAAATCCACAAACCGCACCCGATTGGTCCTAGTATTGTATCCGGCCGGATTCATGTTGGGGTCTCCCGTCCGTGCTCGCTCCCGAGGGATTTGGTAGCAAGCGTAGGCGTCTTCTTGACGCAGCCGTGAACGACAAAACGTGGCAGCCCACGCGCTTATACTTTATGTAAGCTGCCCAGAAACAACATCCGCCCGAAGCGAATTCAAGGAGGCATGACGATTATGCTGACGGACGTTCAGCCCTTCCGCGCGATTGCAATCAGCGCCCGCGCTTACGCGCTGCAAGCTGAAGGCCGTTCGATCATTCATATGGAATTTGGTCAGCCCTCGACGGGCGCTCCTCCATCTTCCATTGCCACTGCCCATAGCGTTCTTGACCGGGATCCGATGGGCTATTGGGAGAGCCCGGCTCTGCGCCAGCGACTCGCACGCCACTACGAAGAACGTTACGACCTCGAGCTTGACGCCAGCCGGTTCGCCCTGACTTGTGGCGCCTCGCCTGCCCTCGTTCTGGCATTGCTGACCCGCTTTTCCCACGGTGCGCGGATTGCACTGGCCCGCCCAGGTTATGTCGCCTATCGCAATACGCTGCGGGCACTTGGCCTCGTGCCGGTGGAGATCGCCTGCGGCCCATTAACACGCTATCAGCTGACGGCAGAACTGGTTGCCCGCCTCAACCCAACTCCTGACGGCCTGATCGTGGCGAGCCCTGCCAATCCTACCGGAACGATCATTGATGAAGCCGGTCTTACCGCGATCGCCGCGGTGTGCCGAAGCCGCAACATCGCCATCATCTCTGACGAAATCTATCATGGCCTCAGCTACGGTCCGCCGACTCACTCACTGCTGGAGTTCGAACCGACAGCTTTCGTCATCAACAGCTTTTCTAAGTATTTCAGTATGGCGGGCTGGCGATTGGGCTGGCTTGTGGCGCCGCCAGCACAGGTTACGAAGGTACGGACGCTTCTCGGCAATCTGTTCCTGTCGGCGCCCTCGTTAAGCCAGCATGCTGCCCTCGCCGCATTCGAAGACAGTGAGATCCTTGAGGCCCATGTCGAGGTGTATCGCCGCAATCGGCAGCGTCTGATCGAGGCCCTGCCGCAGATGGGAATTACTTCGATCGCGCCACCTGATGGAGCCTTTTACATTTATGCAGACGTGCGTCATTTGACGACGGACAGCTTTTCATTCTGCAAAAAGGTGCTTGAGGAGACTGGGATCGCCCTCGCACCGGGTGTGGATTTCGATCCGGTCGACGGCCATTGCTTCATCCGCATCAGCTTTGCGGTCTCCGAATCCGAGACAGATACTGCAATCGCGCGGCTGCGCGAATGGTTGGCTTGCCAATAGAAGCTCGCCCAGACGTGCATCCGCATCGCGTTAGCATTGCCGCGCCTATCGCATTGGGATTGGATCATTATAATATTTTCATATAGTCAACAGAACTTCTTCAAGTATCGGGCGCCAGTGCAGCTGACTTTGACCGCATAGAGGCTCAGAAACATTGTACCTTGCTGCACGCAAGCGCGTGCCTGTCCTCTTTACAAGATCCCGGAATATAACAGGCTTTTCCCGACCACCGTCGCGTCAGGTCGCTGAAACAGCCTAACCTTGCAGTGCACACAACTGTCGGGGTGGTTTTGGTTGCAGCGCAACTATTGAATCCATTTAATGTTTGCTCTTACCGGCTTTGCCACAATGCAGCCGTGATTGGCTGATTGGAATCCGCCCGTCCCGCATTAGCTGGACGTAATCGGAACCATTTGTAGGGGATCTCCATGTTCAAGGCTTTCAAGTCCACCGCTGCCGCTCTGGCTGTGGTCGGTGCGGTTGGCTTAGTTGCGGCTCCGGCTCTCGCGAAGACTGCTGCGAAGCCGGCTGCCACCAAAATGATGCACCATAAGGCCGCCAAAAAGATGGCACCCAAGAAGGCAATGAAGCCGATGGCCAAGAAAGGCGCGATGAAGAAGAAATAATTCTTCATACGAGATTTCAAAAGTACGACGCATGGCCCTCACGCATTGTGATGCGCCTGCATGATGGGCTCCCGCCGACCAGCGGGAGCCCTTTTGTTGTCAAGGGCAACGCTCTACGCCATTTGCGCCTGAGGGCCATATGGCGCCAAAATTCAAGGACGCATCGGAAGATTCTAGAATGGCCATGGCGCACCGCTCGATAGGTTGAAAGTACACATTACCTGGATGGGCCTCGCGCTTGCAGACATGATTCCCAACGGTGCCGTCACACTGCGCTTCTTCTTCGCCGTCCCGTCGACGAAGTTATCGCACTGATCCACAACTTGGCTTTTCTAAAGCAAGGCAAGGTGTCCGCGCCTCAAGGTGCGGAGGTGAAAAAGTGTGCGGCGCAGCATCTTCCGCTCCGCCTTCGCTTGCACAAATCTAGCGCAATGGTTCCGCGCCCAGAATCATGCAACGCCCCGCCGCACCATCTCCCCCGGCCACGTAAATCCCGGAGGGCAGACAGTTCAGCGTCCGCGATCCATTTTGCCTCATTTTTGCGATTGCACTTGCAACCTCAGCTGGACCCGGTCCGAGCCGGAAATTGTCTGCTGATCTTTGTGCGCGACTGCAACGCGCCCGAGGCGTCAGCAGCCAGGAGCGGGGCCGGAATAATATTCATACACATGTGAACGAATATTGACAGTCAGATCAACATCTGACAGCGTTCGCCCGTCGCGTGCCGAAGAGCGCGCGTGATCGCCTGAGGGCGTATGGGGAGGAAGCAATGAAATTCGGGCTGGGTCTATCTGTATCGATCTTGGCACTGGTCGGCAGTGGTGCGGCTTTCGCACAGTCGGCAGCCACAAGCGTCAATCACCAGGCAAACTTGGATGCCAAAAGACCCATTGAGGAAGTGGTGATCACGGCCGAGCGACGCACCGAAAACCTGATGACAACTGCCGTCACCGCAACAGTCCTCAACAGTCGGCAGCTGCAGAACCGGGACGTGGTCAACGTCAATTCACTGCAGTTCATCGCCCCCAATGTCACCGTCAATGATCTGGGACAGGGCATCGATTTCGATATCCGCGGCATCGGCAAAGGCGAGCACAATACGCAAACCCCAGTTGGCGTTGTTACCTATCGCGACGGCGCGGCGACGTTCCCTGGCTACATGACCGCTGAGCCCTTCTACGACATCAAAAGTGTCCAGGTATATCGTGGACCGCAAGGCACTTTTGTCGGTCAAAATGCTACTGGCGGTGCGGTATTCGTGACAACGAACAACCCTACGCTTGGCGGCGGCTATCACGGTTACGGGCAGTTTCAGTATGGCAATTATGATGACGTTCAGGTTCAGGGCGCAGTCGATATTCCCATCACTGACAATCTTGCAGTCCGAATTGCCGGATTTGGCGAAAGACGCAACACATTTTACACGATCATCGACCGCTCACCGGCAGATAATTGCCCGCATTACCAGTACGCCAACTGCAAGCCTGGCTATAATCCTGGCAACCTCAAGGAAGGGGCTGGCCGCATCACCGTCCTTTGGCGCCCGCTCAGGTCTCTGACCATAAACCTCAAATATGACGCGCTCTACCAGGATTTCGGAGCAGCTCCTGCAGTGCCCTATTCACAGCTCCTGCCGGTGGGCGCCCCGGTTGCGCCTTACGGTTTTCCAAATCCCTATCACAACAGCAATCTCTTCGATGTCACGGCCAATGCGCCGCAGCAGCGTCTCGACCGCGAACAGCGGGCGATCCTCAATGCGACTTACACTTTTGCGGGCGGTACGAAGCTGGAATCCATCTCCGATTACAATGTCGGAAACACGATATGGCGGGCAGACCTCGACGGCACCGATTACGGAAACCCCGGGGACTTCCCCTATTTTGGAAGCACCAGCAACTGGACGTTCTACGACTCGGTTGGTGAAACGCTCTACTCAGAGGAACTCGATCTTATTTCGCCAAGCCACCAGCAAGTGACCTGGGTCGGCGGTCTATATGCGCAGGAAAATGATTACAGCTGGCGTCCGCCCTACCAGTTCTGGATTGCAGTCGGACCACGCTTTCCAGGTGGACCTACTCCAAATCTGGGTAATCTCTATCAATACACATCGTGGACCATCCAGGGTAAGACAACCAATCTCGACCTCGCCGGATTTGGTCAGGTCGACGTCAAGCTCGGAGATGGCTTTTCCGCATCCTTGGGTGGACGCTGGACCGAGACCCGCTCTCACAACAACGTCGACCTGTGGAGTTACGGCAATGGCTTCGGGGTAACGACCCTGTCGCCGACACCCTATCTCGACAATCAGACCCAGAAATCATCCTACATCACCTATAAGACGGCGCTCGACTGGACCGTCAACAAGGACAACTTCCTTTATGCCTTTGTCGCGACCGGTTACACCGGTGGCGGCCTGAACACCTTCACATCGGCAACCGGTGGCCCGGCCCCATTCGGCAAGGTGACCGATACCGATTACGAAATGGGCTGGAAGAGTGCCTCCTGGTTCCAGGGACATCTGCGCACCCAACTCGACACCTTCTACACCAATTACAATCACTTCCAGGTCACGCTGTCCGATCCCAGGGTTCCGATCCAGACCTACGAAATCAATCTGCCCACCACCACGACGATGTACGGCCTCGAAGGAGAGGCGCAGGCATCGTTTGGCAGGTTGTCCTTCACCGCGAGCCTCGGCTTGCTCAAAAGCTCGCTCGCAAGCTTCTGGGCGGTGGACCCACGCTATAACCTTCTGGCCACTGGCACCTGCAATCCCCGGACCGGCGGTACCGATCCATACTGCGTCAATGTCAAGGGCCATCCGATTACCTACGCACCGAGCGTGACCTATAATTTTGGGGTCCAGTACGAGTTCAATCTGGGTAACGGCAACTCGCTGACACCGCGTCTCAACTTCGCGCATGTGGCCCAGCAATGGGCCTCGATCTTCGACAATCCAGCGGTCGGCGACCGGCTGGGAGCGCGCAATCTGCTTGGTGCCCAGCTTGAATATCAGACCGGAAGCTGGCTCGTCACACTCTATGGCGATAACATCACCAACGACATGTACGTTGCCTCCAACAATTCCGGTGGTCTCTACGCCGGCCCACCGCGTCAGTTCGGCATTCGTGTAACGAAACTGTTCTGAGCAAAATGCCAGCAGAGCCGCTGACCGACACCAGGTCAGCGGCCGCTTGCCCCTTTCCCCGAGCACCAAGCAGGAACATGCAGCTTTATTCTCTCACCGTTGATAAGCTTCTTGATCACGCCGCAAAGTGGTGCAGTCAGCAGCAGGTTGTCACCGCCAGTTCTGGGCACATTAGTTACGCGGAGCTGCGGCAACGCAGTAATTTTCTCTCAGGCGCCTTGGCTGCGATCGGCCTCAGTTCAGGAGATCGAGTTGGAACGCTCGCCTGGAACACCCAGCATCATCTGGAGATGTACTTCGGAACCATGGGCATGGGCCTCGTATGCCACACCCTCAACCCCCGGCTGACACCCGCCCATCTGACTGCGATGCTCTGCGAAGCGGAGGATCGGGCAATCGCTGTTGCGGCTGATCTTATGCCCCTGTGGGCACAAATGGCACCTCACTGCCCGACCGTCGAACATGTCATTGCGCTCGATACCCCCCCATCCTTGGACACAGTCCCGGATCCAAAGCGGCGTTACTGGAATTACGAAGACCTTCTTCACAGCCATGGCAAAGCGAGCGAGTGGGGCGGGTTTGATGAGAATACGCCTGCGGGACTTTGCTACACCTCCGGCACCACAGGAAACCCCAAGGGGGTACTCTACACCCATCGCTCCAACTATCTGCACACGTTGCGCTCGTTGCAGGCCGACGCGGTGGCACTCACCAGCGCTGACAGCATCCTGCTCGCCGTACCCATGTTTCATGCCAACGCCTGGGCATTTCCGTTTGCAGCACCGGCAGTCGGAGCCAAACTCGTCCTGCCAGGCCGTGCGCTCGACGGAGCCCATCTGACCAAACTCATCCGCGAGGAAGGCATCACCATCGCCGCCGGCGTCCACACCGTTTGGCAGGGCGTGCTCGACTATCTCGATGCCGAAGGCGGAGACGTGCCAACGCTTGAGCGTATTCTCATTGGCGGTTCATCGTGCCCGGAGGTGGTCCTGCAGCGCATGCAGGATCGTCTCAAGGTACGGGTACAGACCAGCTGGGGCATGACCGAGCTTTCCCCTCTGGGCACGATCTCGCCCGCGCGCGGGGAAGGAGCGGCTATTGCCTCGGGCCGTCCCCCGCTTGGCCTCGACCTAAAGCTCACGGATGCAAATGGCACAACCCTGCCGCAGCAGCGCAACGTGATGGGACACCTCAAGGTCAAGGGCGCAAGCGTGGTGGATCGCTACTTCAGGTCCGACGTCGAAGTGCTCGACAAGGAGGGTTACTTCGACACCGGGGACCTGGCCAGCATTGACGATGAGGGCAATCTCAGCATCTGCGGACGCTCAAAGGATCTCATCAAATCGGGAGGCGAATGGATCAATCCGGCGGAAATCGAAGCCGTGATCGGGGGGTTGCCGGGGGTCGGTCTGGTGGCGGTCATCGGCAGGATGGATCTTAAGTGGGGCGAGCGTCCGCTTCTTGTGGTCGAACCACAAAAGAACCACACACTGGATGAGGTGTCACTGTTGCGCGCACTTCGTGGCAAAGTCGCTGACTGGTGGATTCCGGACCAGGTCATCCAGGTCAAGGAAATGCCCCTGGCACCCACGGGAAAGATCGACAAAATCCGCCTGCGTGCGGACTACGCGAAGGCCTGAGACGCAAGACCTGGATCCGGCTTGAGGATCTGTTCACGCGGGCTTTCAGAGCCCAAACCCGACCGGGTTTCGTCACCTTCAGGACCCTGCGAGATAGCGTGGCAGCTCACGCTCAAAATCCGGGAAATACCGGCTGACCACGGACAGGTCAAAGCGCGCCAGGATCGCCTCCTTTGGTTCTCGATCAAGAAGAAACGCGAAGGCGGCCTGAAGGACACGTTCGGGAGGAAACCGCCCGTCCACAAGGCGTTGCCACAGGCTGGGCTCCAGCGTGACGTGATAGCGGCTCTGGCTTGCTGGCTCGCGCACCACCACCTCGAATTCCAGCACCGGATCTGTGCCGATTCGTTTGACCTCAATCATGGCGGATCCGGTCTTTTTGGTGTGCATGCTCTCTACCCATACTGCGCCTGAAGCAGAATCTGGGCAAGCAACGAGGCATCAGACTCCCATGTCCTGCAAGCGGCCGACACACGATCTGTGGGCATGGAACGGTGTCTGGCCCGCTAGCTGGGCTGGGGCAGCTCCAGGCGCAGGGCCCGTGGATCACGCGGGCCTGGGCGTCCCAACCCCACCTAAAGAGAGAGCAGAGCCTTGACTGCCCCGGTCGTAACGCTTGCCAGCGTCACCAAATATTTTCGGAGCAAGCAGCGCCAGGTCACAGCTATCGATGGTGTCAGTGCGACCATGGCAGCCGGCCGGATCACCGGATTGGTCGGCCCTGACGGGGCGGGAAAGACAACACTGATCCGCCTCATCGCGGGCCTCCTCATGCCCAACGGCGGCAAAGTCGAGGTTCTGGGACTCGACACGGCCCATGCAGCCCAGAAAATCCAGGCTTCCATTGGCTACATGCCGCAGCGCTTTGGTCTTTATGAGGACCTCAGCGTCTTCGAGAATTTTACCTTGTACGCGAGACTGCGCGCGCTTCGCGGTCCCGCGCGCGAAGCACGCTTCAAGGAACTGATGGATTTTACTGGTCTCGGCCCCTTCCGCGATCGGCTAGCGGGGCAGCTGTCCGGGGGCATGAAACAGAAGCTTGGCCTGGCCTGTGCTCTCGTCCATCCGCCGCGCTTGCTCGTTCTTGACGAACCGAGCGTGGGTGTGGACCCGGTTTCACGGCGCGAACTGTGGTCCATCGTCGAGACACTCGTCGACGATGGCGTCAGTGTACTTTGGAGCACCGCCTATCTGGACGAAGCCGAACGCTGCCATGACGTTCTACTCATGAACGAGGGGAAGTTTTTACATACTGGTCCACCTGGCCCCATGAGCGCGGATCTGGCCGGGCGCACCTACACCTTTGCCCTTGCCGGTATGGACAAGCGCACGATAATCCCCCGATTGCGGCAGCATCCCTATGTCATGGATGCGCTCATCAAGGGGAGCGGAGTGCATCTTCTTCTCACCCACGAGCCCAATGACACCCAGAAGGGCGAGCTTATGGAAGAACTCGGCCTTGATGCGGGTGATTTGCACCCGGCACCTCCGCGCTTTGAGGACGCCTTCATCGCCCTGCTCAAGGAACCAGGCGTCCGCCCTCTTGCGCAGGCCCCTGTCCCTGCCGACGCTCCCATCCCATTGCACCACCACACTGCCTCTACCGTCGCCAGCACCGGACCTGTGATCCAGGTTGAGCATCTGGTACGGCGCTTTGGCACCTTTCGCGCCGTAGATGATATTGGCTTTAACGTCGCGCGCGGCGAGATCTTTGGCCTTCTGGGACCCAATGGAGCGGGCAAGTCGACCACCTTCAAGATGCTCTGCGGCCTGCTACCCCCTACTGACGGAAAAGCTTTGGTGCTTGGCATCGATCTGCGCAAGGCAGCAGCGGCTGCGCGCGCTCATATCGGCTACATGGCGCAGAAGTTCTCGCTCTATGCGGATATGAGCGTCAGCGAAAACCTCACATTCTTCGCCAGCGCCTACGGTCTTGGTGGCAATGCGCGCAGCCGCAGGATTGCGGGCGCGCTTGAGGAATTTGCTCTGGGCGATCTTGCCCAAGTGAAGAGCGCGCAGTTACCGCTTGGCTACAAGCAGCGTCTGGCCCTCGCCTGCGCAATTATGCATGAGCCCGGGGTACTGTTTCTTGATGAGCCTACCTCCGGTGTTGACCCGCTCGTGCGCCGCGAGTTCTGGACCCGCATCAACGCCATGGCAGCAGACGGGGTAACGGTTCTCGTCACCACCCATTTTATGGAGGAGGCGGAATATTGCGATCGTCTTGGGATCATCTACGAAGGAAAACTCGTTGCATTGGGCACTCCAGACCAACTGAAGAGTGAGCATCGCACCCCGGAGCAGCCTTCTCCCTCCCTCGAAGACGCCTTCATCGAACTAATCCAGACCTACGACAGGGAGAAGGGTCATGAGGCCAGGTGACACGTCGCTCCCGGATACGCAGGACTCCAGCTCTGGCTCTGCCGGATTGCGTCTCTTCGGTCTCGTCTACAAGGAGGCACTGCAGATCATCCGTGACCCGAGCAGCATTGCGATCGCCTTCGTGCTGCCAATCATCCTCCTCCTGCTTTTTGGCTATGGCGTTTCCCTTGATGCCAAGCATGTCCCGCTAGGTCTTGTTATCGAGGCCCCCTCCCCGAAGACTGCGGATTTTGCGGCCGCGCTGTCCCATTCAGAGTATTTCAACGTCATCCGCCTGCCGGACCGGAACAAGGCGATAACCGCTATGTTGTCCGGACGTATCAACGGAATCATCGTTCTGCGCAGTGACTTTGCCCGCAAGCTCTATTCCGCGTCAGGAGCTCCGATCCAGGCCATCATCAACGGCACCGATGCCAACACGGCACGTATCATCTCTGGTTACGTCCAGGGTGCTTGGCAAACCTGGTTGATCCATTACGGTCTCGATCATGGCCACAGCATTACAGCCCCGGTGAGTGTACAGCAGCGCATGTGGTTCAATGCCGATATCCGCAGCCGCAATTTTTTGATCCCGGGCCTGATCGCGATCATTATGACCCTCATCGGTACACTCCTGACAGCCCTCGTGGTTGCCCGCGAGTGGGAGCGCGGAACCATGGAAGCGCTCCTCGTCACTCCGGTACGGATTGACGAAATACTCCTTGGAAAGCTCATCCCCTATTTCGTCCTCGGCATGGGAGGAATGACCATTGCCACGGTCATGGCGGTATGGGTCTTTGGCGTTCCCTTCCGCGGCTCGGTGCTGGCGCTCATCGGAGTATCCTCTCTGTTCATGCTGGCGGCACTTGGCATGGGGCTTCTGATATCGACCCTGGCCCGCAGTCAGTTTGTCGCCGGACAGGTCGCGATCATCATTGCCTTTCTACCGGCCTTCATCCTGTCGGGCTTTATTTTCGACATCGCGAGCATGCCTGGCGTGGTGCAGCTTTTGACCCACATCATACCTGCTAGGTATTTCGTAGCAGCGCTTCAGAGCCTGTTCCTGGCCGGCACCCTCTGGCAAGTGCTGCTCTCCAATAGCATCGCCCTGGCCATCATGGCGCTTGTTTTCCTCGGCGTAACCCGCATGCGCACAAGCAAGGCGCTGGAGTAGGAGTGTGTCATGTGGCGGCGGATCTGGGCCCTCATCATCAAGGAATTTTTCGCTATCTGGAATGACAAGCGCAGCCGCGCGGTGATTATTGTGCCTCCGCTTATCCAGCTCATGGTCTTTGGGTACGCCGCAACCTTCGACGTAAGCCACATTGCAACCGCGATCTATAATGAGGATGGAGGAGCTGCTGCCACAACGCTGGTCTCCAGCTTCGCCGGATCTCCCGCCTTCCACGTTCTCTACCACCTCGATGCGAAACGGCAGATCGCAGAGAAAATCGACTCGAGGGCAGTGAGCCTGGTCATCCATATAGGGCCAACCTTCAGCCGCGATCTGCTTAGCGGTCGGCCGGCAACTATTCAGGCGATTGTAGATGGCCGTGAGTCCAATACCGCCCTGATCATCCTTGGCTACGTCAACCAGATCGTGGAGACGTTTGACCAGCGTTGGAGCCTTAAGACCCACCAGCCCTTGCCGCCCGCGCAACTCGTAACGCGCTACTGGTTCAATCCCAATTTGCAGAGCCGCTGGTTCATCATCCCGGGCATCGTTGCATTGCTCACGATGGTCGTAACAATTGTTGTCACTGCGCTCACGATCGCTCGGGAACGGGAAGTGGGAACCTTTGAGCAGCTCCTCGTCACCCCCTTCTCCCCTCTTGAAATCCTGGTCGGAAAGTCGGTTCCAGCACTTGCCATAGGCATCAGTGAAGGCACGTTTATCATTCTCGCTGCAGTCCTGTGGTTCCACGTGCCACTCCGCGGCAATGTCGGGCTGCTCTATGGCGGGCTTCTGCTTTACATCCTTGCCGTTATTGGGATCGGACTGATGGTCTCGTCCCTGGCACGAACCCAGCAACAGGCCATGCTGGGTGCATTTCTCTTCGTGGTTCCTGCCGTTATCCTGTCGGGCTTTGCCACACCCATTGCCAACATGCCGCACTTCATCCAGGCCGTTACCCTGGCCAACCCGATGCGCTATTTTCTGGTGATCGTCCGGGGCCTTTTTCTTGAAGATCTTCCTGCCAGCGAAGTGATTGCCCAATTGTGGCCGATGGCGATCATAGCAACATTGACATTGAGCGGAGCAAGCTGGCTGTTCCGGCATCGTACGACGTAAAAATGCCGCACAGGATCCCAGCAAAGATCAGAACCTTGCAGCTATCACGAGCGTGGCTGGCCGTCGTCGTCCACTTTATCGAACAGCATCGACCAACGTGTCGTTTGCCGATGCTAAACCGATCTTTTCTGAGCAATGCGCAACTCCGCGTTCTGAGGTCATCCCCCTCAGTGCTCCTGCAACCATATGATGCAACCTCGCGACAGCTTGGCGAGACACTGCACTTGCTACGCACTCTAAGTTCCAGGACTCGATTGGCTTGGCCGGGAAAGTTCGGCAAACTCTCGGTGCGTCAGTTGCCTGCGGTGATGCCATGAGCCTTCTTTTCAAAAGCTGCACCATCATCGACGGGAGCGGAGCGCCGCCCTTCACGGGCGACATCGTGGTCACCGGCGATCGCATCACCCAGGTGGGTAAGAATATCTCATCGCCAATGGATGTGGAGATTATTGATTGCAGGGGGCTTACCGTCACACCTGGCTTTATTGACTGCCATTCCCACAATGACTGGTTTGCCCTATCAGAGGAGCACCCGCGCTACTTCGATCCCTTTCTCTTGCAGGGGATAACGACCTTTGTGGCTGGCAATTGTGGCTATTCGGTTGTTGGCTACCGGGAGGGGTCGCCCTATCAGCATCAAATCGGAAGCCTCTTCGAACATGATCCGGCGTCGAGCCGTTTAAGCCGCTTTGCTCCGTGGTTTGACGCTGTCGATCGCCATTGTCCGGTCAATATTGCTTGCCTAGCAGGCCATGGCACGGCCCGTATCGGCGTGAATGGAGACAAGAACACGCTCCTCTCTGCAGAACGTAAGGCGGCCATGCTTGAAGATCTCGAGCAGGCACTGGTGGAAGGGGCCGGCGGCATCTCGCTTGGATTGATGTACGAGCCGGGTCTCTATGCCCCCTTCGATGAACTTTTGGATGTTGCGCGACTGTGCGCAAGATATGACCGCATCCTCACGGTTCATCCCCGCGCTGAATCGAACATCTCCATGTCCTATTCCAGCTTCACCCAGAGCCACCTGCTGCTGGCGTTGGCTGAACTTGATCGACTCGTGCGTGAAACAGGTGTGCGCTTTCAGCATAGTCACCTCATCTTTGCGGGCCGCAAGACCTGGAGGGTAGAAAAGAAGGCTGTCGCTGTACTGGAAAAGCTTAAGGCGGATGGATTCGACGTCGCGTTTGACATGTACCCACTGGATTATGGCGTCTCCATCATCACAGTCGTGCTGCCTGACTGGTATCAGGCCATGACGAAGGAAGACAGACGGCGGCCGCTAACCCACCTGCGACTGGCGCTCATGGTGGATCTTACGACCCGTCTGTTGGGCTTCGGCTTCTCGGATATCACAATAGCCTATGGCGGTGACAGCCAGAGGGAAATCATCGGCAAGTCTGTCACCGAAATTGCCCGCGAACGGGGTACTTCTCCCCTCAAGACCTATCTCGACATTTGTGAGAAGAGCGAGTTTAAGGCAACGGTCTTGATGGGGGCCTATCAGAACGACGAGATTATTCGCGATCTCATGAGTAACGAC
>JBMFWV010000036.1:0-30276 GCA_049964915.1 Rhizomicrobium sp.
ACTTCATTTGGCTCGCCCTCCATGTATGAGGCTCGGCGCCGGCCAGCCCGGCGCAACCCTCGAAAGGTACATGCCGTAGGGCGAGCCGCCTGTCTCCTCAGCGGGCGAACATAGGGTCTAACCTTAGCGGTTAGGGATGCGTTCGGTTAGATGTTCGCCAAACCGCCGGCTGTTGCAAGCCAGTCATCATTGCCGCCGGTGCCTAGCCTGGGCTAGGACCAGCCCATGGCTCTATCCAGCTCTTCTCAGCGACCACCCAGCTCAGCCGTGCCGCAGGTCTTTGATCGCGCGCTGTACCGCTTCCGTCGCGAGCGAACGGGACGATTTGGCGAAGATCGCTTTTTGTTGCGCGAGGCAGCTGAGGGGCTGGCTGATCGGCTGGGGGCAGTGTGCCGCCGCTTTCGCTCGGCGCTTGACCTGGCCAGTTCTCCGGAAAGCAGGCTTTGCCTCATGCCGCATGCAGAGCGGTGGACCCAGCTGGCACTGACAGATCGCGACGGCGGGCAGCTGATCGGCGACGAGGAGGCGCTACCCTTTAGGCCGTCACATTTTAATTTGGTGACCTCCGTGCTGTCGCTGCATGCCGTCAACGACCTCCCGGGCACACTGCTTCAGATCCGCAACCTCTTGCAGCCCGATGGGCTCTTTGTTGCTGCATTGTTTGGTGCGGACACATTGCATGAGCTGCGAGCAGCCTTTGCGGCGGCGGAACTGGAGCTTCGCGACGGGCTAAGTCCCCGGGTGTCGCCATTTGCCGATGTCCGTAGTCTGGGCATGTTGTTGCAGCGCGCAGGCTTCGCCTTGCCCGTTGTCGACGTGGAAAGGACGACGGTAAATTATAGAAGTTTTAGTGGTTTAGTGAGAGATCTTCGTGCAATGGGCGAGGTGAATTATCTGTGTGCACGGGAACGTCGGCCACTTACCCGTGGCCTTCTGGCGGCAATGCTCGCCCACTATGAAGAGAATTACGGGACACCCGAAGGGCGCCTCAAGGCCAGCTTTGACATCGTCTATATGACAGCGTGGGCCCCCCATGATAGCCAACCCAGGCCCTTGCGTCCGGGCTCGGCCAAGACGTCTCTCGCTGAGGCCCTTGGAACAGTGGAGCGGCGGGCCTAGGTGTTCAGCTATTGGCTCTGCGGGCCACCAGCATGTAGTTGACATCTGTGTCGTGGCTGAGGCGCCAGGCCCAGGACAGGGGATCAAAGCTCACCCCCTGCAGCTTGACGGCATCTAGCCCATTTCGCTTGAGCAAGGCGTGCAACCTCCCAGGAGGCAGGAAGCGGTTCCAGTCGTGGGTACCCGGAGGCAGCCAGCGCAGGACATATTCGGCGGCAAATTTGGCCAAGGCGAGGGATTTGAGCGTCTTGTTGAGGGTTGCTGTGATCATAAGCCCTCCTGGTCGCACCAGCTGGGCGCACGAGGCAAGAAAACTCTCAGGATCTGCGACGTGCTCGATCACCTCCATGTTCAGTACGACGTCAAACATAAGCCCTTCGCTGGCCAGCAATTCAGCGGTGGCGGGGCGGTATACGATGGGCAATTCCTGCTGCTCAGCATGCAGACGAGCAACATGAATATTCTTTTCGGACGCGTCGACGCCCGTAACTGTGAAGCCGAGGCGGCACATGGGTTCGCAAAGGAGCCCGCCGCCACAGCCAAGGTCCAGTAGAGATAATCCAGAAAACGGTGACAATTGCTCGGCGTCGCGGCCGAAATGGGCGAGGGCCTGGGTCCGAATAAAGGTGAGCCGCACAGGGTTGAAACGGTGCAGGGGAGCAAACGGGCCGGTGGGATCCCACCAAGTCTCGGCCATCGCCGAGAATTTTTCGACTTCTGCAGGATCGATCGAGGAAGTGAGGGTTGAGGACATGATGACAAGCCTTGGGTACACGCTATGGTAACGGCTGAGGCGCAAATGCCCAACAGCACCCTTGGGGCTGTATCGGGCCCTTTCGGGGAGATCATCGCCTGCGCCCAAAGACTGCCCGGTGCGGTGCTGCGGGTGGGGGAGGCCAATCCTCTGTGAACATTGCCGCGCGAGGCGCGTTGAGTGCGCCGCAGCATCCGGCTATGTATGCCAGAACGCGTCGCAAAACAGTGTGAGTTTCGATTTTTATGGCCCGGATTGTGATGAAATTCGGCGGCACCTCGGTAGCCGACCTCGAGCGCATCCGTCACGTCGCAAACCTGGTGAAGGGCGAGGTGGATGCAGGCCATGAAGTCGCCGTGGTGGTCTCAGCCATGGCCGGTGAGACCAACAAGCTGGTGGGCTGGACCAGAACCTTGTCACCGCTTCACGATGCCCGCGAATATGATGTGGTCGTGGCGGCCGGGGAGCAGATTACGGCAGGACTGACGGCTGTGGCGCTGGGCGCGATCGGGGTACCGGCGCGGTCATGGCTGGGCTGGCAGATTCCCATCGAAACCAGCGCCATGCATGGGTCGGCCCGAATCGAACGCATCGAACCGAAACTTTTGCGCGAACGGCTCGCTCAAGGGCAGGTCGCGGTCATCGCCGGTTTTCAAGGTATTGCTCCTGACCATCGCATATCCACCTTGGGGCGGGGTGGATCTGATACCTCGGCTGTCGCTGTCGCTGCCGCGATTGAGGCCGACCGATGCGATATCTATACCGACGTGGATGGGGTCTATACTACCGATCCGCGGATCGTTTCTAAGGCGCAGCGCCTGCAGCGGGTCGCTTTTGAGGAAATGTTGGAAATGGCATCGCTGGGCGCGAAGGTGCTGCAGACCCGCTCGGTCGAGATAGCCATGCTGTATCGTGTGCCAGTCCGCGTTCTGTCAACGTTCGACGCCGCGGCCGGAGGCACACTCCTGTGCGACGAGGACGCCATCGTGGAAAAAAAACCGGTAACCGGCATCGCCTATTCGCGGGACGAGGCCAAGATCACCTTGCATCGTATCTCCGATCAGCCGGGGATCGCCGCATCAATCTTTGGACCGCTGGCCGATGCCGGCGTCAACGTCGACATGATTGTTCAGAATGTCTCCGCTGACGGCAAGAAGACCGATCTAACCTTCACCGTCTCCCGCTCGGAATTGCCCCGTGCCCTCGACGCCATCGAAAAGGCGCGCGACATCATCGGCTATCGCGATATCATCTCTGACGACAACGTGGCTAAGGTGTCGATCATTGGCATCGGCATGCGAGCACATCCCGGTGTCGCGCAAACCATGTTCCGCACGCTCTCCGAAAAGGGCATCAACATTCAGGTTATCTCGACCTCGGAGATTAAGGTCTCGGTTTTGATTTCCGAGGAATACGTGGAACTCGCAGTGCGAGCACTGCATTCGGCCTACGGCTTGGATGCAGGCTGATGCGCACCAGGGAGGCATGAATGGTAGCGGCAGGTAGTCCGCGCATTCTCCTGCGGCGCCTGCGCGAAATCATGGCCGAACAGGCGAGTGCCCAAGTTCGCCTTGACAAACTGGTCATGGTCATCGCTGCCAACATGGTCGCGGAGGTGTGCTCGATATATTTGCGCCGTGCGGGCAACTGGCTTGAGCTTTTTGCCACGGAAGGCCTAAACCGGTCTGCCGTTCACCGGACGCGAATGCGTTGGGGGGAAGGCCTGGTGGGCATGGTCGCGGATGCGGCCGAGGCGATCAACCTCTCCAACGCGGTTGAGCATCCGCGCTTTGCCTATCGTCCGGAAACTGGAGAGGATCCCTTTCGGTCATTTCTTGGAGTACCAATCGTCCGGGGTGGCCAGGTTTATGGTGTGCTGACGGTCCAGAACCAGGTTGCACGCCAATACGACGAGGAAGAAGTCGAAGCACTGCAGACCGTCGCCATGGTTCTGGCCGAAATTGTGGCTCATGGTGCGCTCTTTGACATCGCGGAACTCGACGAACCGGAATTACGCTCGGATCGGCCGCGCGCCTTCAAGGGCGATGGATTGTCAGAGGGTGTTGCCGTCGGACACGTGGTGCTTCATGAACCGCGTGTTCGTGTGGATCGCATGATTGCTGATGATCCTGCCGCAGAGATTGCGCGGCTGGATGCAGCCCTCAATTCGCTGCGCGCATCCGTCGATGACATGCTCGAATCCAGCGAACTTGATCTGACTGGCGAGAGCCGAGAAGTGATCGAGGCCTACCGGCTTTTTGCCTTGGACCAGGGTTGGCGGCATCGCCTGCGTGATGCAGTAGACACCGGTTTGACCGCCGAAGCCGCGGTCGAACGGGTGCAGGACGAGCTGCGGCTGCGTATTGCGCGGGCAAGCGATCCGATTTTGCGCGAGCGACTGCACGATCTGGATGATTTGCATCGTCGCCTGCAGCGGCATCTTGGCAACCAGGGAGACTGGGGCAGTCTGCCCGCCGATGCGATACTGGTCGCACGCGCTTTGGGGCCTGCCGAACTTCTCGATTACGGCCGCGTCGGAGTGGTTGGCCTCATTCTGGAAGACGCAGCCACAACGTCCCATGTAGCGATTGTTGCGCGTGCGATGCGCATCCCTGTGGTTGGTGGCGTGGCAGGGGTGACTGACGCGGCGCGCGCGGGTGACACCATCGCAGTGGACGGAGAAACCGGAGAGATCCATCTACGTCCCCCGGCCGAAATCGTCACAGTCTTTCGTGCGCGCCAGACATTGATGGCGCAGCGGTTTGCTGAAATTGCCAAGGTGCGGGATTTGCCCGCGGTGACCAGGGATGGCGTGCCGATCTCGCTCATGATGAATGCCGGCTTACTGCTCGACATGCCACACCTGGCAGAATCCGGTGCAGACGGTGTTGGTCTATTCCGCACAGAATTACAGTTCATGATCGGGCAGACCATGCCGCGACTGGGCGACCAGATTGCATTTTACAAAAGCATAATTGAGGCGGCGCGGGAGCGGCCCGTGACATTTCGGGCCCTCGATCTGGGGGGAGACAAGATCCTCCCCTACGGGCGCTGGGAGCGGGAAGAAAATCCGGCCCTGGGCTGGCGGGCGATCCGCATCGCGCTCGATCGTCCGGCACTGCTGCGCTATCAGGTGCGGGCTTTGCTTGCGGCATCCGCCGGACGAGTGCTGCGCCTTTTGCTGCCGATGATCAGCGATGTGTCTGAATTCAATCTGGCACGGGCACTTGTCGATCGCGAACTGGAACGAGGCCGGCTGATGGGCCAGCCGTTGCCAAAGCAGACATTGGTTGGGGCCATGCTCGAGGTCCCCGCGCTCATGTTCATGCTGCCACAGATTCTGCGCAACGCGGATTTTGTTTCAATTGGCTCGAACGACCTGTTCCAGTTCATGTTCGCGGTTGATCGAACCAATCCGCGGGTGGCCCGGCGCTATGACCCGCTCAGTCCAGCAGGTCTCACCATGATCCGTCAGATTGTCCATAGCGCCGCTGAGGCTGGAGGCGAGCTCTCATTGTGTGGAGAAATGGCCGGCCGCCCCCTCGATGCGATGGCATTGATCGGGGTGGGGCTACGTACCCTGTCGATGCAACCGGGCTATATTGGGCCAGTCAAAATGATGCTCCGCAGCCTGCACACCCGGGAGGTGGCGGAATTCGTCAACCGGTTGTGCGGCCGTAATGACCACTCGTTGCGCACCCGCCTTGCGGCTTTCGCGGCGGAGCGTGGAATTGTTATCAAATAAAGCAATGAGTTAGGTATATGCGGGGTAACAGGGGCAAAAGTCCGGGCAGACAAGTGAACAATGCTGATCATTCCGCAACGGCTCAGTGAAAAGCAGCGGCAATCCTGGGGTCTCGCGCCACGGTCGTTCGAATGCTGCACCTGCGTGCCCAGACTTTTGCCCCTCGTACTATGCGGGAGGAACATTCCGGGGCATTTGGGGCATCGGGGAGAGTGATCCAGGCCTTTCTGATCGTTTGGTGTATCGGGGATTTATACGGCCCATAATTTTGTTTAATATTGGGCGTTCAACGAGAGGTATCGCAAGATGCAAATGCGCGGCGTTTGTGTGCTTTCCATTACAGCATTGTTGTTGACCGGTTCGGCTTTCGCCGCAGGCAATACCGCTTCCTCCTCGGCTGGGCCTGCGTCCTCCAACATGGCTGGCTCCACGGTCAAGCAGGCGACGCCGACGGCTCAGCCACAGAGTTCGACCGAAAACCCCCATCAGGTGATTTGCCGGCGCTCGCCACCGCCTGTGGGTTCTTTGTTTGGCGGCGGGACCATTTGCCATACCCGCCAGCAGTGGCAGCAGATGAGCCAGGATGCCCAGCAGCAGCTCAATAAGATGCAGATGATCGGTAGTAATACTGGGGGCTAGGACGTCCCGAAGGAGCGGCTAAGGCGGGCATCAGGGCAAGCTTAGTGGCTCCTGGTGTGGCCCCTCGAGGGGGACGCGCCAGCCTCTGGGGGAACAGCGTGGCACTGTGCTCCCGATACTTTGGCCGAGAACACAGGCCTAGCCGCTCGGGGGCTGTACTCTGGTGTTCTGGCCATTTACCCATAGCCGCGCTCTGGGCATCCAGCCGAGGATGACTGGGGATCAAGGGGCCGGGTTGCCACAGGGCCGGCGGGTTCCCCGGGGCGATAAACCGTCGAGATCTGGCGCATCTCTCGCCAGGAACCAAAGTTGAGCCTTTATCGGCAGACTTTAAGCGGCTAATGCTAGGCCCCAATGAGCAAATCAACCGATCTTCGTCTTGAAAAAGGCGCCGGAGCAGACCGCAAACGCATCCATCTGCGGGAAATCTGCGACGATGCCGCCGCGCCACTTGACACAGTGGGCCAGCATCTGCGCGCCGCGCGCCTGCGCCGGGGAGACGAGCTCGCTGCGATCGCTCGTGTCCTCAAGATTCGTAGGGATCACCTAGAAGCACTGGAAGAAGATCGCCAGGATGCCCTGCCTGGGCGCGCCTATGCGATCGGCTTTGTCCGCTCTTACGCGGATTATTTGGGTTTAGATGCCGCTGAGACGGTTGAGCGCTTTAAGAGAGAGATCGCGGAGCGCGGCGAGGAACATGTCAGTGTGCCACTTCTGGAAAGGCCTCATGAGGAGAGGCGCTTGCCTCAGGGTTGGCTGGTCATTGCTCTGGTCCTGATCGTCGCGCTTGCCTTTGGCCTGTGGCGCTTGGCGCATTCGGCCAGCGTCTATTTCGATCCTCCTGCGCTGCCTGCACCCTCCCAGGTCCACCTGCGTCCGCTGTTACCCAAATCCGCGGCCGCGCTGCACAAGCTGGCTTCTCATTCAGCTGCGCCAAAAGCGCCCACAAATACCGTGGCAAAAGGACCAATGGGGGGCACCACAGCCACCGGAGCCCCACCCCAGATGCCGGCCGCTTCTGGGCCAGTTGCGGCGACCTCAGCGTCGCCTCAAACCGCATCGGTGTCCTCCGTGGCCGCCCAAATGCGGGGATTGCCAAAGGGGCAAGCCTATGGGCTCCGTAATACCTCAGCCAAAGTGATGCTGACCGCGCTCAGGCCGGTTCATGTGCTGGTACTGGGCCCCGCGCCGGGCAAAATGCTCTTTATGGATCAGACCATGCAGCCAGGTGACACCTATCGCGTGCCCGATTTGCCGGGTACAACCCTGACCACAACGGATCCGGCGGCACTAGCCGTCACGCTGAATGGTCGGCTGCTGGGCCTGGCCGGGGTTCCCGGAGCGACGCTCACCGGTCAGTCTCTGGATCCCAGGGCCCTCAGAAATCTTTTCAAGCTTGGGTCCCAACACTAGGTATTGAACTGCACGGTTCGGAGCATGCCATGACTTTACGTGCCTATCGCCATATCGAACGCCGCAAATGCCGCCAGATACACGTGGGAAAGGTTGCTGTGGGTGGTGATGCGCCGATCACTGTGCAGAGCATGACCAATACAGTGACCGCGGATGTGCGGGGCACGGTCGATCAGATCCGCGCTCTTGAAGAATCGGGTGCCGATATCGTGCGAGTGTCCTGCCCGGATGAGGATGCCACAGCGGCGCTGAAGCATATCGTCAAGGCAGCAGCTGTCCCGATCGTTGCCGATATTCACTTCCACTATAAGCGCGCGATAGAAGCGGCAGAAGCCGGAGCCGCATGTCTTCGAATCAATCCGGGTAATATCGGTTCGGCGGCCCGCGTGCGGGACGTAGTCAAAGCCGCCAAGGATCATGGCTGCGCCATGCGCATTGGTGTCAATGCCGGATCACTGGAACGCGAGCTTCTGGAACGCTATGGCGAACCTTGCCCGGAAGCGATGGTGGAGAGTGCGCTCAACCATGCACGTATTCTCGAGGACAATGACTTTTTCGAATTTAAGATCAGTGTGAAGGCGTCGGACGTGTTCCTTGCCGTGGCAGCCTATCAGGGGCTTGCTGAAGCCTGTGATTATCCCTTGCACTTGGGTATCACCGAGGCTGGAGGTCTGATCTCGGGTACCGTGAAAAGCTCGATCGGAATGGGGATGTTGCTGTGGTCAGGTATCGGCGACACCATTCGCGTTTCATTGTCCGCCGATCCGGTAGAAGAAATCCGTGTCGGATTCGATATCCTCAAATCGCTCAATTTGCGCCACCGCGGTGTCAATGTCGTTTCATGTCCATCCTGTGCACGGCAGGGCTTTAATGTTATTGAGACTGTGAAGACGCTGGAACAGCGGCTCAAGCACATCTCGACCCCCATGTCACTTTCGATCATCGGGTGTGTGGTCAACGGCCCGGGTGAAGCACGTGAGACCGATCTTGGTTTCACCGGTGGCGGTGCCGGCAAGGGTAACGGAATGATCTATCTCAACGGCAAGCCTGCTTATAAGCTTGATAATGAAGATCTTGTCGAACATGTGGTTCAGCTGTGCGAGGCCAAAGCGGCTGAAATCGAGGCTGCACGGGCTAAGGACGCAGCGCTTGAGCCGGCGCAGTAGAAATCTCGCTTAGCTGGAGCGAGGAGCAATCGGGGGCGGCTCCAAGCGCCATGGAGTGTCCTCCACCCCTTCTGTGTACCGCGCACCATCATGATCCCTTCCGCCAAACTTGTGCGCCTCGTCGATCGCTATGAGCAGCTCGAGGCGGAACTGGCCACTGGTCAGGCCGGCGGCGAATTCGCCCGATTGTCCAAGGAGCACGCTGAGCTGGCTCCGATTATTCGCGCTATCAGGGCCTATCAGACCGCACAACACGAGTTTGAGGATGCCACAGCCCTGGCCAATGATCCGACTAACGATGCGGACATGCGCGCGCTGGCCGATGAAGAGCGCAACGCCATCAAGGAGCGCCTAGTCCAGCTAGAGCGCGACCTGCAGATCCAGCTTCTGCCCAAGGACACGGCTGATGCTTCCTCCTGCATCATCGAAGTGCGCGCCGGTACTGGTGGAGCTGAGGCTGCGCTCTTTGCTGCAGATCTCCTGCAGATGTATCAGCACTATGCTCAGCTACAAGGCTGGAAAACAGAAGTCATGGAGCTCTCCGAATCGGATCTTGGAGGGATAAAGGACGCAGTCATGGAGGTTCGCGGGCTTGGTGCTTTCGCCAAGCTCAAATTCGAGGCAGGTGTTCATCGCGTCCAGCGTGTGCCGGTTACCGAAGCGGGTGGGCGCATACACACCTCTGCGGCAACCGTTGCGGTGCTGCCGGAACCAGAAGACGTGGATTTTGAACTGGACGACAAGGATTTGCGCATAGACGTGTTTCGCGCCTCTGGCGCGGGCGGTCAGCATGTCAACAAAACCGAAAGTGCAGTGCGAATTACGCATCTTCCGACTGGTCTTTTTGTGGCTCAGCAAACTGAGAAATCCCAGCATAAGAATAAGGCTCAGGCCATGAAGCTGCTCAAGGCACGACTTTATGAGCGCGAGCGTGAAAAGCTTGACAGCGCGCGGGCCGCGGAGCGCAAAGGCATGGTGGGTTCAGGTGATCGCTCTGAGCGCATCCGCACCTATAATTTCCCCCAGGGGCGGGTAACCGATCACCGCATCAATCTAACGCTATATAAACTTGATCGAATCATCAGCGGAGAGGAACTGAGTGAGGTCATCGATGCCTTGATGGCCGAGGACCAAGCTAGCCGCTTGGCCGCTATGGAGCAGGGCACCAGCCCATGAGCGTTCGTGCGGCTTTGGCGGAGGCCTCTGCGCAGCTGATGAGAGCAGGAGTTGATAGTGCGCGCCTCGATGCCCGCGTGCTGATGGGTGCGGTGCTTGGCGTGCCTGCGGCTTCGGTACCCACGCTGAGCTGTGCATTGACCGCGCCGCAGAGGGCCCAATTTGATGGGTGGATCAAGCGCCGGATGGGCCGCGAACCGGTGGCCTACATCCTAGGTAGAAAGGAATTTTGGAGCCGCGATTTTTGCGTCGGCCCTGGCGTTCTGGTGCCTCGGCCCGACAGCGAAACTCTGATCGAGGCTGCTCGGGAGGGTTTCGCTCGTGGCCATGGCCCTGAAATTATTGGTGACTTGGGTTGTGGATCGGGGTGCCTGATCATCACGGCCCTGCGTCTTTGGCCAGAGGCCAGGGGCGTGGCGTTCGATCTCTCGACGGCTGCATTGGAATACACCCGCGCCAATGCGCAGCGCCTGGGCGTTGCTGAACGGCTCGAGACTCAGCTGTGCGACTTTGGCCAGGCTGAGGGCCAGTTTGATCTTGTATTGTGCAATCCTCCCTACCTGCGGGAGGATGAAGTGGCGGATGCGGAGCCGGAATTGGGCTTTGAGCCCAAGCTCGCCCTCTGTGCTGGTCCCGATGGCCTGAGTGCCTATCACGTGCTGGGAGCGGTGCTCCAACGGATCCTGCGCCCCGGGGCGCTCGCTGTGGTGGAGCTAGGAATGGGGCAGCTGGCGCCGGTCGAGCAGGAATTTTTGGCCACGGGACTTGAAGTTGCGGGGGTCCGGGACGATCTTAGCAATGTGCCCCGCGCGCTGATAGCGCGGCGGATGGGCAAAAAAGTTGTTGGAATACGTGGGCCGAGAGGGTAGCTTCCGGCCTTGTGGGGTGAGCAGGAACCCCCGCCCGGCTGAGCTTAAGGCTAACCGGTCGACCGCGGGGGCGGTCTGGTGCACAAGCGCCGGTTCCTGAGTCAAAAGCGAAAGACGAGCAAACGTGCTCTGGGCCTAAATGCGCCAACCTCGGACGTGCCCATAGGCGTGGCGAGGAGAGGAAATGCGGAATTTTGCAGGACCAACGGGCGGACAGGCGGGCGGGGCGAGGCCAAACAAAGGGGCTCAAGTGAAACGCTCACGAGGTCGCGGCCGTAGGCCGCAAAACAATACCAACAGGACGTTCGATTCCACGGGTCCGGAAATCAAGATCCGCGGTTCAGCGTCCCATGTTTACGAGAAATATCTGCAGCTCGCCCGCGATGCGAACTCGTCGGGCGACCGCGTGATGGCGGAGAATTACCTGCAGCATGCCGAGCATTATTTTCGGATCATGAGCGTCGCCCAGGCGCAGCAGGCAGCCCAGCAGAGTGCCAATGGCAAGACCAACGGTAATGGTGCCGACTATGGTCAGGCGAACGGTTCTGCACCTTCGTTTTCGCTCGTCGATGAGGATGGCGAAGAAGAAGGTGAGTCGGCAGCGGTCGAGTAACTCGACCCTCTCCCTTGCAGATCGTGTCGTTGCGGGGGTGTCTCTGGTGCAGCTGTGTCGCGGTTGCGCTGGCGCAAAGACCGCACGCCCTAATGCAGCCAGGGTCTTGTCAGTCGTAAAAGACGTCCCACATAGAATGTGGTCGTGGTGCTCCACTCAGGAGACCGCGACGATATTCTTTGTTGGGACTCGTTCCGGCTGCCGAGCTTGGGGCCGGAAGGAAGGGCTAGAGGCAGGACATGGACATCGAGAAATTCACCGAGCGGGCACGGGGCTTCATTCAGGCTGCCCAGGATCTGGCGCTGCGCTCAAATCATCAACAATTTAAGCCTGAGCATCTCCTCAAAGTGCTGCTGGACGATGAGGAAGGGCTGGCGGCCCGTCTGATTCGATCGGGCGGTGGCCGCCCTGAGCAGGCGTTGCAGGATTGCGAGACGGCTCTAGCCAAACTGCCGCGCATCGAAGGTGGCTCCGGACAGATCTATCTGGCACCCGAAAGTGCCCGCCTCTTTGATGCCGCTCAGGAGGTGGCGAAGAAGTCGGGTGATTCTTTTGTAACCGCTGAAACATTGCTGCTTGCACTTTCCATGGCACAAGGCAGCGATGCAGCCCGCATCCTCAAGGATGCAGGTGCAGGCCCATCGGCGCTCAATGGCGCAATCAAGGATTTGCGTCAGGGACGTCAAGCAGATTCGGCAACGGCCGAAAGTGCTTATGATGCACTTAAGAAATACGCCCGCGATCTAACCGACGCAGCAAGGTCGGGCAAGTTGGATCCGGTGATCGGGCGTGATGAGGAAATACGCAGGACTATCCAGGTTCTGTCTCGGCGTACCAAGAATAATCCAGTCCTCATCGGTGAGCCGGGCGTTGGAAAAACCGCTATCGCCGAGGGCTTGGCGCTTCGCATCATCAATGGTGACGTACCCGAAAGCTTGCGTGAGAAAAGGCTTATGGCGCTCGACATGGGTGCACTTATCGCCGGTGCAAAGTATCGTGGTGAGTTCGAGGAGAGATTGAAGGCAGTACTTAGCGAGATTACTGCAGCCCAGGGCAAGGTCCTCCTTTTTATTGACGAACTTCACACCCTTGTCGGAGCTGGCAAGGCCGAAGGGGCCATGGATGCCTCCAATCTTCTGAAACCCGCATTGGCGCGCGGCGAGCTCCACTGTATTGGAGCCACCACGCTCGACGAATACCGTAAGCATATCGAGAAAGATGCAGCGCTGGCCCGACGCTTTCAGCCAGTTTTTGTCAGCGAGCCCACGGTGGAGGACACCGTGTCCATCCTGCGTGGACTTAAGGAGAAATACGAAGTCCATCACGGTGTAAGGATCACGGATTCTGCAATTGTAGCAGCTGCCCAACTTTCAAATCGATATATAACCGATCGCTTCCTGCCGGATAAAGCCATCGACCTGATGGACGAAGCCTCTAGCCGGTTGCGCATGCAGGTGGATTCCAAGCCGGAAGAACTCGATGAGCTGGATCGCCGGATAATCCAGTTCAAGATCGAGCGTGAGGCTCTGCGTAAGGAGACGGATCCTGGGTCAAAGGATCGGCTCGCGCACTTGGAAGGAGAGCTGGCTGAGCTTGAAGAAAAGAGTGCTGCATTAAGTGCAAGGTGGCATGAAGAGAAAAAGTCGGTCGCGAACGTACAGGGCATCAAGGAGCGCCTCGATGGGGCGCGTAGCGAGCTCGATATTGCGCAGCGCCGTGGCGATCTGGCCCGGGCCGGTGAGCTTGCATACGGGGTGATACCAGGACTAGAGCGGCAGCTAGCGGAAATAGAAGCGCGCGAAACCGAGGCTCTGGTAAATGAAGTCGTCACGCCGGAGCATATCGCGCAAATTGTCTCGCGCTGGACCGGTATACCGGTTGATAAAATGCTCGAAGGTGAGCGCGAAAAGCTACTGCAGATGGAGCAAGCGCTTGAAGCCCGCGTCGTTGGTCAGGATCATGCGGTGCGAGCAGTGGCTAATGCCGTTCGGCGTGCTCGTGCGGGGTTGCAGGATCCAAATCGGCCGATCGGATCCTTCCTGTTTTTGGGTCCCACCGGAGTTGGAAAAACCGAGCTGACTAAGGCGCTGGCCGTATTTCTATTTGACGATGACAGCGCGATGGTCCGTATCGACATGAGTGAATTCATGGAAAAGCATTCTGTCGCGCGTCTCATCGGAGCGCCTCCCGGCTATGTCGGCTATGAGGAGGGGGGGGTGCTGACCGAAGCGGTGCGGCGGCGGCCCTACCAGGTGATTTTGTTTGATGAGGTCGAAAAGGCCCATCGCGATGTCTTCAATGTCCTCCTGCAGGTTCTCGATGACGGTCGTCTCACTGACGGTCAGGGTCGGACGGTCGACTTCCGCAACACCGTTATAATTTTGACTTCCAATCTCGGTACAGAGTTCCTCTCGGGGGGCGAAGGGCAGGCGAGCGCTCAGGAGCGAGCGCAGGTCATGGACGCGGTGCGGGCGCATTTCCGGCCCGAGTTTCTCAACCGTCTTGATGAGATCGTTCTCTTCAATCGGCTGTCGCGGACCAATATGAGCAAGATTGTTGATATCCAGATCGGCCGCCTGCAGCGTCTTTTGGCTGACCGCAAGATCGACATCCGTCTGGATGCCAAGGCTCATGCCTGGCTAGCTGAAGCAGGTTATGACCCGATCTACGGTGCACGTCCCCTCAAAAGGGTAATCCAGCGGCGGCTGCAAGATCCCTTGGCGCAGCTGCTTCTGGAGGGCAAGGTTGCAGATGGCGCGAGCATTGAGGTCAGTGCAGACCAGCTCGGCCTCACGATCGACGGGCGGAGCTTCACCATGGCAGAAGACGCCTTCGCGGAAGCACAGCCCACGACGTCGCTTCACTGAGACAAGGCCGCCATCAACCGAAAATCGTTGATGGCGGTCGTGGCTCTTATCAAGGGTATAACGCGGTTGCGCCGGCGACGCGGCGGGTACAATACACCTTGCGCGTAAGTGCTAGTCGTTTGCGATACGTGCAGCGCTCGAACGTCCAATGTTTTCAGCCACGCGGGTGACCAGAGGAAGCGACGCCAACTTGCGATTGATGCCAGCTTTAACCGAAAGGAAGCGGTGCAGCGCTGCACCGTGAAGTTGCACTGCGCCGGCAATCTTGATGGTCTCTGGGTTGACTGGTTTGCCGTAAACCCGGACTTCATAATGCAGATGAGGCCCGGTTGTGAGCCCGGTATTGCCACTATAGGCGACAATCTGACCCTGACGAACGTGCACACCAACATGAATGCCTGGTGCGAAGCGAGACAAGTGTGCGTAAGCGGTTGTGTATTCCTGATTGTGTCGGATCACGAGGAAATTTCCGTACCCGCGTTCGACGCCGTCGAATTTGATCACACCAGCGCCTGCAGCCATCACCGGTGTTCCGACTGGTACGGCGAAGTCGACTCCTTGGTGCATTCGCGTATAACCAAGGATGGGGTGGAAGCGCATACCGAAGCCTGACGAAATGCGAGCCCCGTCAACGGGTGTCTTCATCAAGAGACTTTTGGCACTGCGGCCTTGCCCGTCGAGATAGTCAACGTCCCCGTTTGGATCTGTATAGCGGTAAAGGGTGTATGACTTTCCTCCCAGCGTCATCGTTGCGTAGGCAATCGTGCCTTGCTTCGCCTTGATGCCTTCGGGCGTGTAATAGCTGTCATAGAGTACCTGGAAGGTGTCGCCGGGGTGAATGTCGCGCTGGAAGTCCACCTGGTATGAGAACATGTGAATCATCTGCACGACAACCTGGGCAGGTATGCCGGCCTGCGTCGCGGCAAGATAAAGGCTTGAATCGATGCGTCCGCCAGCGCGACGATAGCGCGCAACCAGCTTGCGCGTCTGATCGCTGGCGGTAAATTCGTCATTGGCGGCTCGTGCGATGGTGATCTCATGATCGAGTGAAGGCGAGAAGCTCACCGACAGCAGTCGTACTGCTGATCTTGATCTGTCTGGACCGGAATGCTCGCCAGGCGTTGCAGCTGTGTAGGTAGCAGTATGCAACGCTGTCTGATGCGCGCTCGCGAATGTGAGAACGAAAGTCTGACCAGCTTTGAGACTGCGAGGATCGAATACCTTTCGAAGTGCTGCAATTGCGGAGCTTGCGTCGGTTGCAGAGACGCCCGCAGTGGTAAGAGTGCCTGCGAGTGTATCACCCTGGGCCATGGTGGCAGCGACGGTGTTGAGACCAGTTCCTGGGGTGTGACCGGAGCTGTCGTAATCTTCCGCGGTTAGGGCATTGTCCAAGGAATCCGTGGTCGGTACCGTTAGGGTCGCACGGGGAAGAATTGCCGAGGACGGACCAAAGCTCGCAAATGCTATGCTCTTGTTGTCGGCCCTCGATGCCATGTGCATGAAAACGGGATAGGGAATGAGCGCGCGCGCGGTCCGGCTTTGGTCGACATAATTAGCTGTCTGCGGCAAGGTGCTTGCGCCCAGCCACGCAACGGTGCCGGCAATCAGCGCGGTGACCGATGTTGATACCAGCGCCCAACGCACGTCTTCCGACTTCAGACTGCCTAAAAGGCCCGCTACAACACTGTTGCCCCAACGTGACAGTCGGAAATGAAACGTGGGTGAGTTTCGGCGCTCCACGTCGTCCTCGTTTGTTTACGAGTCGAAACGCGGCGCCCAGCACCCGTCGACCCCAGCCCTTGGTGACGTCCCGGCGGCAACCGAGATCAATCCTTTGTCGCGAAAACATCGAGCCACGTCAACCGTTAAGCAGGAATTAACGCCGCCCGCTGTGGGATAAATTAGGGGCTTATGCGCGTTGGCAAGGCTGTGCTCCTGATCCCAGACGTCATGCAAGAATGGGGCCATCGTAGAGCGCAACGGTCAGTATTCATCTGGCCGTTTAGATGCGGACCAGAAGCGTTTCTGCGATGCGGGCGTGCAACCAACCTACGGCCCGGGCAAGGTGCAGCAGGGCAATGAAGAGCAGGGCCCCGACGACCACCATGAGGATAAGTCCCGGTGCGGTATGGAGCAGGTGATTGAGCCAGGGTACGTCGCCAACGGTAAAGTGCGACTGGTTCGTCAGAAGGCCCCAGAGCGCTGTACCAGCAAAGCCAAGTGAGAAGGTGAGGCCGATGATCGCGCACACCGAATAGGCGACACCGAGTGGCAGCATCAGCACCAGGTAGAAGAGGGAAGACCAGGTACGTACGTCGAGCAGGGCGTTCTTGATGCGGGAACCGAGCCCGTAGTCGTTCGCCCCTGCCGGGGGCAGGCGACGGGGCATGCGAACGCCCAATAGGCCCTCGACGATCCGTCCCTCCACAAGTGACAGCACCCGTACAGAGGCGATGAAGAGCAGGGCAAATGGAATGCCGATGATAAGAATGAACAGAGCCGCCGACAGTGCCAAGCCGGTGACAGCCCAGACGAAGAAGAAGATGCCTGTGACAAGGGACAGGAGCATATAGATTAGGGCCCCGTACGCGCGCGGGTCCCCCAATACCCCAAAGAAGCCCCGCTGGCGCCCCTTCAGGCTCTTAGGGGCTGGAAATGGCCCGGCGATCGTCGCCTCTCTGCTGCGGTACTCTTCGGCGACCTCTGCCGGAGTGCCGTAGCTCTCGATTACGGCGCGCAACATATCGGCCTCACTGCGCTCTGGCTTGCTTGCGAGTTCGCCACGTAAATGGTCTTCGCAATCTGCCAGCGCGTCCGCGATCAACCCCGGCGTAGCGCCCATCAGGGCGTCGCGAAGCTGGCGCAAATAGCCAGCGATTGTTTCAGGCGGCAGGACGGTGGTCGTGGTCATGGTCCGCTCCATTGGCGGTAAGGGCGTCGTCAACGAATTCGCGCATGTCGCGCCAGGCACCTTGCCATTCAGCTAGAGCCCGACGGCCTTCATCGGTAATCGCGTAATAGCGCCGGGGTGGTCCAAAGGCTGAGGCTTCAACGCGGCTGGTGAGCAGGCCTTGCACATCAAGCGAACGCAGCACCGGATAGATGGCACCCTGCTTGAAAATCAGACCGCCTTCGCCCTCCGACTTGACCGCCTTGGCTATTTCGTAGCCGTACATTTCCCTCCCGGCGCGCGCGAGCACTGCCAGAAGCACGAGCGAAGACAGCCCGGCCATCAGTTCCTTTCGGAATTTCCGCGTATATGTCGATTCGTCGCTCACGCGGTGAACTCCGCTCCCTTCTATTACGAAGTGACATATAGCGCGCAGTTCGTAATAAGCAAGAGTGCCACTTAGGGCATTGGCAGATTTTTCTCATTACTGTCAGCGACAACCGCGACAACGTCTGCCCCTCGGGAGGTGTGGAGAAGCCACGCATTTCGTTAAGTATCAGAAATATAAAGATATTTTACTGGGCAACGCGGGCGACCCTCATCAAAGCGTCGACGGGTTGAGTTGAAGGGATTGACTGGCAACCATCGCGAAAAGGCGCCTTTATCGGACGAAATGGTCAGTAGGGAGGTGGAATCGGCAAAGGTGCTGGGCTCGCTCGGCTGGTCTCCAGGCCTTCTGTCGCGCTTGACGGATCGGCCTCAGTTCCTTAGAAGACGCCCTCTTTTCACGCATTGAAGCAAGAGAGAAGGCCATGTCGCGGCGCTGTGAACTGACGGGTAAGGGTGTGTTGGTGGGCAATAATGTTAGCCACGCCAACAACAAGACCAAGCGCGTCTACCGGCCCAACCTGCAAGAGGTGTCTTTGGCCTCCGAAGCTTTGGGACTGGACGTCAAATTGCGTATCAGCATGAACGCTCTGCGCAGCGTTGATCGTCTGGGCGGAATTGATGCTTATCTGTTGAAAGCCCGTGACACCGTCTTGTCCGACCGGGCGCTTAGACTGAAGCGTATGATTGCCAAGAAGGTCGCGACCAAGGCTGCAGCCTGAGCTAATTTGCGCCTCGAGACGGTGGCAAGTGGCTCCGCGTGGGACGCTACCTAAACTGGTTCATAAAGCCTCCGAGACTCACGATTGGATCAGGTGATGCCGCCATTGGCGAGCAGCACGTGTTATCGTTCTCGGAAGGCGATTTCTCACTGGTGACCAGATTGACAGACCGCCTTGTTGCAGACTGAGCTTTGTTTGATATCTCTCTCGGCCGGGTAAATCTGCATCTGCTGCGGCAGATGGCTGATGCGCGGTGCTTCGATTTTTACCCTGGAAACGTACCGTTTCTGCTTACGGTAAAAGCGCGCTGGCCGTCTCCAGTTTGCCGTGTTTGTCGGCGCAAAATCTCTGGCACACGAAGATTATCCCCGACCAACTTGAGCGATTAGAAGGCGACAGGACATGTAACTACCCGGAAGGCGCCGTTGCGCCCTCCGGGCAGGCCAAATATCAACGCTTGGCCAGTGGCACGTAATCGCGCATCGGCTCGCCGGTATAAATCTGGCGGGGCCGGCCGATCTTCTGGTGGGGATCTTCAAGCATTTCCTTCCACTGGGCGATCCAGCCAACCGTGCGCGCCAGTGCGAACAGCGCAGTAAACATCGAGGTCGGGAACCCCAGGGCCCTCAATGTAATACCCGAATAGAAATCCACGTTGGGATAAAGCTTCTTCTCGACGAAGTACTCGTCCTTGAGGGCGATCTTCTCGAGTTCCATCGCGACCTGGAAGAGCGGATCATTGTGGGCGCCGACTTCATCGAGCACAATTCGCGCTTGCTTCTGCATGACCTTGGCACGTGGATCGTAGTTTTTATAAACGCGGTGGCCAAAACCCATGAGGCGGAAGGGGTCATCCTTGTCCTTGGCCCGGGCGATGAATTCAGGAATACGATCTGGCGTACCAATTTCCTCGAGCATCTTAAGGGCAGCTTCATTTGCCCCGCCATGCGCTGGCCCCCAGAGACAGGCGATACCAGCAGCGATGCACGCGAATGGGTTGGCCCCGGAGGACCCCGCCAAGCGCACGGTGGAGGTCGATGCATTTTGCTCGTGATCAGCGTGAAGAATGAAGATCGTGTCCAGGGCTTTAGCTAGGATAGGATTGACCTTGTACTCTTCCGCCGGGACGGCGAAGGCCATGCGCATGAAATTTTCGGTGTAACCCTGGGAATTGAGGGGGTAGATGAAGGGCTGCCCTATGGAATACTTATAGGCCATGGCCGCGATTGTTGGCAATTTTGCAATGAGGCGATGGCTGGCGATATCGCGCTGACGCGGATCGTTGACATCAGTCGAGTCGTGATAAAAAGCAGAAAGAGCCCCGACAACGCCGCACATTACCGCCATCGGATGGGCATCGCGGCGAAAGCCTCGAAAAAATGCAGCAAGCTGCTCGTGCACCATGGTGTGCAGCGTGATCGAACGATCGAATGTAGTCATCTCCTGCTGGTTTGGCAGTTTGCCGTAAAGCAAGAGGTAGCATACTTCTATGAAGTTCGACTGTGCGGCGAGCTGATCGACCGGATAGCCACGATAAAGACAGACGCCCTTGTCGCCATCGATGAAGGTAATGGAGCTTTCACAACTGGCAGTCGATGTGAAGCCCGGGTCATACGTAAAGACGTCGGTTTCAGCGTAAAGCTTACGAATGTCGATGACATGCGGTCCTGCCGTACCGCTATAAACCGGCAGCTCGACGTTACGATCGGCGTAAGAAAGCCGGGCGGTGCCTGCGGCTACGGCTTTACTCTGTTTCATATCGGCACTCCTTGGCGAGCGGCCTGAGGCCGCTGATCTTGCACTGCAGCAATCATAAGCCAGGCCGGCTCCCTACGTCATCACCTTTGCTCAGGCCGGACCCTCATTTCCATTAACTATCTGGAGCATAAGCCCACAGGCGTCTTAAGGATTCGTCACGTCCGAGCACGAGAAGGACATCAAAGATAGGCGGCGAAGCTGCCCGCCCGGTTAGGGCTGCGCGCAGCGGCTGGGCTATCTTACCCAGTTTGAGTGCGCGGTGTTCGGCAAATTGGCGCACCGCATGCTCTAGGTCGTCTGCGTGCCATGGGCAGGCTTCCAGGAGGGGGAGGAGGGCGCGCAACTCGGCGCGTGCGTCCGCGGACAAGAGCTTCTCGGCGGCTGAGTCCAGAGCCGGTGCGCCATCCTGGTAGAGAAAATTGGCAGCCTCCATCAGTTCTACCAATGTCTTGGCTCGCTCCTTGAGTCCCTCCATAAGCGCCGTAAGGCGCGCCATGGCCTTCGAATCCAGCCTCTGGCCACGTAGTCGCTGATAAAGCTCGCCAGTCAGCTCGGCGAGTTGGCCATTGTCCATCTCGCGCATGTACTGGGCGTTGATGCTGTCCAGTTTTTTGGTATCGAAGCGCGCTGGACTGCGCCCAATATTTTCCAGGTTGAACCAGGCGATCGCCTTCTCGGTCGGGATGATCTCGTCATTGCCATGGCTCCAGCCCAGGCGCAGAAGATAATTGCGCATAGCTTCTGGCAAATAGCCCATGTCCCTCCAGGCCTCGACCGCCAGCGCACCGTGGCGCTTGGATAGTTTGGCTCCGTCCTGGCCATGAATCAGGGGCAAATGACCGTAGATCGGTATCGGCCATCCCATCGCCTCAATGATTTGAAGCTGCCTTGCCGCATTATTGAGATGGTCATCGCCGCGGATGACATGAGTAATACCCATATCAAAGTCGTCGACCACCACCGCCAGCATATAGGTTGGGGTGCCATCAGATCGCAGCAGGATCATATCGTCGAGCTGGTCGTTCGCAAACCTCACGTCACCTTGTATGACGTCGTGAACCAAGGTTTCACCCTCGCTGCGGGCTTTCAAGCGCACCACGAATGGTTTGCCAGATTGCTCCGGTCCCGGCTCACGGTCACGCCACCGCCCGTCATACCTTATGGGTTTGCCGGCAGCGCGCTGTTCGGCACGCATCGCATCCAGTTCCTCAGGTGTCGCGAAGCACCGATACGCCCGCCCCTGGGCCAAAAGTGCGAGTGCGACCTCGCGATGGCGTTCCGCGCGGGCGAACTGATAGACCGTTTCCCCGTCCCAATTCAGGCCCAACCACGTAAGCCCGTTCAGGATGGCGTCTATAGCTTCAGGGGTAGAGCGTGCCCGATCTGTGTCTTCTATACGCAGTCGGAAGAACCCCCCCGTGTGGCGGGCGTAGAGCCAATTGAACAGAGCGGTCCGTGCTCCGCCAATGTGAAGATAGCCGGTTGGGGAGGGGGCAAAGCGCAATACAGGCGTCTGGGTCATGGTCATCCGAGTAAAATGTGGGCCGCTTCTAGCAAAGCCCACCCCGCGGGGGTAGTCCGTTCGCCAACATAGCAACCGGCTACAGCTGCGCTGCGCAAACAACTCGGAACGAGGGCGCACCAAAGGCGCTCGGGCCTAAGAAATGCCCCCAGAGGCTCCTCAGTAGCGTCGTATGAGACCGACCAGCTTGCCCTGAATGCGCACACGGTCAGCGCCGTAAAGCCGTGTTTCGTAAGCTGGATTGGCTGCTTCCAGCGCAATCGAATCGCCACGCCGTCGCAGTCGCTTCAGTGTGGCCTCCTGCTCATCGACGAGTGCGACCACGATGTCACCAGTGTTCGCAGTATCGGCTTCCTGAATGATCACAGTATCCCCGTCAAGAATACCGGCGTTGATCATCGAATCACCTGTGACCTCCAGCGCGTAATGGTCACCCCGTGCCAACATGGACCCAGGCACAGGCACGTCGGAAACCCGATGCTGCAAAGCCTCAATGGGTGTACCCGCGGCAATTCGGCCCAAAACTGGAACGTTTATAGCACTTTCTGTGTCGCCGCCTGTGCGACGGGGTGCTCCCGCCTGGCGGGTATCCCCAATGGCGCTGGTGCCACGCCCGCCACGCCCAGTTGTCGTAGGAACAACTCTCTGTGCTTGGTTTCGCGACGTTGCGGGACGCATCGTTTCCGCCATGTTGTCGGGGAGCTTGATAATTTCGAGGGCGCGAGCCCGCTTCTCCATCCGTCGCAGATAACCTCGCTCCTCAAGCGCAGTAATCAGCCGGTGGATGCCCGATTTGGACCGCAAGTCGAGCGCGTCCTTCATTTCATCAAAGGAGGGCGGGATGCCCGTTTCACGCACCCGCTCATGGATAAACATGAGGAGCTCGTATTGCTTGCGCGTAAGCATGATCCACATCTCCCCCTCGGGGCAGCATGCATGCCGCCCCGAACAAATCCGAAACACCTGTGGATTGTTCTACTTTAGTTCTCATTTGACGTCAACGTACAAGATATAGCTGCGACTGGCGCTCTTACGGGGAAAGCAGCCAGGATGCATGAAGGCCCAGCCGAGCGGCGACGGAAGAGGCAAATTTTGAAAATGGACCTTCCGTAGTGGCGCACCGTCTCTCCATAAGCGCCCTAAATAGGTACCGAACGCATAGTTCAGATCAGCTGATCCCAGGCCTCTTCTATGAGCTGATCTGGCCAGCGAGTTCGCTGTTGGAACCTATCTCTCGGGTAGAATCTGTTACCCATGTGCTCGGAACGAAATGGAACCCATCTCTCGGTAAGGGCAGTCACGCATGGGGACTACGGCCTCGTGTCCCAACGTTCGGGGATATCCCCATGCCCGGATAACTGGCTTGACGTGTCACGCTCCAAGTGTGGGTTTTATGAATCTGGGAGACATCAATGACGAGTGACACCGATTTTTCTGGCAAACATGTACTTGTGGTCGGCGGGTCGAGCGGTATTGGTAATGGCATCGCCCACGGCTTTCGTGACCGTGGCGCCCATGTGCATGTTTGGGGAACGCGACCTGAGCCCTCTGATTATGACGGAAACGATGGCTCTGACCTTTCGGGACTTGGCTATAGCTGCGTCGACGTAGGAGAACCAGATGCCATAGCTGTGGCACCCGAGCCATTCGTCAGTTTGGATGTGCTCGTCCTGTGTCAAGGAACGGTGGTCTATAAACGGGGTGAGTTCGAGCGTGAAGGCTGGGATCGCGTAATGGCCGTCAATCTTGATAGTCTTATGCACTGTGCTCGGAAATTTCGCCGCCAGCTTGTTAGGACGAGGGGCTCCATAATCATCGTAAGCTCGGTCTCGGGCTTTAAGGCTAATATCGGTAACCCGGCATATGCAGCCTCCAAGGCGGGAGCGATTAGTCTCACAAAATCTCTAGGACAAGCTTTTGCGAGTGACGGAATTCGAGTGAATGGCCTCGCGCCCGGTTTGGTTGATACCAAGCTAACGAAAGTGACCACTGCAAATCCCCAACGACTGGAAAGCGCGATCGCCAGGATCCCCCAGCGTCGGATGGGCACGCCAGCTGACATGGCAAGAGCGGCTATTTTCCTGGCGTCGCCGCTGGCCTCTTACGTAACAGGTCACACACTAGTTGTTGACGGCGGCCTCAGCCTCTGAATTTAGGCCAATACTCTATCTAAGCGACTGGATGGATCGATATGAATCTTGAAAGCAACAGTTTTGCGATCAGGGGGAGGCAGCACCAATGAAAGCTCTTCGCTATTATGGCGCGCGTGACGTGCGTTATGAGGTGATGGAAGATCCACTACCTCAGTCGGAGCGTGATGCAATCGTAAAGGTCAGCGCCTGCTCGATCTGCGGCAGCGACCTTCACATTTATCACGGTCACGGATTTTCTGATGATGTGGGCTTTTGTGTTGGGCATGAGGCTGTTGGGGAGGTTGTTGAAGTTGGGCGCGCCGTCAACCGGCTTAAGATTGGCGACAAGGTCATGCTTCCGGCCGCGGTTGGTTGCGGTGCATGCCGTGCCTGCCTTTCGGGTGTTGTAGGTCTTTGTGAGTTGGGCCTTGCTGCATGCTACGGACTGTCTGCCAGGCTGCAGGGCTCACAGGCGGAAGCGGTGCGCGTTCCCGCTGCCGATAGTAATGCCATTGTCATCCCGGATGGCGTGACCGCGGAACAGGCGTTGATGATGACCGATGCGCTCGCAACGGCTTGGTTTGGTGCACGTAATGCAGACATTTGTCCGGGGAGCAGTGTCGCGGTACTGGGTTTGGGACCTATCGGATTGATGGCTGTGGACAGCGCCTTTGTTATGGGTGCTCATGCTGTCTACGCTATCGATCCAGTACCCGAGCGTCGCGAATTCGCAGAGGCTTCAGGAGCAGTTGCGCTCCATCCCGATGATGCAAGAGACAGAATTCGTGAGGCTACGCATGGTCGCCTACTGGATTGCGTGATTGAAGTGGTGGGTAGCGAAGCCACTGTTGATCTTGCTCTCCGGCTTGTTCGTCGACGCGGCACTGTCTCGGTGATTGGCGTTCAGCAGTCGCGACGTTTTGCGTTTCCGCTCGAGCGCGCCTTTGCAGCTGGTTTGACGTTCCGCACGGGCACTTGCTCGGTACCTGAGGAACTGCCAACTTTGTTTCCACTCGTTCAGTCAGGACGGCTGCGTCCTGAGAGGTACATCAGCCACCGCTTGTCACTCAGTGAGGGTGGCAGCGCCTATCAGCTCTTTGAACAGCGTAAGGCAGGCGCATTGAAAATGGTTCTAACTCCATGATCGGAGACCAATTGCGGGCTGGCAGCTGAAGGCGGCTAACTATTCCGCGAGGGACAAGGCGTCGGCATTGAAAAGTCAGCAGCGCCCTGTTTCCATTGAACACACTGGGCATGCCGGTTGTTGATCCATATTGTGGTGAATCAGATGCCATCCACATGGAAATCCGGCGAAAGACTAAACATCATTCAGCCTCAAAACTTCGACCACACTTCCGGCAGGTGCTGCGGGTGCATGCGGCGGACGCAGTATGAGGACATCGGCTTCAGCTAGGTTAAGCAGCATCGAGGAATCCTGGACCGCCATTGGGGCGACGACTTCTTCATCATTTCGATGATGAAGTTTGGCACGCAAAAAATCATGGCGACCGTCGTTGGCGGCTAAGGGAGCTGCGAGACGAGCGTAATGGTGAACATCCCGGTATTTCTCACCAATCATCGCCCGTATTGCTGGCTTCAAGAAGAGAAGCGCACATACAATGCTAGAAACGGGATTGCCGGGTAGCCCTAAGAGGGGCAAATCCCCAACCCGTCCGAACAACAGCGGCTTACCTGGGCGCATCGCAATTTTCCAGAAATTGACCCGCAAACCGCGTGGCTCCAGTGCCTTTTGGATTAGGTCGTGGTCGCCGACAGATGCGCCCCCCAGCGTGACAAGCAGATCCGCATCTTGGGCACGTTCGGGAAGGCTGCTAATGGCCTCCTCGCGGTCCGGTACAATTCCAAGGTAGTTTGCAGTACCTCCCCAGTTTTCGATCATGGCAGCCAGCGCATAGCCAGAGGAAGCAACGATTTCTCCCCTGATCTTTTTAGCGCCAGGCGGAGTCAGCTCGTCACCGGTAGCCGCAATCGCGATGCGTGGCCGGCGGTGGACCTTAATCTCGGCAATGTCACCAGCGGCGATGAGCGAGAGATCGCGAGCCGAAAGACGCTTCCCGGAGGCCACAAGTAGGTCATTGAGACAAAAATCCAAGCCTGCGCGGCGAATGTGGCGGTTAGGCTCTGCGGCAACGCGAAAACGTACCTGATGTCCATCTAAGAGATCGACATTTTCTTGTATCACGATGGCGTCGGCGCCATCTGGTACAACGCCGCCGGTGAAGATGCGTACACAGTGTCCACTCTCAAGTCGTCCGGAAAATGGCTTACCAGCGGGAGCGGTTCCGACAACACTAAGAATGGAGCCCGCAGTAGCAGCATCGACGTAGCGCACCGCATAGCCGTCCATTGCTGACACTGGGAAAGGTGGCTGATTGACCTTTGCAATTGCATCCTCTGCGATTACCCGGCGATAGCCATCCGCAATAGGCACAATTTCTGCCGGCAGAGGTTTGAATGCCGATACAATTCGCTCCACGGCTTCGTTTACCGAAATCATTCTTGGCTCCCAAGCAGATCCTGGGGACGAACGCCTACAACGGACGCGAGTTTTGAGAGAGTTTCAGGCGCTATGGTGTGGGTCTTTCCAGTCAGAAAGCCATAGATCTGCGCAACCGGGACATTTGCGTCCTTCGCCCACTGACTGGCACGCAGATGATGCTCGGTCATGAATGTGCGCAAGGCTTGACGGGGCCCCCGTCCTAGATTTTGTGTTGGAGTAAGGGGGCGCTGCGTTGGCGCCATTGTTTTGCCCAATCCTCCCGCCGGGGCGTCACGAAACCCGCTTGATACGTGGTGAGTGTGTGACTGCGGAATTGAGTAGGCTCCACTTTTGCCACCTGACTTCGCGAGTAGGCGAATTGAGCCGATTTGACTAGCTTTATCTATCGCTTTGATCATGTCGTAGATCGTCAAGGCGGCAACGCTGGCACCTGTCAAGGCTTCCATTTCAACGCCGGTCTTCCCGTCCGTCTTTACAGTTGCCAAAATGCGCAATGAGCTTTGCTTTGGTAACGGCTCAAAGTCTATTGTTGCATTACTAATGGAAAGCGGGTGACAGAGAGGAATCAGGTCACTTGTACGCTTTATGGCCATGATCCCAGCGATGCGGGCAGTGGCCAGTACCTCACCCTTTGGTCCGGCACCGGTGATTGCCGCACTAAACGCCTGCTCGGACATATGGATAATGGCTTCCGCGCAGGCTTGGCGGGCTGTTATGTCTTTAGCAGACACATCCACCATGTGTGCGGCCCCGTGTTCGTCAAGATGGCTGAGTTTTGTCATGGTGCGAGTAGCTCACGGGTAGCCTTAAACACATCTTTTTGGCGCATGAGGCTTTCGCCGATTAGAAATGAAGTCACACCAGCTGATGCTAGACGCCGTAGATCGGCTGGTGTGGATAATCCACTTTCTGCTACGATTAATATGTCTTTAGGAACATTTTTCGCAAGCCGTAGGGTAACGTCTAAATCAGTCACGAAGCTGTTAAGGTCACGATTGTTGATACCTATCATTGCAGGCTTAAGGGTTAATGCTCGTTCCAACTCGATTTCATTATGAACTTCCACAAGCACATCCATTCCCCAGCGCGCTGCTTCGGAGCTGAGTGCATAGGCCTCTTCATCGTCAACCAAAGCCATGATTACAAGGATACAGTCAGCTCCGAGCACGCGTGATTGTACGACTTGGTATGGCTCCAGGAGAAAGTCCTTACGCAAAGCGGGAAGAGCTGTCGCGGACCGTGCCTGGGTAAGATAGATTGGGTTCCCCTGAAATGAAGGGGAATCGGTCAATACCGAGAGACAGCTTGCTCCACCAGATTCATAGGCTCGCGCAAGCTCGAATGGATCAAAGTCAGGCCGGATGAGTCCTTTTGAGGGGCTCGCCTTTTTTATTTCTGCAATAAGGCCATAGCGTCCTTCCGCCTGGGCCTTGAGCAAGGCATCTCTGAAACGTCGAGGCGGATCTGCATCGTACAGTCTTGCAGTCAGTTCGTTCAGTGGCTCGAGGGCTTTGGCTGCTAAGATTTCCTCTCGCTTGTAGGCGGCAATGCTAGCCAGAATGCTCATTAGCATTTGTCCTGATTGTGTTTCGTGCGTACAAGTCGGAGCATCAACCGTTCGGCGCGGCCATCGTCAATAGCCATCGCAGCTTGACGGACCCCTGCTGCAAGTGTCTCGGCCTGACCTGCGACCTGCAGGGCTGCTGCGCTGTTAAGTAAGGCGATATCACGAAATGGGCTTCTTTCGCCTCCTAGAAGATTTCGGAGGACTGCCGCATTGTGCTTCGTGTCGGCACCGATTAGTTGCGAAATTACTGCGCGGGGAAGACCTGCTTCCTCGGGTTCAATTTGGCGCAGTGTAATTTGCCCATTCCTCAGCTCTGCTGCGAGCGTGCTGGTGGTAGTTGTCAATTCATCCAGGCCGTCATGGCCGTGAACCACGAGTGCGCGTGTACTTCCCAGTTCCCGAAGTACATAGGCTAATTTTTCCACCCACTCGTCAGAAAATACTCCAAGGAGTTGAAATCTAACCTGTGCCGGATTGCAAAGGGGGCCGAGTAAGTTGAAAATTGTTCGAAAGCCTAACTCCTTCCGAATGGAGCCGACGTGACGCATGGCACCATGGTATAAAGGTGCAAAGAGGAATGCGAACCCGTCGTTCTGCAAAGTAGCCTGAGCTTCTGCCGGAGGCAGATCGATCGGCAGCGAGAGTGCTTCCAAGACATCAGCTGTGCCTGCCCGCGAAGATGCGCTGCGATTTCCGTGCTTAGCCACAGGGATGCCGCAGGCAGCCACTATTATGGCTGCCGCAGTTGAAACATTGTAGGTCCCTTTACCATCGCCTCCTGTACCGCATAGGTCTATTGCATTCGGAGGAGCCTCAATGCGGGTCATGGTTGCACGCATAGCCATTGCCGCCCCGACAATCTCTTCTACTGAGGGAGGGCGGATGGCCATCGCGGTTAAAAATGCCCCTATAAGTCCTGGCGGTTGCTCTCCCTTCATGATTTCGGTAACCGCGTTTGCAGATTGCACGGCTGACAGGGTATCCCCCGCCACCAGGAGCCGCAGCGCCTCGGCGAGATCGCTCATGCAACCTCCCGGGTAAAGTCACGGGCGATCTGCAAAAAATTATCCAGAAGTGCGAGGCCCTGTTCGGATGCGATGCTCTCGGGATGAAACTGAACACCATGCACCGGATGGCGTTTATGCATCACTCCCATAATGCTTTCGTCTTCGCTACGCGCCGTCACCTCGAGACAACTTGGAATGCTGTCCTCTGCAATAACCAGGGAGTGATAGCGCGTGGCTTGAAAGCTATTATTGAGCCCACGAAAAACGCTTTGGCCGGAATGGTGAATGCGGGAGAGTTTACCATGGATCGGTTCGCGGGCGCGCACGACGCGCCCTCCATAGGCCTGCCCGATGGCCTGATGGCCTAGGCAAACTCCTAGTATAGGAACGGTCCCGGCTGCCTCCCGGATGAGGTCAAGACAAATTCCCGCTTCGTCCGGCGTGCATGGCCCTGGGGAAAGCACGATGGCGTCCGCATGGAGGCCGAGGGCTTCCTGGACGGAGAGTGCGTCGTTACGGCGTACCTCTACCTTCGCACCCAGTTGCCCCAAAAAGTGGAAAAGGTTGTACGTAAAGCTGTCGTAATTATCGATCAGAAGCAGCACTTCGAACCTATCTATTTGAAATCATTTGTATAAACTCGCCACCCGGCAATTGGGGTCTCCAACTTTGCCGGATTCGGCGCGCGATTTCCGCCGTGAAGACGCCAACTCTGAACGCGAACCGAACGGCATCTTCGCGGAAGCCTTACCAGAAAAAAAGCTGCTTTCGGAGTGCGGGTGCGGAGGCAGCCTTTGGCCGCAATTCGACGGAAAGGCCCAGAGGTGCGGCGGGCGGAGCTAAAGAGGGCCGCTGAAGGAGGATGGAGAGGCAGGCAAGGACCTTTCTTCGAGCAGGCGCGCGAAAACGCATTCGCCTAGGTTGCAGCCGTCTCCACGATTGCCGGAGCCTACGAAGCCTCTCTTCCTTGGTTCAGTCAAGGCCTCGAATACGCTCCTTGTAGAGGATTTGTTCGCAACACAGGCGGGAATTCCCGTGACGGGCCTGGCCAGTGCAAATCCACACGGCGCCGCTGGCTGGCGATGAACTAGAGATCGGCCATCGCTTCGCGTTCGCCGCGCTGGTGATCACTGCTGGGGAAGCGCGATGGTCCGCGTGTGAAACACGATCTCCATCCTCTATGGCGCAACTTTCGGGCCGGCGCGACCCGATGATATCTATGACATACTTGTCATCGGAGCAGAGTCTCCCGGCTTGCCGCGGCGATCTAAGCCGTCCGTAAGCGGCTCGAGGTGCCTCTCTGCTGTGACTATCCTCCCGGGTGGATGATGGACACCGCTGTTGTCGACAAATCGCCGGCGCTGCCGGGTGTCTCGGGCCAAGACTTTGGGGCAACGCTACTGCGCCAC
>JBMFWV010000037.1:0-30076 GCA_049964915.1 Rhizomicrobium sp.
GGGCGCGGCTGCGCGCTTCCTTTTCCTCATCCGTGAGCTGGCGCAGGACCACGCCAGCGCGGCTGGGAGCCGGCTTCATGCCGCCAGCTTGCGCCGGGCGCCCCGGGGCCGGGGTCTGGCTCGGAGCCGGGCTGGCCGTCTCGGCAGTCTTGGCGGTAGGTGCCGACGCCGCCGGGGCGACGCGGGCACGCTTCTTTTCCACCACGACGGCTTTGGTGCGGCCATGGCTGAAGCTCTGCTTGACGGTCGAGGTTTCCGTCTTCTTCAGCGACAGGGTTTTGCCGCGGCGCGTGGTGTCATTCGTCTCGCTCATTCGTACCTTTCAGAGGCCGGCATCGGACCGGCCTTGCGTTCCATTGGTCTGTTCGGCGCCTGTCCCGGCGCCCGGACGGCGGCAAGCCGCCGCGCATTGATCGCGATCCTGTCTGCAAGCTGCCCGGATGGGAGCGCCGCATGTACCACATTTTCGCGGCCTAAGGCCAAGCTCAATTCTTGAGAATTGAGACAATCCAGCAGCTTGAGGTTAAGGCCGTGGGCCCGCGCCAGCGCCATGAGCTTGCGCTGGCCGTCTTCGGCGCCATCTGACGCCTCAATCAGAAGCACAGGCGGGTGCCGGCTGGCGAAGGATCTGGCAATCTTGTCGAAGCCGAGCGTAAGGCTGCCTGCCTTGCGGGCTAGGCCAAGATCATCGGCCAGGCGGCGGCGCAGCAGTCCCGCGACGTGGTCAGCAAGCTGGGGCGAAACCGTAAGCGCCCGCTTGGCAGCCCGGGCGAAATGGTTACGTGCCGCCGCCCGCTCAAGACAGGCACGATCAGCACTCACCCACATGCCCCGGCCCGGCAGTTTGGCGGCAAGGTCCGGCACCACCTCATCATTGGGCGCAGCGACGAAGCGGATCAATTCGCTGTCAGGACGCACGTCTCCGGTGACGATGCAGCGCCGTGCGTGCCCGTCCTCCGTCTCCTGCCTGTGCTGCTGTGCATGCCTCACGCCTTACGCTTCTGCCTCCTCGTCGGTCTCGCTCGTCTCCTCGGAGGGCTCCGGCCAGCGGTCAATCCAGCCTGCCGTGACGCGGGCCTTCATGATGATGGCATTGGCCTCTTCCGGGGTCAGATCGAAGGCTTCAAGGGCACCTTCGACCTTAACGCGTTCCTTGTCCTTGCCTTGCTCATAATAGCCGAGCAGTTCGTCATTGGCACAACCGGCAAGGTCCTCCAAGGTCTTGACATCATGCTCGCCGAGCGCGACGGCCATGGCCGGGGTGACGCCCTCGACTTCCAGCACGGCGTCTTCCACACCAAGGGCGCGGCGCTTGTCGTCCAGCTCCCGGTTGCGCGCTTCCAGATATTCGATGGCACGGGTCTGAAGCTCTTCGGCGGTTTCCTCATCAAAGCCTTCAACCGTGGCAAGCTCCTGCAGCGGCACATAGGCAACGTCTTCGATATCGGCAAAGCCTTCAGAGGCTAGCAGCTGGGCTACCATCTCGTCGACATCGAGCGCCTCCATGAACAGGGCCGAGCGTTCGGCAAATTCCTTCTGGCGGCGTTCGGATTCCTCGGCTTCGGTCAGAATGTCGATCTGCCAGCCGGTGAGCTGCGAGGCGAGACGCACGTTCTGCCCCCGGCGGCCAATGGCCAGCGACAATTGTTCGTCTGGAACCACGACTTCCACCCGCCGCGTATCTTCGTCGAGCACCACCTTGGTGACCTCGGCGGGCGCGAGAGCATTGACGATGAAGGTCGCTGGATCCGCGGACCAGGGGATGATGTCGATACGCTCACCCTGCAGTTCCTGCACTACCGCCTGCACGCGCACCCCGCGCATGCCGACGCAGGCGCCAACTGGATCGATGCTGGAATCCTTCGAGATGACGGCAATCTTCGCACGCGAGCCGGGGTCGCGGGCAACCGCGCGAATTTCGATGATGCCATCATAGATTTCGGGCACTTCCTGCGCAAACAAGCGCACCATGAACTGGGGATGGCTGCGCGACAGGAAGATCTGCGGTCCGCGGGTTTCGCGGCGCACGTCGTAAATGTAGGCGCGAATCCGATCGCCGGTGCGGAAGGTTTCGCGCGGGATCATCTCATCGCGACGTACGACGCCTTCGGCTTTGCCCAGGTCGACGACGACCGAGCCAAATTCGACACGCTTGACGATGCCATGGACGATTTCGCCGATGCGATCCTTGTACTCTTCGTGCTGGCGCTCGCGCTCCGCGTCGCGGACTTTCTGCACGATCACCTGTTTGGCGGCCTGGGCAGCAATGCGGCTGAAATCGACCGGTGGCAGGGTTTCGGCGATGATGTCGCCTACCATCGCTGAGGGATTGCGCGACTGGGCGTCGGCGAGGCTGATTTCGGTTTTGTCATTGTCGACCAGTTCGACCACGTGCAGATAGCGCGAGACACGGGTCTCACCGGTCTTCGGATCGATCTCGACTCTGATCTCGTTTTCGCTGCCGTAACGTGCTTTGGCGGCGCGCTGCATCGCCTCTTCCATGGCGTGCAGAACGACCATTTTGTCGATCGACTTGTCGCGCGCAACCGCATCGGCGATTTGCAATAGTTCGGTGCGATTGGCCGCCACAGCTGCCATGGTTCTCTCCTTATGTGGTCAAAGTCTTACTGCGCTCTCGCGCTTTCAAATCTTCTTCGATCAGTCGGTCGGTCAGCACCAGCTTGGCGTCCGCGATGGCTGCGAACGGAATAGCAATCCGCTCACCTTGCACCTCGAGCGCCACATTGTTTCCATCGAGGCCCAAAAGCGTGCCACGATAACGCTTGCGCCCCGCCACATCCTGCGCTGCGAGTTCCAGCCGGGCCTCGTGGCCAGACCAGCGCGCAAAATCGGTGATCCGTGTCAACGGCCGATCAATGCCCGGGGACGACACTTCAAGATCGTACTCCCCGTCGATCGGATCCTCTTCGTCCAGGAATGTCGAAAGTGCCCGGCTCAGTTCGCTGCAATCATCGATGTTCATGGTGCCGTCTGAACGCTCGGCCATTACCTGCAAGGTCTTGGTCTTGCCGCCGATCAGGCGCAGGCGCACAAGCTGGAAGCCGGCGGCTTCCACCACCGGTTCGAGGAGATCCTGAAGCTGTGCCATTGCCGTTCTAATGGGGTGCACTCCAAGCATGCTGTTTTCCCGCGGCGATCCAGTATGGACCGCCACAACAACGATGCTCTGTTGTCTGGGATGGACGAGATATACGCTGCCAAGCCATGAATTTCAAGCCCGGCAGCGTAAAGGGCCCTAGGCTTCGCTCTCGCTGAGGCTCTCCAGCCAGTCTTCAAGACCGCCGGGCCAGGAACCATCCGCGCCGTAAACTGGTCTTTGGCCGGCTTTGCGCAGCACATAGTCGCCACTGACACCGCTGGGCGCGCCCGGTGTAACTGGAACCGTTGCCCCAAATACATTCAGGCCAAATGCCATCACCGGTTCGATGACCGCGACGAGTTCGCCATCATCCTGGGCAAAGGCACTGATGCATTCCCATCCGTCCTGGGCAGGTATGATCGACAGCAGTACAGCGTCGAACTCGACATTATCCTTATCGAGGACGGTGCTCTCGCCGTTGAGGGTGTAGCCGAATGGGCCTGGCTCGGCACTGCAAATTTGTGACAGTGCGACATATTTTTTGCCGACGAAAATATAGGGACCTGTCATCACGCCTGTCCGTCTTCAATGATCATGCGCGGCGCATAGCGGTGCAGCAGCGTACCATTATCGTTGAGCCAGGCCTGCGCCCGCGTGCTGTCGCCGACAAGGCTGTCAACCAGCGCCCAGAAGCGTCGGCCGTGGTTCATTTCCTTCAGATGCGCAACTTCATGGGCGACCACATATTCGAGTACAAAAGGCGGGGCAAGGATGAGCCGCCAGGAAAACGATAGGTTGCGCGTGGATGAGCACGATCCCCAGCGGCTCGACGTATCGCGAACGGTGATGCGGGCCGGGCGCACCCCGAGCAGATATGCATAGTGCATGGCGCGTGCATCGAGCAGGCGGCGGGCTTCACGTTTGAGGAAATCAAGCACGCGGCGGGCTGCGTGCTCGCTGCGGCCATGAACCCGGATGATGCGTTCGCCATCATTGCTGCGTTCGATCCACACCGGGCCTTGGCCACTGGCACCATAGCGAATGACATGCTCTTCGCCGCGGTAGAGGATGCGCCGGCCCAAACCGATCGGAATTGGCTCGGGCACGTGCTCAAGGCGCTGGGCGATCCAGTGCGATTGTTTGCGGGCGAACTCCATGGCGTGGGCGAGGGCGCGTCGTGAGGGTGCCACCACCACGACCTCGCCTGTGGTGGGCTGCACCCGTACGATGAGTTGGCGGGCACGCGGATTGAGTTTTAGCGTCACCGGCACGGGCGCGCCGCCGATTTTGAGAAGCTTGCGTTGCGTCGGTGCGACGCGGCCTTGTGGCTCTACTCTGCGCATACGATATGCCGCCCGAAAAGGGCTTCCCTTTGCTGGCAAAGCTTGGTTCTCTCACCCCGCCTCACCGAAAGCTGTAATACATGCAGCACTGCCCCCGTTTTCACCTCGCCTTCCCGGTTCGCGACCTCGCTGAAGCGCGCGCGTTTTATAAGGATTTGCTCGGTTGCACAGAGGGCCGATCTTCGCCCGAGTGGGTCGACTTCAACTTCTTCGGGCACCAGATCGTGGCGCATTTAAGCCGGGATGAAGGGCCAACCCAAGTCAAAAATTTGGTCGACGGCGACGCAGTACCGGTGCGCCATTTTGGGGTCATTCTGGAGCTGCCGCAGTGGCAGGAGCTGGCCGCCCGGCTCAAGGAGCAGGGGGTAAAATTCGCGATTGCGCCGCATATACGCTTTGCCGGTCAGCCAGGCGAGCAGGCAACGATGTTTTTCCATGACCCCTCTGGGAACGCCCTGGAATTCAAAGCTTTTGCGGACGATTCCATGGTGTTTGCGACATGAAAGCCTCTTTGCGACAACCTGAGCGCATTGCCATGATGCTGGGAGGGGTATCCCTCGCGCTCATCATGGGGGCGCTGATTTTTGAGTATGGCTGGGGCTTTAAGCCCTGCGACCTGTGCATGTGGGAGCGCTGGCCCCACTACCTGGCGATCCTTGTTGGATTGGGGGCGGGGACAGCAGTCTGGCGCGGCCATCTGTCGTCGCGGCTGGGGCCGTTCCTTGCCCTGCTGACACTTGGTCTCGTGGCGGCCTCGGGGTTGATCTCGGTCTATCATGCTGGGGTCGAGTGGCACTGGTGGGCGGGGCCCGCTGGCTGCACTGGCAACGCGTTCCACTATAGCGGTGGGACGCTTGACCTCAATTCCGGTGGCCCGCTCTGCGATGTTGCCGCCTGGCGGCTGTTTGGCATTTCGCTGGCTGGCTATAATGCCTTGATTTCGCTGGCTGCGGCGGGCCTCGGGGGATGGGCGCTGGGCACAAATCGAAGAGGGCAATAATGGCACGCAAACCCCGACCCCCAGCTCCGGGCAGGACCGCCAGCGCCGATCTTCAGTCCATCCTGCGCGTGGACCATGCTGGCGAGTATGGTGCCGTGCGCATCTATCAGGGGCAGATTGACGTCCTGGCTGCTCGGCGCACCGCCGCGAGGCCGCTTGCCGCTGTCCGCAGGATGGCCGAGGGCGAGAAGGAACATCTGGCCCACTTCGACGAGATTTTGCCTCGGTATGGCGTGCGTCCGACCCTGCTGCGCCCCCTGTGGTGGGCTGCCGGCTATGCTTTGGGAGCGGGCACCGCGCTTTTGGGCACAGAGGCCGCGATGGCCTGCACGGCGGCCGTCGAAGAGGTCATTGATGGCCATTATGGGCGCCAGCTGGACCGTCTTGAAGCTGGGGAGGTTCGCGACGTGATTGCCCAGTTTCGCGAAGATGAAATTTCCCATCGCGCTGAGGCACTTGCCCAGGGTGCCGAAAGGGCACCCTTTTATAAAGCCGTGCGTGCGACCATCGCCGCCGGCTGTCGGCTTGCCATCGCCCTTTCCGAGCGTCTTTAACGCCGCGCTGTCAAGTGCCGGGTCAGCTGAGTGACGTGGTCAGGAAGCTGACTAAGGTTCGAGTTCGCTATCCCAGTAAAGATAGTCGACCCAGCTTTCGTGCAGGAAATTGGGCGGGAAACGACGCCCGTTGTTGCGCAATTCGTTGACATTGGGCTTGTGCGGCCAATTGCGCGGCATCATGTCGGCCTGCCGGGGTGTGCGCCCGCCTTTTCTCAGATTGCATGGCGCGCAGGCGGTTACGACATTTTCCCAGGTGGTGCGCCCGCCCAGACTGCGCGGCACAACGTGGTCAAAGGTCAAATCCTCATGGTCACCGCAATACTGACATTGAAAGCGGTCGCGCAAAAACACGTTGAAGCGGGTGAAGGCTGGGTGGCGGGCCGGCTTAACATAGGTCTTGAGCGACACTACCGAAGGCAGCTTCATGGTGAAGCTGGGAGAGTGCACCGCACGTTCATACTCGGCCAGGATATTGACGCGGTCCAGACACACCGCCTTGATGGCGTCCTGCCACGACCACAGCGATAGCGGAAAATAGCTGAGCGGGCGATGATCCGCGTTAAGTACCAGCGCCGGACAATTATCCGGCATACGCTCGCTCGCTAGCACACGACGCTCCTGTTGAAGACGTGGTCTCCTTCGCTGACAGACGAAACCTTACGCACAAGCAGGCACAAAGCCAAGCACGGTTCATTCTAACCGATTCGCGATGACGATGCTGCGACACTTGCATCTGGCTGACGAGCCCGGGCGGGGTTTTGGCGAGAGCGCCGCCGTGAGGACGTTGCGAAGGCGACGCAGGACCATGGCCACCGCCACCAGGTGACGGGCAGGGGGTGCAGCCTTTAGGATCCCGCCATGCTTGTGACCCGTTTTGCACCCTCTCCAACCGGTTTTCTGCATCTTGGTTCGGCCTACGCCGCGCTCTTTGCCCATGATATGGCACGCGCACACGACGGGCGGTTCGTACTGCGCATCGAGGACATCGATGCGACGAGGTGCCGGCCAGCATTTGAGACCGCCATCTATGAGGATCTGCGCTGGCTTGGTCTTTGCTGGGACGGACCGGCTGTGCGTCAATCCGACCGCCTTTTGCACTATCAAGCGGCGATCCAGCGTCTGGATGAGTTGGGGCTGGTTTATCCCTGCTTCTGTTCGCGCAAGGAGATTGCGCAAGAAGTGGCCCGCAGCCTGTCGGCGCCACACGGACCGGATGGCCCGCTCTACCCTGGAACCTGTCGCAGCCTGACGCGGCGCGAGGCGGGTTTGCGCATGCGCCGCGAGGCCTACGCCTTGCGCCTCGATGTTGGGAAGGCCGCGTTGCAGAGCGGCGTGCTCGCGTTTGACGAGAGGGGACGTGGCCCGCGCGGTGAACATGGCCGCATCGCGGCCGAGCCGCTGCGTCTTGGCGACATCGTTCTGGCCAGCCGCGATCGAGCAGCCTCCTATCATTTGGCGGTGGTTGTGGATGATGCCGCCCAGGGTATCAGCCTCGTCACCCGCGGGCACGATCTGTTTGCCGCGGCGCATGTGCAGCGTCTGCTGCAGGCGTTACTGAATCTGCCGACGCCGGCCTATGCCCATCATGACCTGGTGCTGGATGCCGCGGGACGCAAATTTTCCAAACGAGATCATGGCGCAACCCTGCGGGCGTTGCGGGCTGAGGGGCAAGCTCCCGACGAAATCTGCAACCAGCTGCGCCGTCGCGCCGGCGCCGGCCTTGCGCGCTCCCTTCCGGGCACCTAGGCTCGCCATACCGCTATTTCAAAGGATCACGGCATGAGCGCCCAGCGATTTCAAGGTACAGATAAATATGTTGCAACGGACGACCTCAGGATCGCCGTCAATGCGGCGATCACGTTGGAGCGGCCGCTGCTGATCAAGGGGGAACCGGGTACCGGCAAGACCCAGCTGGCCTATGAAGTGGCCGATGCCTTGTCCACGCCGCTCATCACCTGGCATGTCAAATCCACCACCAAGGCGCAGCAGGGCCTTTACGAATATGATGCGGTCACGCGCCTGCGCGATTCTCAGCTCGGCGATCCCAGGGTCAAGGACGTCAAGAATTACATCAAGCAGGGCAAACTCTGGGAGGCGTTCGACAGTAAGGCCCGTCCAGTGCTATTGATCGATGAGATCGACAAGGCCGACATCGAATTTCCCAACGACTTGTTGCTCGAACTGGATCGCATGGAGTTCTTCGTCTACGAGACAGGTGAGACCATCAAGGCGCGCCAGCGGCCGATCATTCTCATCACCTCCAACAACGAGAAAGAATTGCCCGACGCCTTCTTGCGGCGCTGTTTCTTCCATTACATCAAGTTTCCCGATCGCGAGACGATGCAGCAGATCGTCGATGTGCATTATCCCGACATAAAGCAGAAGCTGATATCCGAAGCACTCAACGTCTTCTATCAGATCCGCGATGTTCCCGGGCTCAAGAAGAAGCCATCGACCAGCGAACTTTTGGACTGGCTCAAGCTGCTGCTTAATGAAGATGTACCGCCGGAAGCGCTGAAGGAAAAAGATCCGACGCGTTTGATCCCGCCGCTGCATGGTGCGCTGCTCAAAAATGAGCAGGATGTGCACCTGTTTGAGCGTCTGGCATTCCTCGCACGGCGCGAGAGCCGGTCATAATGGTCAGACGGCTGCTTGCGGTCTGTAGCCTGGCGCTTGTGGGTACCTCCTTTGTCGGCGCTCACGGCGCAACCGTGACGCTTGGTGCCTTCCGTGATGGCCCGCATGACGGGCGCATTGCGCGTGCTTCCGGCTTTGTCTGTCCGGACAGGATCGGTCCCTACATCCGCGATGCAGCTGGCCAAAGTAGTGTTAGCCAGAAGAAGGTGTTCTGCAGCTATTACGCACTGGACGGCATTTACGGCACCGTGCGTATTCAGCCGCTTGACGGGCAGTTTGATGGACCTGCTCTGCTCGCAGGCCAGTTTTCTCAGGAAGCCGGCAGTGGTGGCAGGGTCGTGTCCCAGAAGCCTCTCTCCTTCGCCGCGGCCGGCAAGGTGCTTTCGGTGTTCAGCCGGACCTACGAAACCTCCCGTCTGGAGAACCTGCACTACCGCGTCAGCTATGCGAGCGCACCGGTCCGTGGCTGGGTGGTTGAGGTGATCAGCGAATATGCCTCACCACGGGATGATGCCACCAGGACGGTGTTTTTGAAATGGGTCTATGGTCCTGGCCTTGCCGCGCTTCTGCCACGTCACGCCGCAGGCTCGCCGCCAGCCGGACCGTGAAAATCAAGAGCGCGATGGCGCACACAAAGGATCGAAGCTAGGCTTGCTAAATCGCGCATTGCCATGAGGGTCGCCTGACATGTTCTTTCAGTTCTTCGAGGAATTGCGTTCTGCCAAGGTGCCGGTGACGCTCAAGGAATACCTGGCGCTGATGGAGGCGCTCGAGCGTGGGGTGATCGATTTTAAGGTCGATGAATTCTACGTCTTGTCACGCGCAGCGTTGGTCAAGGATGAGCGCAATCTCGACAAGTTTGATCGGGTGTTCGGCCATGTGTTCAAGGGTCTTGAGAACCTTGATGCCAGTGAGATTGCCCAGATTCCGGAAGAATGGCTAAGAGCGCTGACGGAAAAGTTCCTCACCGAAGAGGAGAAGAAGCAGATCGAGGCTCTGGGAGGCTGGGACAAGCTCATGGAGACGCTGAAGGAACGTCTCGAGGAGCAGAAATCACGCCATGAGGGGGGCAACAAATGGATTGGCTCGGGAGGGACCTCCCCCTTCGGGAACTCGGGCTATAATCCCGAAGGGATCCGGATCGGTCAGGACAAGTCACGTCAGGGCCGGGCGGTGAAGGTGTGGGACAAGCGCGAGTACAAGAATCTTGATGATTCCGTCGAGCTCGGCACCCGCAATATCAAGATTGCTTTGCGCCGGCTGCGCAAATGGGCCCGTCAGGGAGCAGAGACCGAACTGGATCTGCCCGATACCATCCGCAATACCGCTAACAAGGGCTATCTTGATCTCAAGCTGGTGCCGGAGCGGCACAATACCGTCAAGGTCCTGATCTTCTTTGATATCGGTGGCTCGATGGATGCCTACATCAAGCTCTGTGAGGAGCTGTTCTCGGCGGCGCGTACCGAGTTCAAGCACATGGAGTTCTTCTATTTTCACAACTGTCTTTATGAGGCGGTGTGGAAGGATAACCGGCGCCGTCACAACGAGAAGACCCCTACCTTCGATGTGCTGCACAAATTTCCCCATGACTACAAGGTCATCTTCGTTGGTGACGCCACCATGAGTCCCTACGAGCTGACCTATCCGGGCGGTTCAGTCGAACATTGGAATGAGGAACCTGGTGCGGTGTGGCTCGACCGCTGCGCCCAGATTTATCCGCATATGGTGTGGCTCAACCCGGTTGCGGAAAAGCATTGGGAATACACCCCTTCGATCGGCCTTGTCCGCCAGATCATTTCCGATCGCATGTTCCCGTTAACCCTGGACGGGCTCGACAAGGCGATGCGTGAACTCAATCGCTAACCTCGAGCGCACAGAATGTGTGGCGCCGCAAAGGGCTTTCGTTGCGCCGTGCCCTCAACTAGCATTTGAATACCGGGCTCATAGTGGGCCAGGGACAGATGGGCTGGAGTTTCCATGGTGGGCGATATGAACACGGCAGGCGCGCGCGAGGCGGTGGCGTCCGACAGTCCGGCGCTTTCAGAGTCTTTGGCGCGGGCATTCCATGACGATCCGATGATGTGCCATTTGCTGTCGGATCCGAGCACGCGTCCGGTGGTGATGCCGCGCCTTTTCCGGCTGCTGTTCAAGCTGGCTCAGCCGCTTGGCTCGTGTGACGTCACGGAAGGCTATGAAGCGGCGTCGCTGTGGCGCCCGCCTGGCCAATGGCATGTTCACTGGTGGCAATACATCGTTCATGGTCCCGAGCTGCTCAGGGTGTTCGGGAGCGGGGCGCTGCGGGTGATGGCGACCATGGATGTGGTCGAGCGCCAGCACCCCAAGGAACCACACTGGTATCTGCAGGTCATCGGCACCGATCCGCCACATCAGGGCAAGGGCTTTGCTGGACGGCTGATGCGCCGACGGCTGGCGATGGTAGATGCCCAAAAGCTGCCGGCCTATCTCGAATCGTCGAAGGAAACCAACATCCCAATCTACCGCAGCTTTGGCTTCGAGGTGACGGGCGAGATCAAGATTCCCGATGGTCCAACATTATGGCCGATGTGGCGACCCGCACGAAACTGAGCAAGGAGCAGGTAGTGATCAAAATCCATCATCTCAATAATTCGCGGTCACAGCGCATACTGTGGCTGGCTGAAGAGCTAGAGCTTGACTACGAGATCGTTCGCTATCAGCGCCAAAGTCCGGTACCGCTGGCGCCACCTGAACTTAAAAAGATCCATCCGCTCGGCAAGTCGCCGGTGATGGTGGATGGAGCTACGACGATTGCCGAATCTGGTGCCATCGTCGAATACCTGATCGATGTCTATGGCAAAGGCAGATTCAGGCCGGCGCACGGGACAACTGATTACTGGAAATATGTCGAATGGATGCATTATGCCGAAGGCTCGGCCATGCTGCCGCTGATGCTGGCGCTTTATGCCGGCACACTGGGCGATGGTGCAGCGCCATTGCGTCCGCGCATCGACAGCGAGATCGCCAATCATTTCGGCTATATGGAGGACGCGCTTAAGGGGCGTAGCTATTTTGTCGGTGACGGGCTGACCGGCGCCGATATCCAGCTGCTGTTCGTGCTGGAGGCAGCTGGAGATGTTCTTGAGGGATATCCGCGGTTGCGTGACTATCGAGCGCGTATGCAGGCCCGTCCTGCTTATGGGCGGGCTATCACCAAAGGCGGGCCTTATGATCTGGCGCAGAACCGGGCGAGGGAATAGGTCACAGATCCAGCGATCGGCGGTCAGCGCGGGAACCGGCCGTCCGTTGAACTGGCCGTGGTCCTAGGCCGGGCGTGTTTCGTTCCCGCACCACATGCCAGTGTTGAGATCGACATTGGCGGCCAGGAGGGCGGCTCGCAAGGGTTCGAGATAGCCTCCGAAACGCGGGGCGCGCGGTGCTGCGGGCCTGACAGCATCGCGAACCTGGACCGCGGTCAAGGTTGCGATCGGCGGACGCGGTCGTGAAAAGTCGCCGCAGGCCTCGTGCCAATCAAGGCCGATGCGGGCGAGGAGCTCAGGTGCGGCGCGGGTGAAATTGGCCGCGAACTCTTCATATTGCAGTGTCACCAGCCGCGGACCGAGCACTCGCTGCCAATGTGCTGCCAGCTTTGCATATTGACCATAGAAATGGCCGATGTCTGCGAGGCTGGTGGTGAAAGTCCAGCCCTTGCTGAATTCGTGCCGCCAGATGGAGAGGCCGACTTCCAGCGGGTTGCGCCGAAGGTGGATCATAATGGCATTGGGGAACATCTGCGCGATGAGGCCGGCGGCCTGAAAATTCAGCGGGTTCTTGTCAATGACGTAGGCCGCGTGCGGGCGCAATGTGATGTCAGCAAGATAGTCCTTCGCCCATTGTTCAAGCTGCGCAACCGCAGGCAGTTTCAACTCAGGCTGACGCAGAATCTCGTTCAGGCGCATTTCGAGAACGACGCGCTCGCCGCAATCTTGCACCAAGGGATGACCGGCCAGGACTGCATCGGTCAGGGTCGTACCCGAACGCGGCATGCCGAAGATGAAGATTGGCCGCGGGCCGCTGACGGGGACGCGTTCGGTGGGTGGCGCGGCGAAAAGCTCCGCGATCCGCGCGAAACGTGCCTCGCTTTGGGTGGGATCATACGCATAGCCCTCGTGCCGTGCGATGTCGCGCTTCTGCGCATGGGCGCGGTCATAGGCCGCGCAGGCGCCAGCGATGTCACCTGCCGCCTCCAGCCCGTGGCCCAGTGCAAGCCCCGCCATGGCGCGGTCATCGGGCGCCCGCCCGCTTTGCTCTGTGAGGCGCCTGAGTGCATCGAGCTCTTCGGCCCGAAAACGACCGCGCGTCAGAAGCGCCAGCAGCCAATAGGTGTCAGCGCGGTTGGGATCGCGCGCGAGTGCGGCCCGGCAGGCTGTCTCGGCGTCGTCGAGCCGGCCCTGGAAGGTCAGGAGGCGCGCCCTGCCTGCGAGCAGCGCCGGATCCTGCGGCGACAATTCTGCCGCCTGGGCGAAGGCCCGTTCGGCCTCGATAAAGTCATTAATCTGAAGACAAATCTGACCGTAGGCGGCCCAATCCGCAGCGCTGGCTGCGCCCAAGGAGAGCATTTTGCGTGTGGCGCTCCTAGCCAGCCGAAAGTCGCCCAGTTCGAACGCGGCTGCGGCCTCCATGCGTATCGCAGCCGGGCTGTCCGGTTGGGCTTTGCGCCAGGCCCCGGCGTGGGTCCGCAGCGCCGGCCAGTTGCGCTCCACGACCAGAAGGTCGGCCTTCAGGCGCCAGAAGGCTTCGGTATCGCCACGCCGTACCGTGCCAAGCAGGGTCCAGGCCCGGGTGATGTCGCCCATCGCGGCAATGACGCGGGCAAGCTTGACGGTCACCACCGGATCGCCCCCGGACAGGCTCAAGGCCCGCTCATAGGCTTCACGGGCCGCGGCGGTTTTGTCTTGCGCGGCTCGTGCATCACCCAGTTGTGTCCAGGCCATGGCGCTTTGCGGTAGGTGCCGCAAGAGTTCGAGGATTTCGCGCTCGGCCTCGCCGGCCCTGTTTTGCGCCAGTAGCCATTCGGCCAGATGCAGGCGCCACTGCGGCTCGGCTGGAGCGGCGCGCAGGGCGCCCAGAATGAACGACGCCGCCTCGGCCGGTCGGCCCAGGCGGGTCAGGGCGCAACCCATGAAGCTCGCTGCGGCAGTGTTCTGCGGCGCGAGGTCGAGTGCGGTGCGCAGATGAGGGATGGCTTGCGCGGGCCGTCCGGCGTCGAGTGCGGCGACGCCACGCGCAAGCGCTCGCTGTGCATTGCGTGCTGCTGTCACGGCAATCCTGCAACCGGGTTGGACCACGAGGCGCTGGCGCGCCCCGCGTCATAGTAAGTGCCGCGCCCTTGTGACGTCGAGCGCAAATAAAGTGTCTGGGCCGTGGTGTTGCGGTCGCCTCCTGCGCGCGTCAAACCGCTAGCGTGGTTTTGCCGTACCCCAGTAATTAAAGCCCGCAAAATGGGGCGTGCCGGGCAGGTACATGGTTTCCATATCCGCGATGTGAAAGCCGCCGGCCTCGATGAGTTCGGGTACCGCGCGGGTGAGATGACAGCCGCCGCCGATGCGTCGCCACATCGGCTCGAGACGTTGCTGCCAGCGATAGGCTGAAGCATCAGGCGCCTTGCCGTGTTCGCAGAACAGCATCACGCCCTCGGGCTTCAAGACCCGGCGCATCTGCTGCAGCGCGGCCGCCACGTCGCTGATGGTGCACAGCGTATAGGTGATGAGGATGGTGTCGACGCTTCTGTCCGCGAGTGGAATCTGTTCACCGGGCAGATCGAGGAATTCGACAGGAAAGGACTGTTCCTTCAGTCGCTCCTTGCTGCGTGCCCGCATCTCCGCCGAGGGCTCCAGCGCCCACAGCTGTGTCACCTTGCTGGAATCATAGAAGGGCAGGTTGTGGCCTGCGCCAAAGCCGATTTCGAGCACTCGGCCCTCGGCGCGTGGCACGACCTTGCGGCGCTGATAGCGGATGGGTTTGGACGACATTGCCCGGTCGAGCAGCGCAGGCAGGATATGGCGCGCGTAGAACCCCATGTGTTGGTCTCCGATGTCCGGTCAGCATGTCAGTCTCGCTAATGAGCGAGATTGTAGCAAGGCAGGCCGAGATTGGAATTGGGGCTGTTGGGTCGACACGGCCGAGTGAACTTGCGTGGCGGCGCCTTCTGCTTCTGAAGTTGCTGCTCCCAGACGCTGCTCGGCGGCTTGCCCAGGCGCAGCCCTTTGCCCGGGTTGGCGGGCGGCAGGTCCCACAGGTCGAACTGGCAATGCAGACGGTCGAGCGGGGTCAGGTAGCCGTAATTCATCTCGCTGCAGTTGTAGAGGTATTCGCCCAGCGCACGCAGGCCATTGTAATCCTCCCCAGTCAGGGGCGCGGTAGGTGGTGGCGGGGGCACGGCAAAGCCTTGTGCGTTCGGCACCGGAACGTTCTCGTAGGGGGTCGGATTTTTCTTTTTCTTTTTCGGGCGCAGCACAGGAACCGGTGATGCAGGGGCGCGGATCTTTGGCTTGGTCAGCCACAGGGTGATCGCGGTTTCATGGTAGTGCGGGATTTCAGAGGATGGCTGGTAGAAGGACTGCAGAATGATCCAGAGCGCCAGTGCATGGAGCAGCAGCACCAGCAGGCCCGCTGCAACCGCCCGCTCTGCCGAACGGGTACGGCTGGTAGGTGGAGGCGGCTCTGTGTGCAAGGCCTTAAGGCCACTCATGTCTGCTCCGAGGCTCACCGCCAGCTGATGACCAGTGCACCCGAACGGCGAAGGCCCCGGCAGCTGCCGACTGGCCATTGTCACTCAGCTGGCACATCCGAGACGATTGGCATCGCCGTGCCAGGGGGCGCTAAGGCAGCCGGCTCGCTCATATAGCCCGCCTTGGGGTCTTGGGCGAAGCCCCCATCTCGGTTCTTTTGCCGCGCAAGAGACCGGCTCGGGCCCCCCTGCCTCAGGGGGCGGAGAGGATCAGGGTGGATGGCCTGGGCTCGGGCCTTGGCGCTCTCAAGGCACCTTGGAAGATGGTGATCCTCACTCTGGAGCGAGGGTGACCTTGATGCCGTCCAGGGCGTCAGAGCAGGTGATCTGGCAGGCCAGGCGCGAATTCTCCTGCACGGCAAGTGCCATATCGAGCATATCGGTCTCGGCATCGGATTTGGGCGCCAACCTCTCGTACCAGCCGTCTTCGACATAGACATGGCAGGTTGCACAGGCGCAGGCGCCGCCACACTCGGCGGTGATGGGAAGGCCAGCGTCGCGCAGCATTTCCATCAAGGTCCAGCCGTCGCGGCCTTCAATTTCTCTCGACACGCCAGAGCGGTCGGTGGCGATGATTTTCATGGCTGTCTCACAGATGGGCGTCAGGCGACGCCGAGTTTTCTTTGCAGGTTTGATGAGGAGGTCGTGTACTGGAAGCGCAGTTTCTCATTGGGCCGGCAGACGTGGAATGCGGCCTGCGCCATCAATGCGGCCTCATGGAAGCCTGAAAGGATGAGCTTGAGTTTACCCGGGTAGGTATTGATGTCGCCAATGGCAAACAGGCCCGGCACCTCACTCTCGAATTTCGCCGTGTCCACGGCAATGAGATTTTCGTGCAGATTGAGACCGAATTCCGCGATCGGGCCGAGCTTCATGGTCAAGCCGAAGAAGGGCAGGAAGCGGTCGCAGGTATGGCGCCATTCCGTCTTGTTGGCCCCCGCAAGGGTGACAGCTTCAAGTTTGCCACCCTCACCATGGAGGGTCTTTACGCTGGCGACGTGAAATTTGACTTTGCCCTGCGCCACGAGCTCGCGCATCTGGTTGACGCTGTGCTGGGCGGCGCGGAAGCCGTCGCGGTGATGGACGAGCGTCAAGGACCGTGTTAGCGGGGCGAGGTTCAGCGTCCAATCAAGCGCGGAATCGCCACCGCCGGCGATGAGCACGTCGCGATCGCGGAACTCATCCATCTTGCGCACGGCATAAAATACGGACTTGCCTTCATAGGCGTCGATGCCGGCAATCGGTGGGCGCTTGGGCACAAAGCTACCGCCTCCGGCGGCAATGACGATGACACGCGCAATGATCTCGGTGCCGGCGTCGGTCGACAACTGCCAGCGACCATCCTCGAGGCGCTTGAGGGCGCTGGCCATCTCATTGAAGTGGAACGTGGCCCCGAAGGGCTTGATCTGCTCCAAAAGACGGTCGGTCAACTCCTGGCCGGTCACGATCGGCAACCCTGGAATGTCGTAGATCGGCTTTTCCGGATAGAGCTCGGTGCATTGTCCACCCGGCCGGTCGAGAATGTCGACGAGATGGCATTTGAGGTCGAGGAGCCCCAGTTCGAATACTGCAAAGAGCCCGATCGGGCCCGCGCCGATGACGGCGACATCGGTTTCGATTGGACTGCTCATGACATTTTACACTTTCTTCTTGTACGAAGTTTCATTTGTTCTACATCATATGTAGAATTAAGCGCACCTGCAACGCCATCATGCACCCGGCGCCTCAGCGCAGGCCTATATCCAAGCTTACGACGAGAATCAAAGACTGCGCCCGTCACCCTAGCTGCGGCGGTAGAGCGCGATAAAGTTGGCAACAAGCCGCATTTCGCCGGCTAAAGCCGCAAGTCCCCTCTTGGCGCCATAGCCCTTGGGGCTCTGCTTTTCGAGTGTCGCGGCAAGTTCACCAATGCCAAAGGCGCCAATGCCCCGGGCTCCGCCCTTGAGGGCATGGGCATGCTCGCGCCAGCTCTTGTCATCGCCGGCCTGATTGGCCTTGCGCAGCCTTGTGAAGAGCTCCTCGGCCTGGGTCGAGAAAAGCGCGAGGATTTCGCGGTTGAGCGCCTCATTGCCGCCCGTATAGCGGTCCAAATGGCTCAGATCGACGGGTGATGTGTCGGCGCTCATGCCTCTGTTGTGACGCAAAACACTTAAGGTTCTGTCAGCGTCTGCGACATTCATGACAGGCCTGCGCAAGGCGTTGCTGAGCCTCGTTCCGCCAGCACCGCTCGCGCCTCCGCCAACCTGGGCAAGAAGCCGTGGCTAATAGGGCCGCCAGCCTCCGGGAAACGGCGAAACCCCGAACAGCCAGAGATGGGCGAACAGCACCGCGACAAAGACCGCCATCGCCACCCAGAACCGCCAACCAAAGCTCTCGGCGATGTTGAGCGTGGCGTTGCCACGCAGCACCGCTGCGAACGGAATGCTTGAGGTACGTTTGGCAAAATCGTCCCACGCCGGGCCCAGAGCGCGACGACGCTTGGCGTCAATCGAAAAGCTGCCCAAAAGACTGAGCACGAGGAAGGCGGCGAAGAAGATCACGGAAGCTTCATCACCGTTCACAGCGAGATGGAAGAGTGACCATAGCGCGACAGCCCACAGGAATGGGTGGCGGGTGATGCGCAGCACGCCCTGTACCACAGCCGGATCACGGGCCGCTTTGTCCTGGGCGACGCTGGTCGGATTGGCAGAGAGAAGACCCTGAACACCAAGAAAAAACGCGAGTCCGATGATCAAGATCCCCGAATCGTGAAGACCACGACCGCTCTGCCACCATTGTGCATCTGCGCCGCCTGAGTGCGCCAGGTTGTAGGAATAAGCGAGCCATACCAGGGCCCCCACCGAAATCGTGGAAAAGGCGAGCATATAGCCGCCATCACCGAGGACACGCACCAAGGCACCACGCAATCGCGTGCCACCAATCGCAAGATGCGTGATAACAAACACGGCCGCAGCCGCAATCAGCATGCTCATGCCTTCCCCCTCGTTCCTGGCCGCTTTCCCAGCTGGCAAGCCGGGCTCAGGTCAGGCTTCGCGGGTTGAGCATGCCAGCCCCCGCAGTAGGCGTAAAGAATGCCCCTGCCAGGATGGCACGTTAAAGGCATCGCGCATGAAAAAAGGGCCAGCGCGAGGCCGGCCCAAGGCAAGGGAGTTCCAGGTGTGCTCAGGCCTGGCCCTGTAGTCCTTGCATGATCGTACGATTGACCTCGATCAGCGGATCCATTGGTGCGCCTCGGCGCACCACATCTTTTGAATAGCGTGTCACCCAAAGTGACAGCGAGACGATATGAGCCCGTAACTGCGGCGGCAGTCGATTGCGGTCATCCAAACAATCGGCGGCCAGCGAGCCCCACAGGCGTCTGTTCCAGTCGACAGCCTCCGCCAACGGCCCGCCGCTCACATTCTTGGCCTTGGCCTCAAGCAGCGCACCAGTAACCTGTCCGAACAGCCGGTATTCGGCAGTTCGAGGATCCTCAGTAATGCGCTGCGTGCGCTGATAGGCGTGATGGCTCATAACTCAGACGCTCCCGTTCGAACTCAAAAAGCTTCTTGCATTGCATCAGCGCGCGGTAATAGCCGCCCGCCATGACTTCGCGGCTGATATCGACACAGACCGCCAATGCAGCGCGCGAGCGTATGGCGCTCATGAACTCAGTCATGCGCAACGCAAAGTCGTTGTAGTAGGTTTCTGTCTCGTCACCATCGAGATACATCATCATGATCGGGAAATAGATCCGGCGCGCCGGAGTGTTCGCGTCCTCCGGTTGCATGATGTCCCGCTCACGCAGGATGCAGGCCTTGTTCTGCAAGACAAGGCTGGTCCGCTTGTCCCCGTTGGTTAGAACCGCGCCATTAAGCACGAATTTCTCGCCGGGTTTTAATGACAGCTTGAGTGGCATCGCCAATGTCCCTTTTTGCGCGGCTGCGAAGTCCTTCGCGTCTTCGTGCGCGGGTCGACCCTAACCTGACTTCGTTAAGAAAATCCTTGTATCTAAATTATTCATCTTCACCCTCGCTTAAGCATGATGGGGTTTGATGGGGGCGAATAAGAGGAGGCCTTACATGGCACTTGGTCGTTCTGGTCTTGATACAATGACCGGCATCGGCGCCGCTGAAGCCGCCGTAGCGCGCATCGAAGCTGTTGAACAGGATGCAGCAGAGGTGGCCGACCGCGCCAAAGCCACCTATCTGGTACGCCGCGCGATCAAACTGTGGCGTCGGGGCGAGGTGACACGTACGGCCAAGCTGGCACTGCGCGCCACCGAGACGGATCCGAGTTATGGCGCTGCCTTCCATATGCTGGCCCTCGCGCTTGAGAAAATGGGCCATTTGCACAAGGCCCTTGTGACCTATGAACAGGCCTATGCGCTTGATCCTGAAGACAGCGATCTTCTGATCAATCTTGGTCTGACGGCGTGGGGACTGAAGATGTATGGCGCTGCTGCCGACATGTTCGCGCAGTATATTGTCCGCCGCCCCGATTCCCCCCTCGGCTACAACAATCTTGGCAGCGTCCTGTGTGATCTTGGCGACATTCCTCAGGCAATCGAGACCTTGCGCACGGCGATCCATCGCATGCCCCATGAGGCGGCGCTGTGGAACTCGCTGGCGACAGTGCTGTCCGAGCAGGGGCGCGCTGAGGAAGCGCTGATATTCTACAAGGAAGCCATCGCCCTGGATCCTGGATACTCGCGGCCGTGGCACAATCTGGCCTTTGCTTTGTCTCACCTTGGCGAACTTGAAGACTCGCTCGAAGCCTATGACGAGGCCCTGGCCAGAGCAGTCGATGCCAATGACCTGCTTGAAGGGAGCCATTCCCGAAGCATCTGCCTGATCGGTATGGGGCGACTTGAGGAGGGCTTTCGCGAATACGAAATCCGCAATGATCCGAGCTTCAGGGCTTATGTACGTTACATGGTCGAGGCGCCGCAGTGGCAGGGCGAGCCGCTTGAGGGCAAACGCCTCCTCGTCATTGGCGAACAGGGTCTCGGTGATGAAATCATGTTCGCCTCCGTCCTACCCGATCTCCAGCGCGCTCTAGGCCGCACGGGGCAGCTGCAGATTGCAGTCGACCCCCGCCTTGTTTCGCTGCTCCAGCGTTCGTTTCCTAAGGCGGTCGTGGGCGCCTATGAAGACCGCAAATTCGTTGATGGTGACGACCGTAGGGAGTTCCGCTTCATCCCCTTCGCGGTGGGTGATCAGCGACCGGACTTTTATGTCCCGATGGCCTCGGCGCTGCAGTTTACCCGCACGAGAGCAGAGGACTTCCCCAAAGTGGCATTTCTCATGCCCGAACCGTCAAGGGTGGCGCAGTTGCGGGCACGCCTGCTTGCTCTGGGTCCGGGACCGTTTGTTGGCATCTGCTGGCGTTCGATGATGCGGGATATCAAGCGTAACAAGTATTTCAGTCCGCTTGTACAGTGGGAACCGATTCTGCACACGCCGGGTGTCCAGTTCGTCAATCTGCAATATGGCGATTGCGATCAGGAACTAGCCGAGATCTGCGCGCACTACGAGGTACCAATACACCGGGTCGAGGGCCTTGATCTAAAGGACGACATCGATGGGGCCGCGGCGCTCTCCGCCGCCCTTGATCTGGTGATTTCAGCACCGACCGCAGCAGCAGCTACGGCCGCCAGCGTCGGCACCGAAACCTGGATTTTGACGGCCGGCCGGACCTGGCCCCAGCTGGGAACATCCTGTTATCCCTGGTACCGTGCCGCGCCCGTGTTCTATCCGCAGAATTTCGGTGATTGGGATCAGCTGCTGCCGGACGTGGCGGGGGCATTGATGGATTTCGCAGCGCGGCTGCGCGCCGCCTAGGCGCGCAGAAGTTCGTTGATCGAGGTCTTCTGTCGGGTCCGTGCGTCGACGCGTTTGACGATCACTGCGCAATACAGCGCGGGCTTGCCGTCACCGCCGCCATGGCTGCCGGCGACCACGACGGAATAGGGCGGCACCCGACCATAGAATACCTCGCCGCTTTGCCGATCGATGATCTTGGTCGACTGGCCGAGATAGACCCCCATTGAGAGTACGGACCCTTCGCCAACGATCACCCCTTCGGCGACTTCCGAACGGGCGCCGATGAAGCAATTATCTTCGATAATGACGGGGTTGGCCTGCAGAGGCTCCAGCACTCCACCGATGCCGACGCCGCCCGACAGATGACAACGTGCCCCGATCTGGGCGCAGGAGCCAACCGTCGCCCAGGTGTCGACCATGGTATCTGGCCCGATATGGGCGCCAAGATTGACAAAGCTTGGCATCAACACGCAGCCTTTGCCGATGAAGGCCGAACGCCGGACGATAGCGCCGGGCACCGCGCGCAGACCGGCTTCGGCGAAGCGCGACGAGTCCCAGTTGAGAAACTTGGAATCCACCTTGTCCCACCACGGGGCACCGCCAGCACCACCACTGATCGGCTTCATGTCGCAGAGGCGAAAAGAGAGCAGTACGGCCTGTTTGAGCCATTGCTCGACCCGCCAGACGCCATCCTCCTTGACCGCAACCCGATACTGCCCACGGTCCAGCCCGTCGAGCACCTCCTCGACCGCATCCCGCACAGCCCCTTTCGTGCTGACCGAAAGGCTGTCACGGGCCTCCCAGGCTTCTTCAATGAGACGTTTGAGCTGCGCAGTCATGAGCTAATCCTGATATTGAGCAAAAAGTGGGAAAGATCATCGGTCTCGTAATGCACATGCGCGGGCCGCTCGGCAAGCGGCTCGGTGAGCGACTGCGGACCCGTACGACACCAGATGGTTTTCATGCCAAGAGCATGTGCCGGCTTCAAATTGCGCAGGCTGTCGTCGAAGAAGGCCGTAGCGGCAGGCAGGGTCGCGAGATGCTGATAGGCGCTGGGATTGGGCTTGGGGGCTTCGCCCAGAATCTGCGCATCGATGATCTGATGGAAGAGATCCGCAATGCCAATGCGCTCGAGCACTTGTGCAGCATAACGGCCACAATTGTTGGTGAAAACGATCCGCCGTCCCTTGAGGCGAGCCATGGCCGTGCGCAGCTCCGGAGCCTTTTTGAGGTCAAGCAAGTCAAGATCATTGACAAAGGCGTGGTAGGCGTTGCGATCGATGGCATGATGGCGCAAGAGACCGGCGAAGGTGGAGCCGTAGAGCTCCAGATAGCGCTTCTGCAACACGAAGGCGCGATCGCGTGGTAGCTCAAGTGTACGCTGGAGATAAAGGCAGATGCGCTCGCTCATCGCAGCATGCGTGGCTGGGTCCACACGATAAAGGGTGTGGTCCAAGTCAAAAACCCAGCTCTCGATGCCGGACAGGTTGGCCATTGCAAGCGACATGGCCGGCAACATGGGGCATCGTCGTCGGCCTTTCAAGCGCGGGCGTAAAGGCTTGGCTAACCACGTCTGTTGGGAGACTGTTAAGGACCTGGCCGCAACATTGACCCGGCGAGGCAAGGACCGCTTGCGTGACTGCGACCAAATCTGTCCCAACCGGCTTTCTGAGCCGTGACGACGTGCTGCGACTGATTGAGCAGCGCGGCGACGAGCTGCGCCAGCTGCTCGCGCAAAATCCCGATGCCGATCCGCGTGTCCTTGCCTTTCTTGCTGAGGAAGGATCGCTGGCTGCCCAGCGTGCCGTGGCCGCCAATCCCTCCGCTCTCGCCGAGACCAATGCCTTTCTAGCTCACTCGCGTGACGAAGAGGTACGCGCCGAGCTGGCGCGTAAGATTGGGCGCTTGCTCCCGGGCCTGACGCAGGAGGCAAGTGAGGACGTACGTCAGCTGACCCTGGAGACTTTACAGTGCCTGGCCGACGATGAGCTTCCGCGCATCCGCACCATTCTGGCCGAAGGCATAAAATCCCTGAACTGCGTGCCGCACGCGCTAATCTGCAAGCTGGCGCATGATGTCGAATGTGTCAGCGCGCCCATCCTCGAATATTCTCCGCTCCTATCCGATGCCGATCTCATTGACATCATCACCACCGTGGGGGCGCACTACGCACTTCTTGCCATAGCCAGGCGCCGCCCCTTGGCGGCGGCGGTCAGTGATCTCATCGTTGCCGCTGAGGACGTTCCGGCGGTGTCAGCGCTCTTGAATAATGCCGATGCACGCATACGCAGCAGAACGCTCGAGAAAATCGTTGAGTTGGCGCAAAGCATCGGCGATTGGCAGGGACCCCTGGTGCTGCGTGCCGGATTGTCACAACGGGCCATCCGGCGGATTGCAGGTTTCGCTGGCGCGGCGCTGATCGAACGGTTGGCACAGCGCCATGATCTTGAAGAGCGCACCCGAAGGCATCTCAGTGGCGTGCTGAAAAAACGCCTGCACGGCACCCCATCTGGACAAAGGGCTTCGGTGCAGGACCCTGGCGGCTATGAACAGATCGACGATGCCTATGTCCTTAGCCTTGCCTATCGCGGCAATCGCGCCGGCGTTGTGGCGGCGCTATCTGCCGCCGGCAAGATCCCAGCTGATATTGTCGAGCGCATCTTGGATCTTGGCCAGGCCAAGCCATTGACCGCGCTTGTCTGGCGCGCCGGCTTCAGCATGCGCGTGGCGTTTAAGATCCAGACCTGTCTTCTACATCTTCCGACCCGGCAGGTACTGCCCGCCCGCGATGGCGTGCACTATCCGCTGAGCGAGGAGGAAATGCGCTGGCACCTCGAATATTTCGGGCTCTGAGGTTCGGTCTCACTTGGGCCGGGGCACGAGACCGTTTTGGTCGACATGGGCGATGTAGCCAGGGTGATGCCGCAGGTTGGTGGCGAGAAAGCCCGCAGGCTTCAATCCCCTTTCCGCGCAGCTGCCCTGTCCTTGAACGTCGAAGGTAATATTGGTGACGCAGAAACGGGCGCCTCCGCCTACGAGCCTGCGTCCCTTGGCGCCATCGACCAAAAGATAGACCTTGCCGGTGAGTGCGGTTGTCAGCGTCTGAGCGCAGGCGACCGGCCCGACATGCCACCAGCCGCGCGTGTGCCAATGATCCTGCTCGCGATCGGCGAGCGCCACGAATATCGGAGCTGCAGTATCGTTGCAGACCTCATAGCCATTGGGAGCAGCCCTGCTTAGGGCGGTGTTTTCCAGTGCATCAAACACTGCGGCCAGAGGGGCATGGGTGGGAAGGTGCATGCGGGCGCGAAAGCGGGCGAATGCCTGGGCACCATCAAGCCCCGCCGAGTTGCGCAGACGGGCAAGTCCCGCAATCTGGGCCGCCGCCCTCGAGGTCAACGCTGGAGTTTGAGCAAAGGTCTGCGTCCAGTTCTCCTGCCCAGGCGCGGAGATCTGGAAAAACGGCAGTCTCTGGCCGTTCGTGCAGCTTGTGTTGCCACTTGGTTCGACAGTGCGAAAACTTCCGGTCCGGGCGCACAGCCAGTGCAGACCGCCCCAGGCTCTGCGCGGCCCGTCATAGGCGCGAGCGCTTTGGGCATAGACAAAACTGGTCTGCTGCCGCAAGTCGCCGGCAAGAACAGTCTTGCAGGCCCCGGGTATGAGGCGTGTCCAGCCCTTGGTAATGACCTCTTCGGCCCGCTCGACGCCGGTGGCGATCTCAAGGATGTAACTGGTCTGGTTGCACAGCTTGAGGGCGGCGGCGGCTGGTGCCGGAAGAAGGGCGATGACACTGAGCCAAAGCGCAGCCTTTGTTGGTCTTATGGACCATCCTTGGTCCCGCTGCACGCCTGATGAGGCCGCTTTCGGGCTGCGGATGGGGGCGTTCTGCTTAGGACTGTCAGCAGCACGGCGAAGGCGGTCTAGGGTCATGGGTGCAGGTCATGTGCGAGCATCGGCCTCAGCTGTCTAAACCATTCCTGCCGTACCGCAGAGGGATATCGACGCGCGGCGCTGACGCTCCCGCCGGTGCGCCTGTCTATGTGCTCAGGCGGTAATGAGCGTTCCGGCGCCGTGTTCGGTGAAGAGTTCCAGAAGCAGGGCATGGGCGATGCGACCGTCGAGGATGACGGCCGCCGTAACTCCGGATTCGACGGCTTCGATCGCGGTCTCGATCTTGGGGATCATGCCGCCCGAAATCGTTCCGTCGGCGATGAGTGCGCGGGCTTCAGCCACAGTCAGCTTGGGGATCAGCTTTTTGTCGCGATCCAGCACCCCTTCGACATCGGTCAGCAGCATGAGACGCGCCGCATGCATCGCTCCTGCCACCGCCCCGGCGACGGTGTCGGCGTTAATATTATAGGTCTCGCCTTTGCGGCCCACGCCGATTGGGGCGATGACCGGGATAAGGTCGGAGCGCAGGATCGTGTGCAGGACCTCGGGATTGATGGTCTCGGGTTCGCCGACAAAGCCGAAATCGACAATGCTAGCCGCGCCAGTGTCAGGGTCACGCTTGAGACGCTCGAGCTTGCGGGCAACGACCAGATTGCCATCCTTGCCCGAAAGTCCCACCGCCCGTCCGCCGGCGGCATTGATGGTGCTGACGATCTGCTTGTTGATCGAGCCGGCAAGCACCATCTCGACGACCTCGATGGCCGCCGCATCGGTGACGCGAAGGCCATCGATGAACTGTGATGGAATTTGCAGCTTCTTCAGCATCTGGCCGATCTGGGGGCCGCCGCCATGCACAACCACCGGTTCAATCCCGGTTTGCTTCATCAGCACGATGTCTTGGGCGAAGTTCTGGTTGACACCGTCTTCCATGGCGTGGCCGCCATATTTCACGACGATGGTCTGATTGTCATAGCGCAAGATGTAGGGCAGGGCCTCGACGAGCACCCGCGCGGTAGAACGCCAGCGAGCCATGACACGCAGATTGCGATCCTGGCCGCCGTCCTCCTGCATCGCCATGTTGGGTTCCTTTGCCGGAGTGCAAAACGGGCGGCTTATAGAGCAATTTGGCGCGGCCGCAAATCGTGGCCTCTCAGGCGCTGTTCGTCACCCCCAGCAAGGACCAGATATGCTGGCGCAATGCATCCACGCCGGCTCCGCTCTGCGCCGAGGTCGCAAATATGTCCGGATAGGCCGCGGCGTGGCGGTTGAGCTCGGTCAAGGCGGCGCTTCGGGCCTGCGCTTGCGCCTCTGGGGTTACGCTGTCGATCTTGGTGAGGACCGCAAGATAGGAGACCGCTGCTTGATCGAGCAGTGCCATCGTGGCGAGGTCACTGTCCATGACGCCGCGGCGGGCGTCGATCAGAAGGAAGGTGCGCTTGAGGCAGGCGCGTCCGCGCAGGTAGGTAAAGATCAGATTTTGCCAGTGCGCCTGTTCGGTTTTGGCGATCTTGGCATAGCCATAGCCTGGCAGGTCGACGAGGGTTAAGGCGTCACCAAGGTTGAAGAAATTGATCTGCCGGGTTCGTCCCGGGGTCTGCGATACCCTTGCGAGAGCGTTACGACCGGTCAGAGCATTGACGAGGCTCGATTTGCCAACATTGGAGCGCCCAATGAAGGCGACTTCAGTGTGACCTTCCGGGGGCAATGCTGAAAGCGAGGCCGCGCCGGCGATAAATTCACATGGACCGGCAAATAATTTGCGGGCCAGGATCTCTGCCGTTGCAGCCTCGCTCATCCGCGGCGACCAAAGAGGGCTGTCAGGCGCCCGACCGTCTGCCGCAATTTCAGATTTTCGACCAGGTGAATCTCGACACCCTGGCGGCGCATGACCACGTATTGCTGGGTGGCCGTGAGCAGGTTGTTCCAGGTCCAGTAGATCACCAGTCCGGCCGGGAACCCGGCCATCATGAAAGTGAAGATGATGGGCATGAAGGTAAACATTTGCGCCTGGATGGGATCAGCCGGTGCCGGATTGAGCCGTGTACTCAAAAACTGAGTGAAGCCCATCAGGATGGGCCAGATGCCGATCGACAGAAAGGCCGGTATCCACAGTGGCGCGTGATAGGGAAGAAGCCCGAAGAGGTTGAGGATCGAGGTTGGGTCAGGCGCGGACAGATCGTGGATCCAGCCGAAGAAGGGCGCGTGACGCATCTCGATGGTGACATAGAGGACCTTGTAGAGCGAAAAGAACACGGGCATCTGGATCAGCATTGGCAGACAGCCCGATACTGGATTGACCTTCTCGCGCTTGTAGAAATCCATCATTTCCTGCTGCTGGCGCTGTTTGTCGTCAGCAAAACGCTGGCGGATGCGCTCCATCTCCGGCTGGAGCTTCTTCATCCTGCTCATGGATTTGAAGGAGGCGTTGGCCAGCGGGAAAAAGGCGAGCTTGATGGTGACGGTGAGCAACAGGATGGCGACACCGAAATTGCCGACCCAGTGATAGAAGGTGTCGAGCAGAAAGAAGATGGGCTTGGTGAAGAACCAGAACCAGCCCCAGTCCACGGCCAGGTCAAAATGGGTGATTCCGAGCTTGCTCGAATACTGATCGAGGAGCTGTACCACCTTGGCGCCAGCGAACAGGTGCTGGGCGATACTAAGGCTGCTATGAGGCGCGATCGTCTGCGCCGAGACGCGGTAATCGGCCTGATAGGCGGTTGCGTGCGTACCTGCTACCGCACGATAGGCCGCTGCGAGCTGCGCGTTTTGCGGTGGAATGACCGCGGCCATCCAATATTTGTCGGTGATGCCAAACCAGCCGCCTTTTGAGTCGAAGGTCTGCGGAGGCTTGCCGCCCTTGAAGTCGGAGTAGTCGGCATCCTTCTCGCTGCCACCTGCCACGCCGATGAAGCCCTCGTGCAGATACCATGAACTTTTCGTTGTCGGCGGGTTTTCGCGCGCCACGTAGGCATAGGGGAACAAGGTCACCGGCTTGTCGCCGGTATTGGTGACGCGATCGCGGATCGTGAACATGTAATTGTCATCGACCGAGATGGTGCGGGTAAAGACAAGACCCTGCCCGTTACTCCAGCTGAGGGTGATCGGCGTCTGAGGTGTCAGACGATTGCCTTGTACAAGTTTCCACGGCGTGTTGGCGCCGGGTGTGGCGATGTGTTCTCCAGGTGCGGACACCCAGCCGAAGACCGAATAATAAGGATGTGCTGTCGCTTCGGGCGCGAGCAGATCGATCTGCGGGCTCTTGGGGTTGATCGTCAAATGATAGCGCTTGAGCTTCAGATCATCGAAGCGAGCACCATTGAGGCGCAGCGTGCCATCAACCGATGGTGTATCGATGATGACGCGCGGCCCGGACGAGGCGATGGCCTTGGTCAAACTCATGGTAGCCGCACCGTGCACAGTCCCTGTTGGTGTCGAGGGGGCGGTGACCACGTGGTGTGTCTGGCCATGAGGCTGCGGGCCGGTTTTTGCCGGGTGATGGGGCACGATATATTGCCAGCCAATCAGAATGGCAGCCGAGAGTATGAAGGCGAGCAGAAGATTGCGGTTTTCGTTCATCGACGGATTGAAGCCTTGGGCGGGACGGGGTCAAAGCCCGACGAACCGCCGAGCCAGGAAATAGGGTGACAGCGACCGATCCGGCGCAGCGCAAGCAGCAGACCGAAGAAGGGGCCGTGGCGCTTGATGGCCTCGATGGCATACGCCGAGCAGGTGGGCTGAAAGCGGCATGCAGGTGGTAGGAGCGGTGAGAGGAGAAGTTTATACGCAAAGATCGGGGCGAGCAGAATGACCGTCGCAACCTTGCGCACACCGCCTGCGAAAAGGGTCATGAAAACCATGTCATTCTCGGTTTTGGCCTGGGCCGCAGTCATCACGGTCGTCCCGGCGGTGGCGGTTCCAAGCGGCGATTGGCTGCCTGTATGGCGCCTGCCAGATCGGTAAGCAAATCACCAAAGGGCCGGCTCAGCGTCTCTGTTTTGGCTATGAGAACATAATCACTGCCATCGTAGCCATAAAGGGGAAGCAAGGCCGCAGCGGCCGCGCGCAGCCGTCTTTTGGCGCGATTGCGGGCCACCGCCCCGCCAACCTTGCGGCTGGCAGTGTAACCCACGCGGATGGCGCCCGGTCGGTGGAGACGTGGAGGAGTGGGGCAGGCTTCGAGGATAAGTCCAGGTTCACGGCGGCGGACGCCCTTCTGGGCGCGCAAAAAGTCGGTGCGCCGTGGAAGTGTGGCAAGCCTCAGTGGGGCTGAACCTTGGCAAGGGCCAGACCCTGATGGGGCCAGAACAGGGCTGTTTGATGCCGCCTCAGGCGGGGAATGGCCCGCCACGGTCTTCTCAGGCGGAAAGCTTTTTGCGGCCGTGGGCACGGCGGCGGGATAACACGAGGCGTCCGGCCTTGGTTGCCATGCGGGAACGGAAACCATGACGGCGCTTGCGCACGAGCTTGGAAGGTTGGTAGGTGCGTTTCATGGCCCTGCTCCAGGGAGGATGTCCCGTTGCGACGAAAGCCGGGGTTCTAGTCAGCAGGTCTGCCTCTGTCAACCTCCTGTCACGACGGCCAGCGATTCTAAATGCGATTGGCTTGCAGGATGATTATTTTGGCGGGCGGTGATCTTTTTGGTTTTCAGAGGCTCTGGGTTCTGATTCAAGGTTGGGGTGCTGATTGTCGAACACCTTCTGACCGGTCTGAAAGACCTGTGCGGCGCCTTCCCGGATAAGCGGAAGAGCGAAGGGGTCTATTCGATGGCGGATATCGGTATGTCCGCCTTTTCGTTGTTTTTCATGCAGTCAGAGTCCTTCCTCGAGTATCAGCGGGCGCTGGAAGAGCGCCAGGCGACGTCCAACTGTCACAGCCTGTTTGGCATGACCAGGATCCCGACCGACAACCACATCCGCGCCATGCTCGACCCGGTGCATCCTTCGTATCTGCAGGGTGCCTTTGATGCGGCGCTGGCCAC